>JBCDEF010000023.1:0-20298 GCA_039179915.1 Planctomycetota bacterium | reverse complement strand
GCGACGCGATCGTGCACGACGCCGCAGTGCCGCGCGAGGTCCTTGACCGCGCCCAGGTCGCCGACGTCGACCGGCCCGACACCATCCCCATGGGCGTGACCTGGGCCAAGCCCATCGTCGACCCGGTCACCAACACGATCGTCGCCCAGGAGCAGTACCGGTCCTGGCACGCGCTCAACGGCTACGGCCACTTCTCCCTCCTGCACGGGTTCCTCCGGCTCGAGGCCTGGCGGCTGGTCACCTTCCAGTTCCTGCACGCCGACCTGACGCACCTGTTCTTCAACATGCTCGGGCTGTTCATCTTCGGCGGCCTGGTCGAGCAGTACCTCGGCAGTCGACGCTACCTGGCCTACTACCTGATCTGCGGCATCGGCGGCGGGCTGCTCTATCTGTTCTTCGTCGCACTCGCGTCGATGAACGTGCCCCTGCCCGGCACGCTGGCACGAACCGGCATCGGCACGCCGCTGATCGGCGCCTCCGCGGGGGTCTTCGGCGTGGTGGTCGCCTGCGCGCGGATCGTGCCGGACATGCGGATCATGCTCCTGATCCCGCCGATCCCGGTCAAGATCAAGTGGATCGCGTACTTCTACGTCGCGTTCGCCGCGTTCAACCTGCTCCGCGGCGGGGACAACGCGGGCGGCGATGCGGCGCACATCGGCGGCGCGATCGCCGGCTACTTCTTCATCCGCAACCAGCACCTGCTGCGGGGCTTTCTCGACTTCGGAGCCGGCAGCCCGAAGCCGAAGCCAAACAACATCTCTCGTCGTCAAAGGCCGAGCCGGACGAAGCCGCCCGCCCGGCGAGCCGCCGACGAGGAACAGATCGACCGCATCCTCGCCAAGGTCAAAGACCAGGGCCTCCAGAGCCTGACCAAGCGGGAGCAGCAGGTCCTCAAGCGGGCGTCCGAATCGTCCCGGGACGGGGCCGGCTGAGTTGCCCGACGCCGGACCGCTCCGATTCGAGATCGACCACGCCTGCGCCCGGTCGTCTGCGCGCGTCGGGCGTGTCACCACGCCGCACGGCGCGTTCGACACGCCCGCCTTCATGACCGTCGGCACCAAGGCGACCGTCAAAGGGCTCTACCCGGGCCAGCTCGAGCAGGCCGGCTGCGGCGTGCTGCTGGCCAACACGTACCACCTGCTGCTGCGGCCCGGGCCCGGGGTCGTCCGCGATCTCGGCGGGCTGCACGCCATGATGGGCTGGGACGGGCCGATCCTGACCGACTCCGGAGGCTACCAGGCCTACTCCATGGCCGACACCAACGCCGTCGACGACGACGGCGTCACGTTCACCTCGATCGTCGACGGCTCAACGATCCGCATGACCCCCGAAGACTCGATGCGGATCCAGAACGACCTGGGCGCCGACATCATCATGGCCTTCGACGACTGCCCGCCCTCGGTCGACCCCAACGCCGGCCCCGTGAACCAGACCCGCCTGAAACTCGCGGCGATCCGCGACGCCTCCCGCGATGGCTACAACCACGCCGACCGGCTCGAGCAGGCCAACGAGCGGACCGTCCGCTGGCTCGAGCGGTGCAGAGCCGCCCACGCCCGCGGCAACGACCAGGCGTTGTTCGGCATCGTCCAGGGCGGGACCGACCTTCAGCGGCGGGCCCGGTCCGCCGAGCAGATCACCCAGATCGACCTGCCGGGCTACGCGATCGGGGGCGTGGCGGTGGGGGAGTCGCAGGCCGAGATCGACCGGATCGTCGCCCACACCGCGCCGCTGCTGCCCCAGGACCGGCCCAGGTACCTGATGGGCGTGGGCTACGAGCGGGACATTGTCGCCTCGGTGCTGGCGGGCGTGGACATGTTCGATTGCGTGCTGCCGACGCGGAACGGGCGGAGCGCGACCGCGTTCACCCGCACCGGGCCGCTGCGGCTCAAAAACCGGGCCCACGAGCGCGACCGGACCCCGATCGAGCCCGGCTGCGACTGCCACGCGTGCGATCCGGCCCGCCACGGGCTGGCCACGCCCGACGGGGCGGGCTTCGGCCGCGGCACGATTCGGCATTTATTCAGGGCCGGGGAGATGCTCGGGCCGATCCTCGTCAGCCTGCACAATGTTCGGCACTTTCAGCGGCTCATGATGGACTTGCGAAGGGCCGTCCGCGAAGATGCGTGGCTCGCGTTCGCCGAACGGTGGCCCGTCGCGATCGAGGGCCTCTCCGAGCCGACGCGTCGGCGTCTCGGCCTCCAGACACCCGCCTGACACGCGCGGCCTCCGCCGCGTCCATCGGCAATCGGAACCCTGCTATGCGACAAGACGCACAACCATCGATCCCCGGCGTGCCCAACGCCGCCGGTGCCGCGCCCGCCGGCGGCGGCGAGGCGGGGCAGTCGCTCCAGCCCGGCGCCGCGCAGGGACTGCCCCCGGGCGCCCAGCCCGCCGGCGGCGGGCTCGGCTCCATGCTCCCGTTCATCGCGATCATCGGCGTCTTCGTGCTGATGATCTTCCTCTCCGGCCGGTCGCAACGCAAAGAGCAGAAGCGCAAGCAGGAGCTGCTCTCGAGCCTCCGCAAGCACGACCGGGTGCAGACCATCGGCGGGATCATCGGCAGCATCAGCGAGGTGCGCGACGACGAGGTCGTCCTGATCATCGACGAGCAGACCAAATCGCGGCTGCGCGTCGCCAAGAGCGCCGTGCAGCAGGTGCTGCGTGAGGCCGCCGGCGGCGAGACAGCCGACGACGACTCGGCCCCCGATCCCGCCGCGACGCCCGAACTGGCCCGCAACGCCGGCTGAGAGCCTCCCAACGAGCTTCGGCATCGCCGCCGAGAACAGGATCCGATCGCCCCATGCGCCATCTTGTCAGAAACACGTGCCTCGTCCTCGCGCTGCTGATGCTCGCGGCGGCCTCGATCTACCCGCCGAGCGAGAACCTCCGCCAGGGCAAGGACCTGCGCGGCGGGTTCAGCCTCGTCTACCAGCTTCAGATCGCCGCCGACGAGAACGCCGGCGAGGTCATGAGCCGCACGATCACCGTGCTCAAAGACCGGGTCGACCCGGACGGGCTGCTGGAGATCTCGATCGTGCCGCAGGGCCGGGACCGGCTCGAGATCACGATGCCGCTGCCGAGCGATCGCGTCAAGGCCCTGCGCCAGACCTACGAAGACGCGCTGGCGGAGATCGCCGCCCGCGAGATCTCGCCGCAGGAGGTCGACCGCGCGATCGCGCTGCCCGCCGCCGAGCGCGAGGCCGAGTTCGAGCGTCTGTCCGCCGGGCTCGAGACCCGGCTCGCGGCATTTGAGCGTGCCGCCGAGGCGTTCGACACCGAACGCGAGGCCGGCCAGCGTCTGGATCGCGCCGAGGCCAGCGACCCGCCCGCGCCCGACGAGGTCGTCGAATCGATCCTCGTCGAGATCGGCGCGGCCCGGATCCGCCTCAACGATGCACGCCAGGAGATCCTCGACACGGTGGTCCGGGCCGAGGACCTGCGCAACGCGCTGAGCCTCAGCGACGAGCAGCGGCTGGTGCTCGACGACGACGCCCCCGAGCCTTTCCCGATCCCGAGCCCGAGGTCGCGGGCCCTCGAAGACATCCGCGAAGCCCACGCCGATCAGATCGACGCGATCGAGAGCGTGCTGACCGCCTTCGAGTCGTACCAGTCCGAACGCTCGACGCTCGACGACCCGAGCGACCTGATCCGCCTGCTGCAGGGCTCGGGCGTGCTCGAGTTCCGCATCGCACCGCGTATCGACGAGCACCCCGACGAGCAGCAGCTCCGCCAAGAGCTCCGCGAGAGCGGGCCGCGGGCGGCGACCGCGCCCGACGCGATCTGGCTCGAGCTCGCTGACCCGACCGCCTGGGTCAACACGATCCAGCAGGCCGAGTTCATGCTCGCCGACCCGGCGGCCTTCTTCCGCACGACCGACTTCGTCGTCGAGGAGTACGAGGGCCAGCTCTACATGCTGCTCTACGACCGCCGCGACAAAGCACTGCTCCAGGAGAACCGCGAGGACAGCTGGCGGGTCGCCAGCGCGTTCGAACAGATCGACGAGAACGGCGCCCCGGCCGTGGGCTTCCGCATGGACCCGGCCGGCGCCAGGCTGCTCGGCCGGCTGACGGAGCAGAACCTCGGCGAGCGGATGGGCGTGGTCCTCGACGACCGCGCGATCACCGCCCCGACGCTCCAGGGCAAGATCACCAGCTCGGGCCAGATCACGGGCATCAACTCGCCCTCGGAACGCCGCGACATCATCCGGACGCTCAACGCGGGCACGCTGTCGGCCAGCCTCACGCCCCGGCCGATCAGCCAGTCGATCCTCGGCCCCGAGCTGGGCCAGGACAACCTCGACGCCGGGCTGCGGGCCGGGCTGATCGCGCTGATTATCGTCAGCGGCTTCATGATCGTGTACTACTTCACGAGCGGGGCGATCGCGGTGACGGCGCTGGCCTGCAACGCGCTGCTGATCCTCGCGATGCTCTCGCTCGGCCGGGCCGCGCTGACCCTGCCCGGCATCGCCGGCATCATCCTGACCTTCGGCATGGCGGTCGACGCCAACGTGCTGATCTTCGAGCGGATCCGCGAAGAGATCCGCAACGGCGCGAACATCAAGAAGGCCGTCCAGCTCGGGTTCGACAAGGCCCTGTCCTCGATCGTCGACGGCAACGTCACGAACCTGATCGTCTGCCTCGTGCTGGCCAACATCGGCACGCAGGAGATCCGCGGCTTCGCGATCACGCTGGGCATCGGCGTGGTCGGCACCCTGTTCACAGCGCTGGTGATCAGCCGCATCCTGTTCGCCTGGCTGATCACGCGGTTCGGCGTCGGCAGCCTGCCCTCGCTGCCCGGCTCCGTCCCGGCGCTCGAGCGGGCCCTGGAGCCCAAGATCGACTGGCTCTCGATCCGCGTGCCGGCGATCGTCGTCTCGGCCTGCTTCGTCGGGCTGGGCATCACGATGATCGTCCGCCAGGGCCCGGAGATGCTCGACAACGAGTTCCGCGGCGGCACGGCGGTCACCATGGTCTTCCGGCAGGACGACGCCGGGCAACGGCTGACCATGGCCCGGCCCGAGGTCGCCGAACGCATCGCCGCCATCGCCGAGAACGCCGGACCCGATTCCCCGCTCGGCGACATGGTCAACGCCGAGGTCCTGCCCGTGAACCCGCAGGGCGACGGCGTGACCTCGACGACCTTCAAGATCAAGACGCTCTCGACCGACCAGAACGCCGTGAGCACCTCGCTGCAGGAAGCCTTCGCGGATGTCCTGCCCACCAAGCCGCCGCTGAGCTTCGAGTCGGACCTGGAGACCAATGTCCGCCAGGCGCCGGTCTTCCCGATCACCGAAACGCGGCTGGGCGCAACGATCCGGCGGGCCGGGGTGATCACGGACGTCTCGGCGTACGACGGCGGGGTCGCGATCGTGATGGAGAACATCCAGCCGCGTGTCAGCGAGGACGACCTGTTCGAGCGCCTCGAGTTCATGCGACGCGACGCGGAATTCAGCGACTACCTCGGCCGGCCCCACGAACTCGTGATCCTCGAAGGCACGCCCGAGTCGATCGTGTCGGCGGCGCTCGTCGTCTCCGACCCCGACCTGAGCGTCTACGACAGCCAGGACCGCTGGTGGGCGGAGGTCGCCGCGACCGAGTGGGACCTGGTCTCGAAGGCGCTCAAGCGGAGCGAATCGCTCGCGGGGGTCGACAGCTTCGACGCGTCGATCGCGGGCACGTTCCGGGCCCGCGCGGTCGCCGCGGTCTTCTTGAGCTTCGTGCTGATCACGATCTACATCTGGGTGAGGTTCGGTTCGGTCCGCTATTCGATGGCCGCCATCGCCGCGCTGCTGCACGACGTAATGATCGCGATCGGGCTGATCGCGCTCGCCGAGATCCTCTACGAGAACCAGACGACCGCCGACCTGGCGCGGAGCGTCAACATCCTGCCGTTTAAGATCGACCTGAGCCTGGTCGCGGCGCTGCTGACGATCATCGGCTATTCGCTCAACGACTCGATCATCATCATGGACCGCATCCGCGAGAACCGGGGCAAGCTCGACTACGCGAGCCGCAGGGTCGTCAACCTCTCGATCAACCAGACGCTCAGCCGCACGGTGATCACCTCCGGCACGACGCTGCTGGCCGTCGGCATCCTGTACACCTCCGGCGGCGAGGGCGTGCGGGCGTTCTCGTTCACGCTGCTGATCGGGGTGATCGTCGGGACCTATTCCTCGGTCGCCGTCGCGGCGCCGCTGGTCTGGTCGGGCAAGAAGGACCCGACCGACGAGGGCGGCCCGGTCGCCGTGCCCCCGGCTCCGGTGCCGCCATCACCGGCTCCGGCGGGGAGCTGATCGGAGCCCCGGCTGATGAAGCGACGATTCGGCAAGCAGGAAGCGGTCGCCGCGGTGCTGATCCTCGGATCGGCCGCGTGGTACTGGCACCGCGCCCCGACGCCCCCGATCGTCTTCGCGGGCGGGGCGGCCGCCACGGACCAGAACGCCGACGCCTTGGAGTCCCCCGATGACCGGTAACCCGCCCTGCATCGTCATCACCGGGGGCTGCGGCTTCATCGCGTCGAACCTGGCCGCGACCCTCCAGCGGGATCACCCCGGCTCGCACGCGGTCGTGATCGATCCGATGCGGTCCGGTTCGTTCGCCACGCTCGTTGAATCATGCGACCGGATCGCCGGCGCCCCGTTCGCCGGCGAGGTCGTCCCTGAGAGCGTCGACAGGGTCGACTGGACGTCGCTGGTCGTCGAGCGGCGGCCGGCGGCGATCATCCACCTCGGGGCGATCACCAATACCACGATCGATGACGAAGCGGAGATGATCCGCGAGAACGCGGGCGAGGCGTGGCGCTTCATGCTCGAGACCGCGGCCGACGCCGAGGTCCCGCTGGTCTACGCCTCCAGCGCCGCGACCTACGGCACGCCGGGCGAGGCCGCCGACCGCGTGCCGTTCGCCGAGGGCTCGGCCGGGCGGCCTGAGAACGTCTACGGCTTCAGCAAGTGGCTGATGGAATGCGCCCACCGCCGGCTCCGGGAAGAACGCCTCGCGGCGGGCGAGCCCGAGCCGCAGATCGTCGGGCTGCGGTACTTCAATGTCTTCGGCCCCGGCGAGGGCGCGAAGGGGTCGATGGCGTCGATGGCGCACCAGCTCGCGCAGCAGATCCTCGCCGGCGGCCGGCCCCGGCTGTTCAGCGGCGGGGACCAGGCCAGGGATCAGGTCCCGGTCGAGGACATCGTGGCGCAGACGATCGCCGCGAGCGGGCTCGGCGGCGGGCAGCCGCGGCCCGGTGTCTACAACGCCGGCTCGGGCCGGGCGACGAGCTTCAACGAGGTCGCCGACGCCGTCCGGCGCGGGCTGGGCGTCGAGGCGGCGTCCTGCCCGACCGAGTACTTCGAGATGCCCGCCTCGATCGCACGCTTTTATCAGACCTACACCTGCGCCGACATGGCAGCCGCCGCAGACGGCCTCGGTTTCACGCCGGAGCACGATCCGATCGAACGCGTCGAGTCGTATGCCCGATACCTCAAGGGTCGCACAGGCTCCGCGGGCTAGCCGCGGGCGAGACCACGGAGAAGAGCGAGATGTCGCAGATCAAGCGGATCCTGGTCACCGGCGGGGCGGGCTTTCTCGGCTCGCACCTCTGCGAGAGGCTGGTCAACGACGGCCACGATGTGGTCTGCCTGGACAACTTCTTCACGAGCCAGAAATCGAACGTGGCGCACCTGCTCGAGCGGGCCAACTTCGAGCTCGTCCGCCACGATGTCACCCACCCGATGTGGCTCGAGGTCGACGAGATCTACAACCTCGCCTGCCCGGCCGCGCCCGGGCACTACCAGTACAACCCGATCAAGACCATGAAGACCTCGGTCATGGGCGCGATCAACGTGCTCGGCATGGCCAAACGATGCCGGGCCAAGGTGCTCCAGGCCTCGACCAGCGAGGTCTACGGCGATCCGGACGTGCACCCCCAGCCCGAGAGCTACCGCGGCAACGTCAACCCCATCGGCCTCCGGGCCTGCTACGACGAGGGCAAGCGCGCCGCCGAGACGCTCTTCTTCGACTACCACCGCCAGAACGGCGTCGATATCCGCGTGGTCAGGATCTTCAACACCTACGGGCCCACGATGCACCCGTTCGACGGGCGGGTCGTGAGCAACTTCATCCGCCAGGCCATCGCCGGCGAGGACATCACGATCTTCGGCGACGGCTCGCAGACCCGCTCGTTCTGCTACCGCGATGACCTGGTCGAGGCGATCATCCGGATGATGAACGGTCCGAGCGAGTTCGTCGGCCCGGTCAACATCGGCAACCCGGACGAGTTCACGATCCGGCAGCTCGCCGAGCTCGTGATCGAGCTGACCGGCAGCGGCGTGAAGCTGATCGAGAAGCCGCTGCCCGCCGACGACCCGAAGCAGCGGAAGCCGGACATCACGCTGGCGCGCGAGAAGCTCGGCTGGGAGCCGCAGGTCCCGCTCCGCGAGGGTCTGGCGCGGACGATCGAGTGGTTCCGCTCGGTGGATCTGTCGAGCTTCCGGGCGCCGACCCCGAACTACTAATCGGGTTTATGAGACCGCGCCCGGGCCCGGCGGGTTGAGCCTGGCCCCGAAGCCGCCCGGCTCGAAGATGTGCGCGTGCGCCGGGCCGATCGTCAGCGGGATCGTGTGCCCCGCGGCGAGCCCGGAACGGGCGGGCATGCGGGAGACCATCGCCGAGCCGCCGACCGAGAGATGGACATCCATCTGGTCGCCGAGCAGCTCGACGCGGTCGATCTCGGCCTCGGCCGCGACGCCGCCGCCGGTTGCCGCTTCGACGAGATGCTGCGGCCGGACCCCTAGCACGACGCTCGCCCCATCGGCGAGCCAGCCGGCCCCGCCGGGCATCACGACCCGGACGCCCGGGCCGGTGAGCACCGCGGCGTCCGCCTCGTGGCGGACCTCGGTCTCGACGAAGTTCATCGGCGGTGTGCCGATGAAGCCGGCGACGAACCGGTTGACCGGGCGGTCGTAGACCTCGAGCGGCGGGCCGGCCTGCTGGATCACGCCGTCGGCCATGACGCAGATTCGGTCGCCGAGTGTCATCGCTTCCTCTTGGTCGTGCGTGACGTAGACACTGGTCGTCCGCAGCCGCTGGTGCAGGCTCTTGAGCTCGCTGCGCATCGCGACGCGGAGCTTCGCGTCGAGGTTGCTCAGGGGCTCGTCGAAAAGGAAGCACGCGGGCTCGCGGACGATCGCCCTGCCGAGCGCGACGCGCTGGCGCTGCCCGCCCGAGAGCGCCGCGGGCTTGCGCTTGAGCAGGTCGGTGATGCCGAGCTGCTCGGCGGCGCCGCGGACCCGCTGGTCGATCTCGCCGCGTCTGATCTTCCGCATCTTGAGCGCGAAGGCCATGTTGTCGTAGACGGTCATGTGGGGGTAGAGGGCGTAGTTCTGGAAGACCATCGCGATATCGCGGTCTTTGGGCGCTGCGTCGTTGACGACCCGTTCGCCGATGCGGATCGTGCCGGCGGTGATGGTCTCGAGCCCCGCGATCATGCGCAGCGTGGTGGACTTGCCGCAGCCCGAGCCGCCGACGAGCACGAGGAACTCGCCGTCGTCGATCGACAGATCGATGCGTTTGACCGCTTCCACACCGCCGGGGTAGGTCTTGCCGACGGCCTCGAGTTCGACGCTGGCCATGGGTGGGGTCTCCGCGTGCCGCGAGCGGCGGGCTGGCTTACTCGGGCACGATGTAGAACGGCACGTTCGCCGCGCCGACGCCGCCGCTGATATCACGAACATACAGATGGAGCCGGTAGGCCCCGGGCTCGGTGGGCAGGGTGACGGTGATGCGGCGCGCCCCGCCGACGATCGTCACGGGCACGTCCTCCGGAACGCGTTCGGCCGCGCCGCCGACGCCCTTGTCGTCCGATTCGCGGCGGACGAGCCATTGATAACTCAGCGGATCGTTGTCCGGATCGGAAACGAGCGCCTGAGCCCTGACCTGAGCGCCCGGTCGCTGCCGGCTCATCGACAGCGTCGTTTCGATGCCCTCGACCAGCGGGGCCCGGTTGTCGGGCCAGCGGCCGGTCCAGAGCTTGGTCATGACGTCGACCGCGGCGGTCTTCTCGGCGCCGCCGTCTCTGCCCGGCAGGATCATGCTGTACCAGGTGTCGGTCCGCTCCTGCTTGTTGCCCCACAGGAAGACGTAGCCGCCGATCGCACGGTCGGGCTGGTTGCCGATGGCCGCCTTGTAGAACTCTTCGTAGGTGCGGGCCTTGCCGGCGGTGCTCTGCTCGACCTCGGCGCCCCACGAGGCGATCGCGGTCTCCCAGTGCCCGATCGGGCCGTACTCGCCGAGGAAGTAGGGCCCGTCGTAGCCCTGGGCGAGCGTCTGCTGCGGGACGGCGATCGCCCCGCCGTAGGCGTTGATGCCCAGCACATCGATGTCGGTGCCGTGCTCGGCGAACACGCGGACCTTGTCGGGCCAGACGCCCGCGAGCACGGTCGAGGTCGGGTGGTCCGGGTCGGCTTCCTTGAAGACGGCGGCGACTCGGTTGATCTCCTGCATCGACCGCACGCGGTCGTCGCCCATCGCTTCGTTGCCCACGCCCCACATCAGCAGCGCCGGGTGGTCCTTCCACTTGAGCGCGAATTCGCGGGCGGCGTCGAGCTGGCGCTGGACGTCGTCGGGGTTGTCGTAGTCGAAGCCCTCGCCGGCCTTGAACCCGCCGGGCAGGTGCTGGACCCAGAAGCCGGCGGTGACGGTCAGGCCCAGCTCGTGGGCGCGGTCCATGAGCGACATGACGCGGCCGTCGGGCCATTCGCGGGGCTCGAGCTGGTCGGCGCCCCAGGTCCGGATCGAGTTGCCGCCGGCCGCGACGAGCATCTCGAGGTGGCTATCGCCGCCGGCGCCCTTGATGAAGTAGGGCGTGCCGCCGCGGAGCAGCCGGACGCCGTCGTCGGTCCGCTCGACGGTCACGGGTATCGCGCCCGAGTAGACGGCCGGGGCCGACGCGTCCTGCCGATGGTCCTGCGCGGTGCATCCGGTGGCGGCCATCGCGATCAGCGGGAAGAGCAGCAGGCGTTTCATGGGGTGTTTCCTTGCGGCCGGCGGTCTCGGTCGACGATGAACGGTTCCTCGCCGGCTGCCGATCGGGGGAGGCTGCCGAGCAGCCCGCCGTTGGTTTCGATCACTTGTCTGTAGAAGCCGGCGGACTTCTTGGGCGTGCGCTGCTGGGTCTCGAAGTCGACGTGCACCAGGCCGAACCGCTGGTGGTACCCCTCGGCCCACTCGAAGTTGTCCAGCAGCGACCAGAGGAAATAGCCGCGGACGGGCACGCCGTCGTCGATCGCCCGGCCCAGGCCCAGCAGGTGGCGGGTGACATAATCGATCCGCTGCGGGTCGTCCACCTCGCCGGCGATGTTGACCCAATCGGCGTTGGACATGCCGTTCTCGGTGATGATCACGGGCTTGCCGTAGCGTTCATAAAAGAACCTGGCGCCCCACTCGAGCACGTCGGGCGTGATCTCCCAGCCGAAGTCGGACCGGGGCGTGCCGGTGCGCGGCGGCAGGACCTGGTGCTCGCCCGAATCGGTCGCTCTGACGATCTCGCCGCGGTAGATGTTGGCGCCATAGAAATCGGTCGGCTGGTGGATGAGCTCCATCTCGCGCTCCCACCCGGCGGGGAGCGCCGTGCCGTACTTCGAGAGGCCGTCCTCCGGGTAGCCGCCGAGGAAGACCGGGTCGCTCCACCAGGTGTTGGACCAGACCGGGTCATCGCCGACCGTGTTGGTCAGGTCCCGCGCGGCCTGAAGGTCGCGGTTGCGGTCGGCGGGGATGCCGACCTTGCCGACCGGGGCCCATCCGATCTGCGGCGCGGTGCGGGCCCGCTCGCGGATGGTCCGCGCGGCGCGGCCGTGTGCCAGCAGCACGTGGTGGCCCATGCGAAGCTGGTCATCGAGCGGGAGCTTCAGCCCCGGCGCGTGCTCGCCCGAGCCGTAGCCCATGCCGATGAACACCTGCGGCTCGTTGATCGTGAACCAGTTCGAGACGCGGTCCGACAGCCGATCGACGACCGCCTTGGTGAACTCGTCGAACCAGTCGGGGCTGGCCGGGTTCATCCAGCCGCCGCGGTGATGGATCGACAGCGGCAGGTCCCAGTGAAACAAGGTCACCCAGGGCTGGATGCCCGCGCCCAGCAGCTCGTCGACCAGCCGGTCGTAGAAGGCAAGCCCGGTCTCGCTGACGGCTCCGACGCCGTCGGGCATCACCCGCGGCCAGGCGATCGAGAGCCGGTACGCGTGCAGCCCGATCTCTTTCATGAGCGCGACATCTTCGCGGTAGCGGTTGACGTGGTCGCTGGCGACATCGCCCGTGTCGCCGCCGCGGACCTTGCCGGGCTGGCGGCAGAACGTGTCCCACACCGACGGCCCGCGGCCGTGCTGCGTCCGCCCGCCCTCGATCTGATACGACGAGGTCGCGGCACCCCAGATGAAGTCGGAAGGAAAGGACATGGGCAACTCCTTGCTCAATCGATCGTGGATCGCCGCGGGCGAGCCGTGGCTAGCCCTTGACGGCGCCGGACGTCAGCCCGGACAAAAACTCGCGTTGCAGGAACAGGAACAGGACCGCGACGGGCGCAACGGCCACGAGCGTCGCGGCCATCAGCACACCATAGTCGCTGTAGTAGCCCGTCTGCGTCTGGTAGATCGCCACAGCCAGCGGCTGCTTCGCGTCGCTCTGGAGCACGACCTGGGGGCCGATGAAGTTGTTCCACATCGCCAGGAACGTGATAATCACAAACGCCCCGATCATCGGCCGGAGCATCGGCAGGCCGATCCCGAAAAAGATTGTCAGTTCCGACGCGCCGTCGACACGGGCCGCCTCGACCATCGCCGGCGGGATGCTCTGCTTCGCGGCCTGCCGGAACAGGTAGACCCCGAACGCCGGCGCGATCGCGGGCAGGATCAGCCCCGCATAGCTGTCGAGCAGCCCCAGCGTGTGCAGCCATTGGTAGCTCGGCGCGATCAGAAGCGGCGGGGGGATGATCAGCGCCGCGACCACCAGCCAGTCCGCCGCGGCCCGCGCCCGGAACCGGTAGACCGTCAGCGCGTAGCCGGCCGCGGCGCAGATCAGCGTCGCCAGCACGCTCGTGACCGACGACAAGAAAATCGAGTTGACCATCGCCCGAGGCAGATCGATATCGGTCTGGCCCAGCTTGCGGAACTGCTCGAGCGTCAGCGCATCCCACCGCACGCCCAGGAACCCATCGCCCAGCGGCAAGAACATCGACGTGAAGAAGTCGGCCGCCGGCTTGAACGACGATGTCACGAGGTACAACAGCGGGACGAGCACGACCGCGGCCGCCGCAGCGAGCACGGCGTACGCCGCCAGCCGCAGCGGCACGGATGACCCCGGCCCGCGGCTCACGGCTTGGCCTCGTCGCGCACGAGCACGCGCTGCGCCACCGCCACGCCGCCGAGCAGCAGCGCCAGCAGCCAGCCGATCGCGGTCGCGTAGCCCAGGTCGCCGGCCTCGAAACCGTTCTTGTACAGGTACGTCACCAGCGTCAGCCCCTTGTCCCGCGGGCCGGTGCCCTCCTCGAGCATGATGTAGGGCATCTCGAAGAGCTGGAAGCTGCCGATGATCGAGAGCAGCACAACAAACGCGGCCACGGGCCGGATCGCGGGGATCGTCACGTGGCGGAACCGCGCCCATCGACCGGCGCCGTCGATCGTCGCCGCCTCTTCGAGCTCGCGGCTGACGTTCTGCAGCGCCGCCAGGAAGAAGACCATGTTGAAGCCGGCGTACATCCAGAGCGCCGTGACGATCAGCGTGGTCAGCGCCAGGCCCTCGAGCCACGGCGTCTCGAGCATCGCGCCCGGGCTCGGGAAGACGCCCGGCGCGAGGCTGTTCAGCGGGCCGACGATCTCGGCCAGCAGCGTGTTGGCCAGCCCGTTCTGCTTCTGGAAGAGCACCCGCGCGAGCACCGCCGTGAACACGAGCCCGACCAGCTGCGGCGCAAAGAACGCCAGCCGGAAGAGCGTCCTGCCGCGGAGCCAGGGCTGGTTGAGCGCGACGGCCAACGCGAGCGCAACCGGCAGCTGGATGAAGACCGAGCCGGCCGTGAACACCAGCGTGTTGCGCAGCGCCGTGTAGAAGCGCGGGTCTTCCAGCGCGAGCGAGAACTTCGACCAGCCCACGTGCAGCGACGCGCCCGGGCCGAACGTGTGGCTCATCGACAGCGGCACCGACTGGACCAGCGGCCAGAGCGTGAACACGACGAACAGGATCACAAAGGGCGCAAGCAGCGCGTACGGCGCGCGCGACGGCCCGGACGCGGCGCCGCTCACGGGCCGGCCCCGCCGGCCGCCCCGGCCGCGACCGAACCGCCGTGGAACGCGTTGCGATCGATGATCCGCTGCACGTCGCGGTGCGCATCACGCAGATAGTCGGCCGCGATCGGCCGAAGCCCGTCCGCGGTGTACACCCCGTTGTCGGCCGCGTAGCCGTGCAGCCGCGAGACCGCGTTGAGGACTTCCATCCGCGCCTGCGTGAAGAACGGGCTCGCGGCCCGCAGCGGCACGTCGTCGGCCAGCTCGATGTACATCCGGCCCTTGCGCTGGCCGCTGAAATAAGGATCCGGCTCGTCGAAGATCGGGTCGTCCCACAGCGAGCGGACCGGCGTGACGATGTCACCCGTGCGGTACAGCTCGCGGGCGAGATCGTCGGACAGGTACAAGAACTTGGCGAACTCCCAGAGCTCGTCGTGGTTGTCGGCCGCTTTGGCGATGCCGAGCATCGCGCCGCCCCAGACGCTGGTCCGCCGCCCGCCCGGCTCCCAGGCCGGCAGCGGCATCAGCCGGACCTTGCCGTGCAGCTGCGGCAGCTCGCGCCGCCAGATGTTGCACATCCAGTCCGGCATGAGATAGGCCACCGCGCGGCCTTCGAGCTTCTGCTGGGTACCCGCGGGGTTGAACTCGGGCACGTCCGCGGCGACCTGGCCCGGGCCGACCATCCAGCTGACCATCCTCGCGACCATGTCGGCGTTGATCGGGCGGTCGATCGCGAGCGAGCCGTCGGCCGCGAACGCCCCGCCGCCGCCCTGCAGCAGCATGGTCTCGATCATGTCCGAGTTGGTGTGCCAGAGGCTCATTGGGAACCGGTCGATGGTGCCGTCGCCGTCGAGGTCCTGCCGCAGCGGCTCGAGCGCCGCGAACAGCTCGTCCCAGGTCTCGACGCGAGAAAGATCGATGCCGGCCGCGTCGACCAGGTCGGCCCGGTAGCCGAGCATCACCGGGTGGACATCGTGCGGGATGCCGAAGACGCGTCCTTCGAACGTCCAGGGCGAGAACGCCGCCGGAACGATCTCGTCAAAGAGGCCCTCTGCCTCGAGCCGGTCGGTGATGTCGAGGAAACCCACGGCCTCGAGCGGGCCGGCGAAGGCCAAGCTCGCCGTCGAGCGCTCGGCCTCGAGCAGGTCGGCGGTCGGCACACCGCCCAGGAACCCGCCGAGCATGCGGCGGTCCATGACCTGGCGGCCGATGTTGATCAGGTCGACTCGGAAGCCGGCGGTCTGGTTGCGCTCATCGAGCACGGGCTTGTAGATATCGAAGTGTGGGGCGGCGAAGGTCCACATGGTGGCTTCGGTCTCGGGCCGGCCGTCGCCGCGGGCGATCACGATGGCGCTGGAGATGATCGCGAGAGCCACGACGGCCGCCGAGCCCGCCGAGAGGCTCCGCAGCGCGGGGTGGATCGAGAGTCGATCGAGCATGGCGTGCCGGCTCCCGGGCGGTGAAAGCCGGCCCGCGGGTCTCCCCGCGGGCCGGATGCTGCGTGTGGTTTCGGCCGCCGGTTTACGGCAGGGCCGGGCAGAGCGGGCCTTCGAGGCCCAGGCCGAAGGCGCTGACCCAGGCGAAGAAGTCGCCGCTGGTGCACTCGGCGTCGTTGTTGACATCGCAGGCGACTTCCTGCGCCGGCGTGCGGGGATCGGCGCCGAACGCGCTGACCCAGGCGAAGAAGTCGCTCGAATCGACGCTGCCGTCGTCGTTGACATCGGCGCAGAACCGGGCGGCGGTGCCGACCGTCAGGCTGGTGTCGTCCCAGCGGACGATGCCCAGCGGCTCGTTGCCGGCAACGCCATCGGGGGCGGGTGCCTGCGAGTAGACGAGCACGATCTCGGCCTCGGCGGTGCCCGCGGGCGCGACCGCGGTCGAGGACACCGGGACCCAGACGCCGGGGGTCAGCGTCGAATCCGCGGCCTGGACCGGGTTGTCTGCGAGCACGACGCCGTTCGCGTCGCGGAAGACCAGCGAGATGACCGCGACGTTGCCCTCGCCGATCGGATCGACGTCGTCGTTGAAGACCTGGGCGGCGGCGGTCCACTCCTCGCCGGCGCTGGCCGGGACGGACTGGAAGATCCCCGAGTCGTTGCCGTTCTCGTCGCCGTTGAACTGGCCGAACATCAGCACCGACTGGTCGCCCTCGATCGCGGGCGGGAAGGTGAAGTCCTCGGCGGTGAAGATGTTGCCGCTGGGCTCGGCGAAGTCGCCGAAGGTCGTCCAGCCCTCGACCTTGCGGCCGAAGACGATCTCCTCGAAGCCGCCGTTGCGCAGCTCGATGTCGTTGCCGGTGCTCAGCAGGTTCAGCTCCGTGTCGTCGAAGCGGATCGAGCCGGTCGCGGTGATGACCTCCTGCTGGAGACCAAGGACGACCTGGACGGTCTCGGCGGCGAGCGGCGCGATGTCCGTGACCGACATGCGGCCGAACTCGTCCTGCGGCAGCATGCCGGGCTCGAGATCGATCGCGGTATCGACGAGGTTCACGCCCTCGGCATCCTCGTAGACAATCGAGATGAAGCCGCGGACGCCCGGCTGCAGCGCGTCGGTCGAGAGCTCGCCGACCAGCGCGGCGACTTCCCACTCGTCGCCGGGGGTCACATCCTCGACCTGGAACTGGACGAGCACGTGGGTGTTGAACGGGACATCGAACCCGCCGAAGAGCTTGGCCGACGCGAAGCCGTTAAAGAGCTCGGTCGTGTCGGCGCTGATCTGGTCCGGGCCGCCGAAGCTGCTCCAGCTGGCGAAGTCGGTCTCGTTGGGGCCGGTGCCGCCCGAGAGCTCGAAGTCGGGGTTGAGAAGCTGGGCGTTCGCACCGACGGCGACGCCGCACATCGCGACAAGGCATGCTGCACGGGTGATCATGTGTTTCTCCTCTGGGAACGTGTGCTCCGCAGCGCGAAGCTTCAAACTGCATGGATGCGGCCGGCGGAACAGAGCCGGCGGTGTGAAGCCCGGGCGGGGCCGCGAAGCCACGCCCGGCTCGGAGTCACTTCATTCAGCGGCGACGGCGAGCAGCGGCGAGACCGCCGAGGCCCAGCAGCGCGGCCGACGCCGGCGACGGGACCAGCACGAACGAGGCGTCGTCCCACGCCACGCTGGTGTCGGCCAAGAAGCCGTCGTTCAGGAAGCTCTGGACCGCGAGCACGGCGTTGGCCGCGACCGCGCCGGCCGGGGCGATCGCGGTCAGCGAGAACAACTCGTAGTCGCTGGTCAGCGCGTCCTGGATCGGCGTGTTGAGCGCAAACTGGTCGCCGATGATCGCCCCGCCGGCGTCAATCCACTCGATGCGGAACTCGGCCCCGTTGGTCACATTGCCGTTGCTGCGGGCAAAGATGCTGAACTCGTAGGGCGCGCCGGCCGAGAGGCCGTCGACCCGCTGCGCGAGGCCGGTGAAGGCGTTGAAGCCGTCAACGCCGGCGCTCAGATCGCCCTGGATGGTGGTCACGTGCGCGTTCGCGCCCGAGAGCGGGGTGGCGCCGGTGTCGTTGAACGACTCGAGGAACGTGCCGGGAGGGCCGCCGAAGAAGGCGTTCCACTCGGTCAGGTCGCTGCCGTCAAAAACAATCGGGCCTTCGAAGCTCGGGTTGTTGAGCAGGTTCTGGCCCTGCGCGGTGCCGGCGATCAGGGCCGCGGCAAGCATCATCTTCTTCATCTCTGTCTCTCCCATGGTCTCTCGCGGGGACAAACACCCCCCGCACGGTGGTGCCGGCATAACACGCCGGCGAGAACACCCGAGCCGTCGCCCGGGGCTGTGAACCGTGTTGGCGTCGTGCTACGTGGGCTCGCGGATCACCTCCTCGAGCGCCGGCGAGATCCGGACCGGTGTAAAAGGCACCGGGCCGGTCGACTGGTTGAAACTCAGCGTTGTGGGCCGGTGCGTCCGCATCGGCTTGGTCTCGACGCCCTCGAGCGTCCGCGTCAGCCAGCGGGCCGCCTCGTACCCGAGCTGGTCCGCCTCCTGGCAGACCGCGGTGTACCGCGGGAAGGTCTTGTACCGCGTGTCCGAGTCGTCGAAGCCGACGACCGAGAGCTGCTTGGGCACATCGATCCCGAGCTCCAGACACGCGTGCAGCACGCCGACGGTCGTCAGCGGGTTGGTGCAGTACATCGCGGTCGGCGGGTTCTCCCGGCGGAGCAGGCGCAGCAGGGCGGCGCGCCCGCCGTCCATGCTCGCCGGCTGCGTGACGATCAGGTCGCGATCGATCTCGATCCCGTGGGCCGCGAGCCCGGCCTCATAGCCCGCGAGACGGTCGCGGTGGTCGGAATCGAGCACCGTGTGCACCACCAGCCCGATCCGGCGGTGGCCCTGCAAGATCAGATGCTCGATCGCACGCTTGCTATCGAGCAGCGAGTCCGAGCAGATGAAGCTGACCGACGGGTCGTCGCTGCGGTCGGCAACGACGATCCCCGGGAAGCCCTCGGCCGCGATCGCCTCGGCCAGCGTCGGCTCGTTGCTGATCGTCCGCGTGATCACGCCGCGTACGCCCTTGCGGCGGAAGAACCGCACGTAGCTCTCGCCCGGGATCCGGTCCCGGTCGATCTCGATCAGCGACAGGTCGTACCGGTGCTCGGCCAAGCCGCGCATCACGCCCGAGAGCATCGCGCTCTCGAACGAGCCGAAGTCGGGCATCACCGGGTGCGAGGGATAGACCAGCCCGATCGTGCAGGCCTGCCGCTGACCGACCTTCGGCGTGTAGCCGGTCGCGTCGGCCATGTCGAGCACCCGCTGCCGGGTCGAGTGCGACACGGACGGGTGGTCGTTGAGCGCCCGCGACACGGTGGCCGTCGAGACCCCGAGCCGGCTGGCGAGCTCGCGGACCGAGACCCCCTGGTCGCCGCGGGTCCGTGTTGTGCCGTTCTTGGTGCTCACGCGGGGTTGCTCTGATCCAAAAGGTGCTTCGTTAGTTCCCGAGCTCACGGTTCTCGATGCGGCGGTCGTCGGGCGTCCAGAGGATCTCGTTCGAGCTCCGGACCTGCGTCGGGTCGCCGCCGATCTGTTCCACAAGCTCGTTGTACTCAAAACTCCGCGTGCTGCCGTCGACGAACCCGAAATTCGCCTTGCCGACGAGGCCCTGGAGGTTTGTGCTCCGGCCATCGTTGCGGTAGTAGGGGATGTACGAGTCGACCTCGCTCGGGTCGCTGTCGAGCTCGAGCGATGATTCCGTGCCCCAGTTGCCGAAAAGATCGCCGGGTGGGCCGAGGCCCTCGGCACCGAACCGCTGGCCGGGCAAGCCTCGGCCTCCGACTGTTTCTTGGGTGTAGCCGACTCCATCCCTGATGAAGTTGCCCCATGCACCGCTGACGAGCATGACGTCAGATGTAAAATCGACGTTGACATCGAAGCCACGGCCAAAATTCCCGTTCGTGATCGTAAGGTCCTGCCCGGGCTTGATCGCTCGCACGTTCCGGTCGCCGAAGCCGCCGCCAGGATCACCAACGCCGATGTACGAGGACGCCCAGTAGTTCATCGCGTACGAACGCCCCCCGCCCGGGTGGTTCGGGCTGAGCATCACGCCGCCGGCAACAGTGGGTGCGAAACTGGTGGTCTCGCTGACGTCGGCAAACTCGATGTCCCCGAAATCCTGCGAATCGATGATGTCGCCGATGACGTCGATGTCGAACCAGCGACGACCGGTTCTGTCGGGGTTCGAACCGAGCTCGTCCGGGTCGATGTGATTGGGCGGGAAGTCGCCGTTGTTGCCGGTCGCGTAGATTGTGAGCGCCTGGACAATCTGACGCTGGTTTGTGAGGCAGATTGTGGTTTTCGCCGCCTGCCGGGCCCGGCCGAGGGCCGGGAGAAGGATGCCGATGAGCAGGGCGATGATCGAGATCACCACCAGGAGTTCGATGAGCGTGAAGCCTTTACACAGACGGCTGGGCTGAGAAAAGACACGGGTGGTCGCCATTCGGCATCTCCTGCGTTCGGCCATCGAGAGCGTAACTGTTACAAAGCTAATGGAACGATCGTCGGCTGTCAAGCGACTTTTTCGAGAACCGGATGCAGCCGTGTACAGGCGTATCACGAATCGTTC
>JBCDEF010000022.1:0-20557 GCA_039179915.1 Planctomycetota bacterium | reverse complement strand
GAAGCCAAGCACCTTGTCGATCCGCGCTTTCTCAACGTTCAGGATCTTGCCCTTGAGCGGCAGGATCGCCTGCGTCTCGACGTCCCGCCCCTGCGTCGCGCTCCCGCCCGCGGAGTCGCCCTCGACGATGAACAGCTCGCTCAGCGCCAGGTCCTTGGTCTTGCAGTCCCGCAGCTTGTGCGGCATCGATCCCGAATCGAGCGCGGTCTTCCGCCGGGTCAGCTCGCGGGCCTTGCGGGCCGCCTCACGCGCCTGCGCCGCGATTAGCCCCTTCGTGCAGACCTTTTTCGCGTCCGCCGGGTGCTCCTCGAGCCAGGTTTCCAGTGCCTCCGAGACCGTCTGGCTCACGATCCCCTCGATCTCGGCGTTGAGCAGCTTCTCCTTCGGCTGGTTGTTGAACAGCGGCTCGGGCAGCTTCACACTCACGATCGCGACCAAGCCCTCGCGAAGATCCTCGCCCGTCGGCGTCGGGTCTTTCTCCTTGATCAGGCCCGCTTTCCGCGCATAGCCGTTGAGAGCGCGCGTCAACGCGACCTTGAACCCCTGCGCGTGCGTGCCGCCGTCGACGTTGCGGATGTTGTTGGCGAAGCTCAGCAGGTTCTCCGCGTACCCGTCGTGGTACTGCATCGCGACCTCGCAGACCACGTCGCCGTCGGCCTTCTCGACGTGCACCGGCGGGCTGAACGGCGTCTTGCCCGCCATCAGGTGCTCGACGTACTCAAGCAGGCCCCGCTCGGCCTTGAACACCTGCGGCTCGGCTCCGGGCTCGCGCTCATCGAGGAACCGGATCGAGACCCCGGGGTTGAGGAAGCTCAACTCGCGGAGCCGGTTCGCCAGCGTTTCGCCGCTGAAGGTCGTGTCCGGGAAGATTGTCCCATCGGGTTTAAAGGTCACCCGCGTGCCGCGGGTGCGGGTCGCCTCGGCCGGGATCGGCCCGATCTCGCGGAGCGGCTCGGTCACCGCGCCCCGCTCGAACCGCATCTCGTGGGCGGTGCCGTCGCGATAGACCTCGACCTCGAGGTGGTCGCTGAGCGCGTTGACACACGAAACGCCAACACCGTGCAGCCCGCCCGAGACTTTGTACGCGGAGCCTTCCTGGTTGAACTTGCCGCCGGCGTGCAGCTTGGTCATCACGATCTCGACCGCCGGCTTGCCGTTGAGGTTCGGGTCCTCGTGCTTCATCGGCTCGATCGGGATGCCCCGGCCGTCGTCGGTCACGCTGCACGAGCCGTCGGCGTGCACGGTCACGGTCACGACTGTGGCGAAGCCCGCCATCGCCTCATCGATCGAGTTGTCGACGGTCTCGTACACCAAGTGGTGCAGCGCGTTCAGCCCGGTGCCGCCGATGTACATGCCCGGCCGCTTGCGGACCGCCTCAAGGCCCTCGAGAACTTTGATCTGGTCGGACCCGTAGTCGCTGTTGCTGTCGGCCATCTGTGCTGGATCTCCATGCGCTCTGCACGCAAAAAACGCCCGGGGGACTCGCCCCCGAGCGCGTCGGATATTCTATGTCGCGATGGCCCCAGAATCCCCTCAAATCCCTGCAAAACAAGGGCCTGCCACGCCCTCGTGGCCCCAGGATCTGGCTCTGATCCGCACCCTGCCGGGTCGGGGCATGCCGACCACCAACCGGCACCTTCATCTCAGCCATATGCTGGCGGTCTACGGCTTCGTGGGGCTCTCCATGCTTGTCGGGCTGGTTCTTTCCCGCATCGCCGGCCTGATCAACATCGGCCCGGTGCTCTATGTGGGCATCGTCGCCGCCGCCGTGGTGATCACGGCAGCGGCGGCGGTCTGGGTCATCATCCGCCGGAGACGCCAGAAACGCCGATGGTTCAGCGACCAGTTTTTTGACCCACCCGATCATCCGGCCCGCGTGCGGGTGCTCTGTTCCAACTGAGATGCTGAGCGTTGGCGCGCCGAGCCGCCCAGGATCGATGCCGGGTTCGATCCGGAGATCGCTCGCCTTCCGATGGCGCTCGGGTTCTCGCGGCGTGACGTCCCATTCGGCTGGCTCGGTGCCACCGTCGGAGCCAGCGTGGGTGTTCTCACCGCCCATGCGATCCCAGGGCAGCCGCTGTTCGGCTCGGGAAACATCTGGCTCGTTCTGGGATTTACGGCTGCCGGCGCGGTGCTGCTGCCCGAGTTTCTCTTTCCGACCTGGGTCCGCGTCGTACCGGGGCGGATCGATCTCATCCGCGATTCGCTCTTCGGCCGCGGGTTCGTTGGGGTGACTCAACTTGACCTTCGAACAAACCCTGTGCTCATCACCAAGAACGCGGTCATCATCGAGCCGACCGAGATCGAGGCCGAGACCGACCCTGGAACAGCCGGCGTGGCAACGGCCAGGCGCGGGGCCGCCCGATCCCACACGGAGCTTCCGCACGCGATCAGTCTGCTCGGGACCCTGCGTCGGCGATCGCTCGTTGACACCATCGTCCGCGCGTGCGTCTCAGAGGTCGACCCGCCCGAACTGCCCGACGGCCACCTGGTCGGCTAGGCCCTTTGAGGCACGCGGCGATTACGGCCGGACGTGCACCTCGCTGACGGTGAACGACATCAGGTCGTACACCATCGCGATGTCTTCGTCCTGCATCCGCACGCAGCCCATCGAGGCCTGCGACCCGATCGACTCGGGATCGATCGTCCCGTGCAGACCGTAGCCCGTGTGCACGGCCGCCTCGCCCACGCCCTCGATCCCGATCCAGTACTCACCGATCGGGTTGGCCGGGTCGTCGGCGGCGAAGAACTCGCCCGTCCGCGGGTTTCGCCAGTTTGGATTGATCAGCTTTGAGTCTTGCTTGACCACAAACGTGCCCACCGGCGTTGAATCGGCCGCGCCCAGGCCGACCTCGAACGATCGGATGTAGACCCACTGGCTCTCGGCACCCGGGGGTCCGGCGTAGAGGTCGAGCCGATAGTCGCTCTTGTCGACCATCGCGTGAAACGGGCCCTGGACCAGCTTCAGGGTCTGCCCGACGCGGATGCTGCCCCGCTGGTCCAGCCCGTTGATCCGCCGCAGCAGCCGCCAGTCGCACGCCAGCCCCTTGCGGTACGTGATCCGAGCCAGCGAGTCGCCTGGCTGCACGGTGTACTCGCTGGCGATCGGGTCGCCCGGGTAGACCAGCCGCCCGAAGAACAGGTCCTCGTTGAGCGTCGCGATGTCGCTGCGGATGACGGCTTGCTGCGCGGCCGACGCCGACGGGTGCCGGAGCGCCTCGTTGAGCACGGTCCGAGCCTCGACCAGGTTCTGATTCCGCAGGTGGTCGCGGGCCGCGTTCATCAGCGAGGCGAGGTCGCCGCCGAACTCGGGCCGCGGCGTTGCAGGGGCCGCGGCGGGCTCTGCCGCCGGGCTCTTCGCTGCCGGGTTCGCTGCCCGGTCCGCCGCCGCATCGCGCTCCCGCAGCGCCGCCAGGGCCGTCGACATCGGCGCGTTTTCGCCTGCGCGAGGCCGGCTGTCTTCCTGCCGGGCCGAGAGCACGCCGGTCTCGACGAACCCGTCGTCTTCGATCAGCATGACATCGTCGCTCTCTGAACCCCCGTGATCCAAGAGCCCGGTCTCGGAAAGCCCGGTCTCGGAAAGCCGGGTCTCGGAGAGCGCGGCCCCCGCCTGCTCGCTCAACGCGGCGGCTTGGCTGTCGGTCCGAACCGCCGGCTCGTCTCCGCCGCGGGTCAGCAGCCACCCGATGCCGACCACCGTCAGCGCCGCGACACCGATCACGATCAGCCGGGCGCTTCCGCCGGCCTTCTTCCGGCCGACTCGGCCGCCAAACGAACGCTGCTGCGAGGGCAATGACATCGATCAGACTCCTTCCGGATCGTGCTGCCGGGGGCGGCATCCCGCCACCCCGTCTTCCGTGGCCAGCCAGCGGACCGGGTGGTCGTGCGGCTCGGTCGGCACATCCTCCGCGATCTGCGGCGACAACGCCAGTCCGACCGTTTCGACCCACGCGGGTACCCGCCGGAGGAAGCGATCATAGAAGCCCGCCCCCCGTCCCAGCCGCCGACCGTCTCGCGTAAACGACAGCCCCGGCACAACCACCAGATTGAGGGAGTCGAGCTCGACCGTTGGCTGCCCCGGCTCGGCCGTCCGGATGCCCCGCTCGCCCTCGATCACCCGGTCGCCCAGCACCGCGGGCTCCATCGTGCGCCTGTCCCAGTCTGTCCGCGGCACACAGACCGTCACGCCCCGCGCTCGCCAGACCGCCATCGCCCCCGCCGGATCGGCCTCCTGCGGCAGGGCCAGATACGCTATCACGGCCTTCGGCTCGGGCCACCGATCGAGCAGGTGCCCGCAGGCCAGCCGCGACCGCTCGGCGATCTCCTCCGGTGACAGTTTCGCCAGGGCCAGCTTCGCGGCATTCCGAGCGTCGCGTTTCGCGTTGCTGCCGCTCATTGCGACCGCCTCCGCTCCCGCAGCCGCTTGAGCGCCGCCAGCCGCTCGGCCAGCTCCCGCTCAAACCCCTCGGCCTTCGGCTCGTAGTACGTCTTCTCGACGCCCAGATAGTCCTGCCCCGTCACGCCGCCCTCCGCGTTGTGGCTGTAGCGGTACCGCGCATCGGCATCGTTCGCCCGGCGCTGACGCATCGTGATCCCCGAGCCGGAGTCATCCGCGGTCGGCGACGTATTCGGATCGCGAAGGTGCGTCGGCACCGGGATCGTCCGTCCCTCCCGCGCATCGAGCATGGCATCGCTGATCGCCATGTACGCCGCATTGCTCTTGGGCGCGAGCGCGAGGTAGGTCGTCAGCTGACCGAGCGTGATCCGAGCCTCGGGCATGCCGATCCGTTCGACCAGGTGCCAGCAGCTCGCCGCGAGCACGGCCGCCTGCGGGTCGGCGTTGCCGATGTCCTCGCTGGCCAGGATCGCCAGCCTGCGGACGATAAAACGCGGGTCTTCGCCGCCCTCGAGCATCCGCGCGACCCAATAGACCGCCGCGTCCGGGTCGCTGCCACGGACGGACTTGATCAGTGCCGACGCCGAGTCGTAGTGCTCGTCGTCGGCGTACACCGCCGCCTTCTGCTGGATCGATTCCTCGGCCACCTGCTTCGAGATATGGATCGGCCCGTCCGCGCTGCTGAGCACCGCAACCTCGAGCGCGGTGAGCGCCCGGCGAGCATCGCCGTCGCTCTTGACCGCCCAGACGTCGAGCGCCTCGTCATCGATCGTGATTTGGCGCGATCCGAAGCCTCGCTCCGTATCACCGATCGCGGCGCGAACGACCGCTTCGATGTCGTTCTCGGTCAGCGATTCGAGCCGGAACAGCGTCGACCGGCTGACCAGCGCCGCGTTGCAGGCAAACAGCGGGTTCTCGGTGGTCGCGCCGATCAGCGTGAGCAGCCCGCGTTCGACATCGCCCAGCAGCACGTCCTGCTGGCTGCGGGTGAACCGGTGGATCTCGTCGAGGAAGAGGATCGTGCCGGCCGAGCCGTTCTCGACCCGGCGGGCGGAATCGTCGATGATCTCGCGGATGCGTTTGACGCCGACGCCCGCGGCGTTTTCCGCGACGAAGTGCCGGCTGGTCCGGCCCGCGATCAGCCGGGCGAGCGTGGTCTTGCCCGTGCCGGGCGGGCCGTGCAGCAGCAGGCTGGTGATGCGATCGGCGTCGAGCATGCGGGTCAGCAGCTTGCCCGGGCCCAGGATGTGGGTCTGGCCGACGAATTCGTCGAGCGTTCGCGGCCGTATGCGTGCCGCGAGCGGCGCCGCGGTTTCTCGCGCCGCCGCCCGCCGGTCCGCCCAAAGATCACTCATCCACCATGCTATGGAACACCCGGCCCGTTGCTAGGGTTCTTGCCAGCATTCGCACATGCGACTTCTTCCACTCGGAGACGGCCTTGCCCACCTGGATCCTGATCGCCTTCGCTGCGGCCCTCGCCTGGCTCGGCTTCGCGGCCCTCGCCCGCTGGGTGATGGTCAACCCGCGGGGCCAGGAGGCCGACGCCGGGCTGATGCTGGCGTTCATCCGCTGCTATTCCCGCGTGCTGCACCGCGTGGAATATGAAGGCCTCGAGCACGTCAGAGCTGTCGAGACCACCCGCCCCTTGATCGTCGTGGCCAACCACACCGCGGGCATCGACCCCGTGCTGATCCAGAACGCGACGCGCCGGTTCGAGCCACGCTGGATGATGGCCGACGACATGCGCGTCGCGTTGCTCGAACCGTTCTGGAATTGGGTGCGGATCATCGACGTGGCCCGCTACCAGAAGGACAGCGCGTCCGCCCGGGTCGCGCTCAAGCACCTCAAGGCCGGCGGCGTGCTCGGCATCTTCCCCGAGGGCGGCATCGAGCGGCCCGCCCGCCAGCTGCTGCCGTTCCAGCCCGGCGTCGGCCTGCTGATCAAGAAGTCCGGGGCGCTCGTGCTGCCGGCGATCATCGAAGACACGCCGCAGATCGATCCCGCGTTCGCCTCGATCTGGACACCGAGCCGCTCGCGCGTCCGGTTCATGGAGCCGGTCGACTACGCCAGCACGGGCCTGGGCGCGGCCGACATCGCCGCGGATCTCCAGCAGCGGTACGAGGACTGGACGGGCTGGCCGATCAACCGCGACCGGGCCGACGGCGTCGAGACGCCGCAGCCATCTGCCGATCGACACCAGCGCGAGGCGCCCCCCCCGAGCGTCGCGCTCAGCGCGTCATGAGCTCGCGGACTCGCGCGAGCCGCTCGGCGTGCCGCGGACGGTCCGGTTCGATCTTCGTGAGCGCATCCAGGTGCCGCTCTGCGCCGGCCAGGTCCTGGCGCAGCAGCGCGACACGGGCCGCCAGCTCGCGGTGATCGGCGTCGAACGGCGCGATGGTCACCGCACGCATCGCCTTCCGCTCGGCCTCCTCCAGCCGCCGCTGCTCGGCGTATCGCGTTGCCAAGGCCGAAGCGAACGCCGGCGTGTACTGCGCTCGCGCATCGAGAAACTCCAGGTGCGGCATCGCCCGTTCCGGATGCTCCGAGTCCAGGTAGTACCGCGACAGCAGGCGGTGGGGGCGCTCCGCCACCGGCACCAGCTCGGCCCACCGCTCCAGCACCGGGACCAGGTCCGGCGTCGGTGTCCGCGAACCGTCGAGCTTCTTCGAGACCAGCAGCTCGATCAGCCCCGCCTGATCCGGGAACTCCTCGAGCCAGGTCTCGATCTGCTGAACCGTCGGCTGCCGGTGCACGCCGTCGCGGGCCGCGAGCATCTGCACCGTGAGCGTGCCCTCGGGCGGGATCAGCCCCCAGGACTCTGCTTGGTCGTGCGCCCACTCTTCGAAGCCTTCCCGGAACGCGTCACGGTCGACGCCCAGCACGCTCGGCATCGCCTGCGCCTCCCGCTCGCCGCGGGCATAGGCGTCCATCAGCTCGCGAGGCGCAGCATCGCCGAACGTCTCGACCATGTACTGGTACATCCAGTGGCCCTGCGCATACGCAAGCGACCGGTCCTCGGGCGTCCGCGGCCGGGTGAACCGGATGTTGATCTCGTCCATGTCGAACAGTTCGCCGGCGAGCAGCTTGCCGACCAGCAGCCGGCACGTCCCCTCGTCCCGCGGCGCGTCCTCGAGGTACTGCGCGGCCGCCTCGGTGAACCAGTGCGGCAGGCGGTTCTTTGTGCGGCTGAGCGTGACGGTGTGCACGTACTCGTGCTGGAGCGTCCGCGCCCAGTCGTAGACACCCACCTTGTGGCCCGGGCCGATCTTCGGCGCCTCCATCGCGATGACGGGGCCGGTCGCCGCGGCGATCGTATGGATCTGCGGCATTCCCGCGATCCGCACTGCGAACCAGGCGTGGTTGGGCATCAGCTCGATGATCGTTTTCTGTGCCGGCTCGTGGTCGATACCGCCGTTGGCCGCGCCGGTCACCCGCTCGTGGATGCGCTCGAGCACCGGCGGCATCATCCGCGCCAGGATCTCGTCGATGCCGGGCTTGTAGCGGATCACGAAGTGCTCGCTCTCGACCGTCTCGTATGTCACGAGCTCTTCGAGCAGCTCGAGGCTGTTGGCCGCCCGCGCATTGAACGGGTCGAGCTCGGCGACACGCCGCAGCGCCGACAGCGCGTTGAGATCGCGGCCCGATTGCAGCTCGAGCAAGCCCAGCAGGATCGCCGCCTCGGGCCGGTTCGGCTGGCGGGCTACGGCTGTTTCCAGCAGCTCGGCGCTCTCGGCGTACTGCCGCCGCTCGCTGAGCGCCCAGCCGGCGAGCAGGTATCCCGCCTCCGTGCCCGGGCTGAATCCATCGAGCTCATCGAGCGTCGCGCGGGCCGAATCAAGGTCGTACCGGCAGGCGTGCAGCGCGGCCTCGGCCGCCAGCAGGTCCCGCTGCCGGGGGTGTCGCTCGAGCAGCCTCTGGACCAGCTCGAGACCCGAGTCCGGCTCGTCCTGCCGCACGCGGGCCCGGGCGATGACGATGCCGCCGAGCACCGACGGCTCGTCCGCCTCGGGCACCGGCGAGCCCTCGCCGGTCCACCACGGCAGCTCGTGCTCGGCCAGCGCATCGAGCCGGGCCGCGATCGCCTCGGCCCGGTCGAAGTCGAAGCCGTCGACCGCCAGCCGGCCCAGCAGCGCCCACGCCTCGGCCGACGCGGGGTTCAGCCTGAGCACCTGCTGGAGCGCCTCGCTCGCCCGGCCGCGTTCGTCCTTGTCGTACAGCAGCTGCGCCTCGAGCAAGAAGGCGGGCCAATACAGCCGATCGATCTCGCCGCTCGCGCGGGTCAGCAGCGTCATGAGCGTCTGGAAATCGGTGCCGTCGGCCCGCTCGGGCCCGCCGAGCCGGGCGCGGGCGATCAGCACCGCCACCGCATCGGTCAGTTCCGCGGCATCGTCGACCCGCTCGTTCGTCAACCGCTCGATCGCGGGCCCGGTCGCGGCGAGCGCGTCGGCATGCCGGCCGAGCCGCTCGAGCGCTCCGACCCGGAGTCTGACCGCACGGAAACCGGTGTTGCCTTCGAGCAGCCCGAGCGCGTCCTGCAACTCGCCCCGACCGATCATGGCCGCGGCCCTCAGCGTCGCGGGCGCCGCGGCATCCTGCAGCGACGCGTGGTCCAGGTCGCCACGCATCAGCGCCGCTTCCGCCGCCAGCAACGGGTTCTTCAGATCCTCGGCCGTCCACGCCCCGTGAAAGACCCGGAGCCCCGCCGCGTCGTCCTCGCTCGTGTACCCGGCTTCCAGCACCCGGCGCACCGCCGCCGGCAGCGTGAAACGATCGGCCGCTTCCGTGTTGTCGGCGGGCTGGGGCGGCAGACGCGGGTCCAACTCGGGCTGGAGCCGCGCGAAGACCGGCGCGGTGATGCCCGGCTCGGCCGCCGCGCCGCGGTAGGGCGTCTCGTCCACGTCCCACCCGACCGGCGGCTCGTCGTCAAACACCGACTCGTCGATCGACGCGTCGGCGTTCAGCCGCACGTTGATCAGCCGCACGACGACCTCGTCGCCCGTCTTGTTCAGCGTCATCGCCATCACCGGCAGCACACCGGTTTCGTGCCGCGCGTACCAGAGCCGGATCTCGTCGAACGGATCGTCTTCGATCCGCTCGGGCCGGGGCGTGAGCTTCAGCTGCGACGCCTTTTTGGCGGCGATGAAATCCTCAAGCTCCGACTGGTCCTCGCGGCCCGCGAGGCCCTCGGCCGGCTCGGGCATCGCGACGGTGTAGCTGCTGAGGATGTCCGCCTTCTTCTGACCCAGCGGCAGCGGCAGGGGCCCCTCGCCGACGCGGAGCGGATCGAACTTCGCGCCCGGCGGGGCCACCTGGCGACGCAGCATCAGCCGCTCGCTGGGAATCCGCTCGGTCAGCCACTCGCCGTCGAACACAAACGTCCGCCCGTCCGGCTCGCGGCGATCGCCGACGATCAGCGTCTCGAACAGCACCGCGAAACGCCGGCTGTCTGTTTCGTTGACAAACGCGAGCGAGCCAACGCGCAGCTGCCGGTCGCCCACGAGCGCAAAATCGCGGACGTACGCCAGGTCCGCCGTGAGCCGCTCGATCCGCGCATCAGCAGTCTCGACCGCGTCGAGCAGTTCGTCTGCCGAGTCGAACGACTGCCCTCGCGCGCACAGCGCGACGCACAGACCGACAACCGCTCCAATCCATCGACGCATCGCCCGGCTCCTTCCGAGTATGGCTCTCAAGCTGTACCGACGCTCTTCAGCGCCGGTTCACCAGCCGGGACCCTGCGGGTCATCCGCCCGCGGCGTGTTCTTTCTGACCTCGAGAAAATCTTTCAGGATCGCCGCCGCCGCCAACGCATCGCGTCGTTCTTTCTTCTGCTGGTGCGTCAGGCCGGTCTGGGCCATCTGCCAATCGGCATCGGCCGAGGTCAGCCGCTCGTCCTGATAATGCACATCGCGCCCGCAGCGGGACCGCAGCCGCTCGCCGAACGCCCGGACGATCCGGGTCCGCTGGCCTTCGGTGCCGTCCATATTCAGCGGCAGGCCGATGACAATCTCGCCCTTGCTCAGCCGCGGGTTGTCGCCCAGATGCTCCTCGACGACCCGGGCGACGGCTTCGAGCAGCGGCCCGCCGTTGGCGTGCTTGATGTCGACCTCGACCATGCCGACGGGCGAAACGATGGCCGTGGCCGAGTCCCCCGACGCCAGCCCCGTCCGCTTATCCCCAAGATCGACCGCGACGTATCTGATACGGATTATTGGGGTTCGGCGGCGGGATCGCTCGGAGCGGCTGTTTTCCGCGATTTCGGGACTCGGCCGCACTCCGGGCAGGGGCCGCCGACGCCGGCGAGCGAGTAGCCGCAGGCGGGACACAGCCCGCGGGATTTCCGATAGAGCCTTGCTGGTCGTGCAAGTAAGTACGGCACGCCAGTCACCACGGCTGCCCAAAAGAGCGTGTTAAACACGAACGGAATAAGCATCGGCTGAAGCGGGAAGAACGCGGCACGATCGCTCGGAAACTCGTCAAGGTACACAAAACGCTCATTGAAGCTCAGCGATTCGCCATCGGATGTGTAGAACCCGTGCGACCGCATGCAACGGAGGGGGAGCCCTGTCGCGGTTGTGCCTGCAGAACGCATTTCAGCGGACGGCTTTCGTGTTTCAGGTACCGACCATCACGGGGCGTCCTGAGCAATCGCATCGACCTCTTCAGCCGTCGGCTCCTCTGGCTTGTGCAGAAAACCGCTCCATGCGAGCCCCCAGTGCGACTTCCAAACGTTGCCGTAAACGCGCGACTCCCATTTCATCGTGTATGGGTACGAAACATTCGGAGGGATCGGTCCCAAACGGAACCGCAGCCAGTCTGGCCGAAGATTCCACAGCCCCGGCCCCCACGCCGACGCCAGCGTCAGCAGCACGCCGAGCACCACCGACACCCCAATCCTGACCCACGGCCACCTTCGCATCAGTTCAGTCTACCGAAACCCGCGGTTGAGCCGAAGCTTCGCGTCGCTTTGGCTCCCGGCCGCACTCCGGGCAGGGGCCGGTGTGCGTGGCGGACAGGTCGTAGCCGCACCACAGGCAGAGGCCGCGACGCCGTCGGATGAGCCGCCTGAACACCACCAACGGTCCGGCAAGTAGCCCCAACCAGATGACTGACCAGAAGAGCAGGTTTCCGAGCAGGCCGGGCCATATCGGGATTGTCGGAATCACCCACGCCGTTTGTGGACTGGTCGCGCCAGGGAGCCAAGGAGCCGAGAAGCGTTGTCGGCCGTGGGTGACGTTCGTTGGTTGTGGGCCACCCATGCCCATCGCCACCTCTGCACGGAAGCACCGCAGAGGGATCCCCATGGCTTCCTGTGAGTACAGCAGTTCGCGTGGTTGTTGCTGCAGCGTGCGCTCGCGGTACCACCAAGGTTCAATCTCCTCCACCGATGAAACAGCAACCGAGGCCCGCGTACGCGAATTGCCCCTGGTTGTGACCCAGAAATTCGTCTGTCCGAACGAGTTGATGCGTCGGAGAGAAGGCCCGGCTCGATGAAATGATTGAGGAAAGTAGTGCAACTCCTCGGTACGCACACGATCGAGCGTATTGCCAAGCCCCCACGCCGCTGCAAGCGTTGTGAGCACGCCAAGCACCATCGCCAGGAGAACAAGAATCGAGAATCGCACGCTAAGCGTGTATTGCGATCGCTGTTGTCGGTTGCTACTTGAGTTGATCGCCCAGCCGCTCCCAGAGCGTCTTGAGCTCTTGGGCCTTGTCAGCCGGCATGACCAGTGTCGCGCGGTCGGTGTGGATGACGATCAGGTCGTCGCAGCCGAGCATGGCGACGGTGTGGCCGGCTCGGTCGTTGTAAACCGCCGAGCCCGCGCCGCCCTCGAAGACCGCGTCGCCCGCGCCCGCGTGCCGGTGGCCTTCCGCATCGCCAGACAGCGTCTCGAAGAAGCTCGGCCACGACCCGACGTCGAGCCAGTCGACATCGAGCGCGACGGCCACGATGCTCACGCCCTCGTGCGTCGCGGCCGGCTCCATGATGCCGTAGTCGATGCTGGTCTTGGGCAGCGTCGGATAGACGGCGTTGAGAACTTGGTCTTGGTCATCGGTGCCCCAGGCGGCCTGGATCTTCATCAGGCCTTCGTGCGCCTCGGGCTTGAACTGCTCGATGAGCTCGAGCACGGTACTCGCGTTGAAGATAAACATGCCGGCGTTCCAGCCGTACATGCCGGACTCGACATAGGCCTGGGCCCGGTGCAGCGGCGGCTTCTCGACAAACTTTGCGGCGCGGTGCACGATCTGCGTGCCATCGACCGCGCAGCCCGGCAGGCTCGCGATCGGCGAGCCGCGTTCGACGTAGCCGAAGCCCGTCGCGGGGTACGTCGGCGTGACGGCAAACGTGACCAGCCTCGTCGGGTCCTGCTCGACGAGCTGGAACCCGAGATCCAGCCGCTCGCGGAAGACGTTGGCCGGCTCGATCAGGTGGTCGGCGGTGAGCACGGCGAAGACGGCGTCCTTGTCCTGCTTGGCGAGCACGGCGGCCGTGAAACCGACGGCGTTGAGCGTGTCGCGGGCCGCGGGCTCGCCAAGCAGCCGATCGCCGGCGAACCGGGGCAGGGCCGCCTCGATCTGCGCCCGGTACCGCTTGCCGGTGCAGATGTATTGATGATCCTCGGGGACGACGTCGCCCACACGGGTTGCGGCGATTTCGAGTAGCGACTTAGACGAGCCATTCTCGCCCGGTATGAACTCGATGAGCTGCTTGGGCTGGCCGTCGCGCGAGAGCGGCCACAGCCTGGTGCCGGCGCCGCCGGCCATGATCATCGCGTGTCGCATCCAGCCGCTCCGTACGAGAAGGTCGATCGGACCTTATCGGCCCACGCGGTAGGCGGCTTGGATCAGAGCCGCGGAAGTCTCGGGTTTTGGCTCGATCGCGGCCGCAGCCCGGACCATCCGCTCCGCGTCGGCGGGGCTCTCGCCCAACGCGGTCAGCGCGGCCAGCGCCTCGGCCTCGGGCCCGTCGAGCGTGGGGCCGCACGTGGCCGATGTCTCCGCCGCCGCGGCATCGAGCTCGGCCGTGCTCAGGAACCGGGCGACCTTGCCGTCGAGCTCGGCAACAATCGTCTCCGCTAGCCGCTTGCCGATCTCCGGCAGTTCGATCAATGCCTTGGTGTTCCGGCCCACGATCGCCGCCGCGATCGCCGCCGGCTCGGCTGCCATTGCCCGCAGCGCTTTCCGCGAGCCGACGCCCTTGACCGTGGTAAACAGCTCGAAGAACGCCCGTTCCGTCGGCGAACCAAACCCGATCAGCCTGGGCAGAAAACTCGTTCCCTGGCCCTGGGCCTCAAGATAGAAGAATGTGTGGAGCTCGATCGCTTCACCGATCCGCGAGCCCAGCCGCTCGGCCAAATACGCCGGCAGCAGTACACGGATCGCCGCCGGTCCCTCTGGGCGAAGCACCGCCTGCTGGGTTTCGACCGACTCCAAAACGCCCGAAACTCGATCGATCATGGCGGACGGTACCCGTTTCGGGGCAACGGCGGCTCAGGTCCCCCGCCCGAACCGCCGATAACTAGTTCGTACGCGAGGAACGCCTCGCGAGCAGGGAGCTCGACTTTCTATGGCACAGCCAGCCGAAACCGCCATCCTGATCGGTACCGCCGATGGCGTGCGCGAGGTCCGCAGCCAGATGCTGCTCCGCGAGCTCGACGGCCAGCCCATGCCGTGGCCCTGCGGCTGCGTCCTCACCGAGACCGACACCCCTGCCGCCCGCGACCCGGGCCTCCCCGTGCTCGGCGAGCTGGCCGACCTGCCGGAGTTGCTCGCCTGGCACGCGTTCTCGACCGCGATCGTCGCCCTGCCCGCTCGGCAGCACCGCGACGCGGCCGAGGCACGACGCCTGCTCGAACCGCTCGGCGTCACGATCCGCCAGATCCCGCTGATGGCCGACCTGCTCGTCGACGGCGCAGCACGCAACACCGGCCCCGCAGGCCGGGCCATGGACATCGCCTCGCTCATCGGCCGCGAGCCCTTCCCGATCGATCAGGCCGAGCTCGAGTCGCTGCTGGGCACCAAGCGTGTGCTGATCACCGGGGCCGGTGGCTCGATCGGCTCGGAGATCGCCATGATCGCCGCCCGCTTCGCGCCCGAGCGGTTGATCCTCGTCGAGCGGGCCGAGAACGCGCTGTTCGAGATCGACCGCCGGCTCCGCGAGGCCCACCCGAGCCTCGAACGCACCTCGATCCTGCACGACGTCGTCGATGCCGACGGGACCCGGGCCTACCTCGACGAGCACCGGCCGCACGTGGTCTTTCATGCCGCGGCCCACAAGCACGTCCCGCTCATGGAGGACCACCCGGCACACGCGGTGACCAACAACCTGTTCGGGACCAAGTCGATCGCCGACGCCGCCGTCGCCGCCGGCGCCGAGCGCTTCGTGCTGATCTCGAGCGACAAGGCGGTCAACCCGACGAGCGTCATGGGCGCGACCAAGCGCCTGGCCGAGCGGTACATCCAGGGCCTGCAGCGTTCGACGCCCGGCACCCGCTTCAGCATGGTCCGCTTCGGCAACGTGCTCGCCTCGGCGTGCAGCGTGCTGCCGATCTGGGGCAGCCAGCTCGCCGAGGGCCGGCCGATCACCGTGACCGACGAGCGGATGACCCGCTACTTCATGACCATCCCCGAGGCCGCCTCGCTGGTGATCCAGTCCGCCGCGGTCGATCACGACGGCCGCTCGGCCCGCGTCTTTGTGCTCGACATGGGCGAGCCGGTCCGCATCGTCGACCTGGCCGAGCGCTTCTGCCGGGCGCACGGCTACGAGCCGCGACGGGTCTGCTCGTCCGACGGCGCCGCAGCGGGTGACATCGTCCTGACCGGCGCCCGGCCCGGCGAGAAGCTCTACGAAGAGCTGGCCTACTCGGCCGAACTGCTCGCCCCCACGGGCCGGCCCGGCATCAACGCCTGGGCCGCCGGCGACACCGAGCCGGCCGACACCACCGCTCTGATCGCCGACCTGACCAGCGTCCGCGCCTCGCGCGACCGGGACATGGTGCTGGCGATGATCCGCCGGCACGTCCCTGAGATGAAGACCGACTCCGAAATGAGCACGCGGCCCGGCCAGCAGCCCCGGCCCGCCGAGAGCCCGCGGGCCGGCTCGCCGTCCGACAAGCACGAGATCGCCGCCTGACCGCGTAGACTGTGTCCAGGCAGGAGCACGCCGTGACCGAACGAAGCCAGATCCTCAGCGAGACCGCCGAAGCACGCCGCGAGGCCGAGCGTCTGCTCTCGGGCCTGGTCGAAGCCCGCCTCCAGTCCGAGGCCCGCCTCGCCGAGCTCAGCCGCACCGACATCCTCAAGCAGATCACCGGCAAGAGCTCGCTCGACACCGCGATCGACTCCACCGAACGCATGATCCGGGCCCTCGACCGCGTCCTCGGCGACATCCGGACCTCGCTCTCACCCGAGGAACAAGCCGTCCTCGACGACGCGCTCCGCGACGACTAGCCCAACCGCGGCGAGTACCCTGCCGCCATGCCAACACCCCAGATCCAGACCGAGACCCAGACCGAGACCCGGACCGAAACGCCGATCCAGGTCCGTTTCCAGAAGCTCGACGAGCGGGCCGTGCTGCCTGTCCAGAAGACCGCGGGTGCCGCCGGGCTCGACCTGGCCGTCTGCCTGCCCCGCGGCGAGTTCGAAGGCACGTCCGTTGTCATCGCGCCCGTGCATGCCGGCGGCCGGATCCTCCGCCTGCCGCTCGGCTTCGCCTGCGCGATCCCGACCGGCTACGAGGGCCAGGTCCGCCCGCGTTCCGGGCTCGCCAGCATGCGCGGCGTCACCGTGCCGAACGCTCCGGGCACCGTCGACAGCGACTACCGCGGCGAGATGATGGTCGCTCTGATCAACCTCGGCCCAGAGCCCGTCGAGATCGCCCATGGCGACCGCGTCGCCCAGCTCGTGATCGCCCCCGTCGCCCGGGCCGCGATCCAGGCCGTCGACTCCCTCGATGAGACCGAACGCGGCACCGGCGGCTTCGGCTCCACCGGCGGGTTCCGATAGCGACCGGCCCCGGGCATCAACCCTCGGCACCGCGGATCGATGCCAAGAACAACCGTTCGACGGTGATGTTGCTCCATCGATGGCCGCGGTCCCCGCGATCGATGCCGCGGATCCGCTCGAGCCAACCTCGCCGAACACGCCGAGCAGCTCGCGGTGTTCATGCGAGGTCAGGATGCCGTCTGCAAGGACGCGTCGGACGACCGACGCCAGCCGGGTGAGCGTCACGTGCTCGCCGTGCGCTTGCGCGTGGTGATCCAGCCAAGTCCGGAGCTGCAGCAGCTCGGCATCGTTGACGACCGAGTCGATCGCGATGCCAGCCACGATCGCGTGGAGCCGCTGGACGGATTCTTTCTCGTCGCTGTAGTACCCATCCGGGTTGGGCTGAGCCGCCCCGATCGCGTTGACCGCCGCCACGAACGCGCCGCGATCGGCGTGCGTCGTCTCGCATGCGTGCCGCACGGCCAAGATCAGTTCTTGAAACTGCGGCTCGCGAAGCTTTGGCTCGAAGTCTCGGACCCAAGCCCGGAGCGCCTCCCGCTCAGCGTCGAGCACACGGCCGTCGGCGTCGATGCCTTCAAGCACACCCAGCAGCGTGACAAGTGCTTTGTCCCGGATCTGGCGGGGCGTAAATCTGACGTACTCGGCCATGTCTTCGCGGCGATAGTCGTTCGAGCTCATCACGCCGAGTGTACCGAAGCACAGCCCGAACGCGCTTAGTCCAGCGTCGCGAAGTCCAGGTCCATCGGCAGCGAACTGAGGTTCCGCGAGCCACGATCCGTGATCGCGTAATCGTCTTCCAGCCGCACCCCGCCGATACCCGGCAGGTAGATCCCCGGCTCGATCGTCACCACCATGCCCGGCTCGAGCACCGTGTCGCCTGCGAGCGACGAGAGCCCCGGCGGCTCGTGCGTCTCGATGCCGATGCCGTGCCCAAGGCTGTGCCCGAACTGCACGCCGTAGCCGTGCGATCGGATGTGGTCGCGGGCGACCGCGTCGATGTCTGCGCACCGCTCGCCGGGCTTGAGCGCCGCGGCCGCCGCCTGATGCGCATCGCGCACGATCTCGTAGATCTCGCGGACCTGCCTCGGCCACTTGCCAAAAGTGAACACCCGCGTCATGTCGCCCCGGTACCCGCCGACGACCGCGCCCCAGTCGATCAGCAGCGGCTTGTTCCGCGCGGTCTTGGCCTTCGACGGGTGGTAGTGGGGGCGAGAGCCGTTGGCCTGTGCGGCCACGATCGTGCCGAACGCCGGCCCGCTCGCGCCACGGGCCTTCATCTCGTACTCGAGCAGCGCACAGATTTCCAGCTCAGTCAACCCCGGCCCGATCTGATCGAGCGTCGCGACCATCGCCGCCTCCTGCACCCGGATCGCCCCGCGGATCGCCCGGATCTCGCTCTCGTCCTTGGTGATCCGCAGCCCCGCGACCAGCCGGGCATGATCGACAAGCGTCCGAGCGCCGACGATCTTCGCGACCGCCGACCTGGCCTGCACCGTCAGATGCTCCGGCTGCACCAAAACCCGGCCGAACCCGCGGTCCTTGATCAGCCGGCCCAACGCAGGGTGCATCGCACCCGTCCGCATCACGACCGTGACCAGGTGCCTGAACGCCCCGAGGTCCTCCTCATAGCGCCGATCGCTGACCAAGAGCGGTTTGCCGCGGGCGGGCGCGATCAACACGCTGTCACCCCCAAAAAAACCGGTCAGGTAGGCGACATCGTTCGGATCGGTGATCATCGCCGCGTCGGCGCCTTCTCGGCCCACGGCCGAGCGGAGCTTGCGGAGCCGTATCTTCTCGGGCGGCTCGGGGCTCTTGCGGGCGGCGGCGGGCTTCCGGGACGACCGTTTCGCGGTCGACGACTTCTTGGTGGTACGTTTGGCCATGGCGGCGATGGTACCGCGGGTATGCTCGCGCGGTGATGCCGCCGTTCTCAAACCGAGCGATCTCGGCCTGGCCGTCGGTCCTGCTGCTGATCGTCAGCGGGTGTGTCTTCGGCGTGCCCATCGTCACCGCGGCCGGGGCCGTCGCCCGGGGCCTGCTCGAAGGCGCGGCGATCGCCGACCCGCCGGCGGTCTCCGCGGCAGCGCTGCTCCGCTCGATCGGCTGGGCGTTTGCCATCGGCGGCCTGGCCGCGCTCCTGGCTGCGCCGCTGGCCTGGTGGAGCCGCGGCCTCTCGCGGCGGGGCTCGTGGGTGCTGATCGCCCCGGTGCTGCTGCCGATGCCGCTGGCCTACGCGGGGCTCAACGCGCTGCGGGCGCCGGGAACCGGCTTTGGCGAGTGGCTCGCGCTCGGGCCCTCGTGGCGGGCGGTGCTCGTGGGACGCCTGATCGCGGTGCTCGCCCTCGCGCTCTGGGCCGCGCCGCTGGCCGCGATGATCCAGTCCGCCCGGCTCCGAGCTCTGCCGGTCTCTCTTTCCGAATCGCTCCGCGCCGACGGGGCCGGGCCGACCGTCCGCTCCCGGGTCATGGCGAGGCTTGTTGCCGGCGCCTGGTTCTTGTCCGCGGCAATGATCGCGCTGCTCATGCTCGGCTCGGCCGTGCCGCTGCATCTCGCGCGGATCCCGACCGCGTCGATCGGTCTCTGGCTCGAGCTCGACGCGTTACCCCGCGGCGAGGCCTGGCGTGTCTGGCTCGCCGCGTGGCCCCTCGCGCTGATCGCCGCCGCCGCCGCCGTCCTGGTCGCAAGGGCCGCGCCCCTGTGGCTCGCCGCCCGGGCCGACCCGCAGCGATCGATCGGCGGCGGCCGGCTCTCGGCCGTGCTGTCCGCCGCCGTGGTCGTCCTGGCCGCCGGCTTGCCCCTCGCCTTGCTCGCCGGCTCGATGCAGAGCCTGACCACGTTTTCGACCCTCTGGCGGACCGAGCGGGGCGCGATCCTCGACTCGGCCGTCGTTGCGATCATCGTCGGGGCCATCGGGAGCGCTGGCACGCTCACCGCCCGGCTCGCGGCCGACCGCACGCCGCGGCTGACCGCGATGATCCTTGCGTTCGGCTTGTTCACAGCGCTGGCACCCGGCATCCTGGTCGGTTCCGCCGTCGGCGAGTCGTGGACAGGCGCGCCGCAGGTCGCCGAGTCCGCCGGCATCCTGGTCCTGGCTCATCTGGCACGGTTCGGGGTGATCGCGGTGCTCGCGGGGATCGCGCTGTCGCTCGCCGAGCCGACCGACGCCCGCGACCGCCGGCGTGTTGACGGCGCGACCGGCCCGATCGCTGCGCTCCTGGCCGCGGGCCCGGGCGCGTTCGGCTCGGCTGCGCTCGTCGGCGTGGTGCTCGCGGTGTTGAGTCTTTCGGAGATCGAAGCGACCGTCATCGTCAGCCCGCCGGGCAGGGAGAGCGTCGCTCGCTCGCTGCTGGGCATGCTCCATTTCGCCCGCGATGAGCACATGGCCGGGCTGATGCTGATTCAGGCCGGCGCCGTCGCCGCGTTGATCGGTGCCGCGGCACTCGTGCGCGCGGTCGCGGCTCGCCGATCGAACGACTGACACCGATGCGGCGCTCGATGCATCTTCACACCCGGCGGTCGGTTACCATCATGCGGTGACTGCGGACACACGAATCCGTTGGCTGCTCGCCACATGTGCGGCCGTGCTGCTCGCTCCGTCGAGCGGCTGCGACGCGTCAACACCGGATCAGCCCACGGCGATCCGCATCGACCGCGTGCTCGGCGAGCCCGGCCGCAGCCCGGGCCAGTTCATCTTCCCCAGAGGGATCGACGCCGGAGCCGAGGGCCTCTGGATCGTCGACAAGACCGGCCGCGTCCAGCTCATCGACACCGAGTGGGGCGAGCCGCGGCAGGTCGTTCAGATGCCCGCGATTGAGCGCGGCCTGCCCACCGGCCTCACCGTCGCGCCCGCCCCGGGCGACCCTACGCGCGAGGCGGTCTGGATCCCCGATACCCACCAGCAGCGTGTCTACATCATCGACCCGGCATCGCCCGACGCGCCGCTGGCCGAGTTCGGCGGCTTCGGCCGTGGGCCCGGCGAGTTCATCTACCTTACCGATGTCGCCGTGCTCACCGACAACGCCGGCCGCGTCGAACGCATCTATGTCTCCGAGTACGGCGGCAACGATCGCGTCTCGATCTTCGACGCCAGCTTCCGCTTCCTGAACAGCTTCGGCTCGTTCGGTGTCGCCGACGACGAGCGCTCCGGTGAGATCGTCT
>JBCDEF010000021.1:0-21218 GCA_039179915.1 Planctomycetota bacterium | reverse complement strand
CGAATGACACCGAGCCCGCTGGTCGCGTGGCGAAGTCGGGATCGGTGATCGTCTTGTTGAACACAGCTATTGCCGGCTCGATCGGGTACATAGACTCGGCCGAGAGCGGCTCAGCGATGATGCTCGAAAACACGCCGCCGGCGAAATCGGCGTTGAACCAGTACGGGTAGTTCGGCAGGCCGGTGGGTGCAAGAAGCTCGGCTTCGGTCCCCCAGTTCTTGACGTTCAGGAACGCAAGATAGCCCGAATGGTCGGTACCGCTGAGCGGGATGGTCTCGATCTGACCGATCGCCGGCGTGGCCGCAAGAAGCAAGCCGGCAGCGAGCATTGGTGTGGTTGTGCTTGTCACGGCCCAACTCCTTCGTGACGAGTGGCGTAGTGAACTAGCCTCGGCGACGGCGTGTTGCGAGAAGTCCGGCGAGCGCGAGGCCCGCGGCCGTGCCCGGTGCGGGAATCGATGCGATCCGCCCGCTGATGTCCAGCTCGAACCGCGATGCCGGCACGGGTCCGAGGAAGGTCTGCACATCGAATTCGATTTCGTCGATGGCGAGCGCGAACGTGTCGCCGGTGATCGAGAATACGCCATCGTATGCTGTTGCGGCGCCAGCGAAGCTGTAGTCGACCACGAACGACGCATCGATCGTGAGGTTGACCGATTGAATGACGCCGTTCACAAATGTCACGGTGTCGGCGGCGTCGAGCGCCCCGAACTGAAACGAGCGAGGAGCATCGAAGAACCACAGGCCCAGGGCGGCATCCGAGATATCCGTCGTTGCCGAGCCGCTCGACCAGAGCGAACTCAGGTCGATGCCGGTCACCGGGACGGTCTCGGTCCCTACGCCGGCGAGCGCGCTGTTGTCATAGCTCAGCGCGCCGAGGCCGAAGGCCGCTTCGTTGGGAAACAGATCGATCGCCTGGAACTGCGTTCCCGGGTCATTGACGTCGTAGAGCCCGTCGGGGTCGAGCCCGATCTCGGCGAACGAGCCGGTGATCTGATACTCCGCGATCCGGCCGTCGGTCGCAGCCGTGGCGGCAAGATCGATCGTCTGCCCGCTCGCGGTGCCCACGAGGAGCCCGATCGTCAGCAGTGTCCTGGTCATCTCTCTTCTCCGTGTGATTGTGCCGGGCTGCTGCGGCTCTTCAATCCGCTTCGCCCGTCGTTATTGAGACTGAGTCTCAACAAGAATGCCGACCCTAGCCTCCGAGTCAAGTCTGTCGCAGCCGGCCGACCCGGCGGTGCACTCGCCCTGGCTCCGCCGATCGAGATCCAGCAGCCGATCCGCCGCTGATTCTGCCTCGGCCCGGTTGTGCGTGACCAAAACCGTTGCCACGCCCGCTTCGCGGAGGCGTTCGATCAGCTCGGCCCGGACCGACTCACGCAGGCCTTCGTCGAGCGCACTGAACGGCTCGTCCAAGAGCACGACCCGCGGCCCGCTCGCGAGCGCGCGAGCGACAGCGATCCGCTGCTGCTGTCCGCCGCTGAGCGTGTGAGGCATCCGATCTTCGTAGCCGTTGAGCCCGACGAGTGCGAGCAGCTCGCTCGCCCTGTCCCGTCGCGTGCGCCTGGGCACACGCCGCATCCCAAAGCAGATGTTGCGAGCCACGGAAAGATGCGGGAACAGCGCGAGGTCTTGGAACACCACCCCCACTCGGCGACGCTCCGGAGGCACGAAGCCCGTCGAATCCGAAACGCTGCGCCCCTCGATCTCGATTGTTCCCGACCGTGGTCGCTCGAGCCCGGCGATCAGTCGCAGCAGCGTCGTTTTGCCGCAGCCCGATCGGCCGAGTACCGCGAGCACTTGGCCGCGATGCACCGACAGATCGAGGTCGCGGATCACCGCCGCTCCACGGCAGTAGCTGAAGCACAGCCGTCGGACGCCGAGCGTTGGCGCCGTTGGGGTTTCGGAGTTAGCGGTCATCCCGTGCTCCTCTTCTCGATTCGGCCGCCGCTTGGCTCGGCGTGCTCATGATTCTGCTCAGCAGCGCAACCGGGAGCATACCCATGAACACGATCGCGATCGCTGCGGGCGCCGCTTCGCCCAGCCGCTCGTCACTCGCAAGCTGATACACACGGACCGCGAGCGTATCGAAATTGAACGGCCGGAGCATCAGTGTCGCGGGGAGCTCTTTGACCACGTCGACAAAGACGAGCACGCCCGCCGCGAACAGGCTGAAGCGGATCATCGGCAGGTGGACACGCGCCAGCGTTCGCAGTGGTGTCGATCCGAGCGATCTCGCGGTGTCGTCCAATCGTGGATTGACGCGTGCAAAACCGCTCTCGACCATCGCGAGGCCGACCGCGAGGAAACGCGCCTGGTACCCGATGAGCACAGCAAAGATCGAGCCGGTCAGGATCAATCCGGGGCGGGCAGCATCCGGACGCCACGCCGCGCTGGCGTCGTTGATGGCGTGGTCGATCCAGCCGAGCGATGCGAGCAGGCCGATCGCCAGCACCGGTCCCGGTATGGCATATCCCGATCTGGCAACCATCGCCGCGACGCGAACTGTGAGGCCGCTGTCGATGCGTCGGCTGTAGATCACAACCACTGCCAGCATCACCGCCACGACGGCGCTGGTTCCGCCGAGCAATACGCTCCTGCCGGCATGCTCGACGAGGAGCGTCCAGCGGTGCTCGGCGCCGTGGTCTATCGCGAGCCACACCAACCGTCCCGCGGGAGCCACAAAGCCGACCACGACCGGCAAGGCACACATACACGCGGCGAGCAGACCCGCCGGCCCACCGAGTGTCGTGCAATGAGCTTGCCGCGACCTCGCCGACGTCTCGTGGTACCGCCGCCCTCGGCGACCGAGCGTCTCCAGTATCAGCAGCGAGACCACCGCCGCGAGCAGCACGGAAGAAAGCTGCGATGCACCGACGACCGAATCAAGGCCGAACCACGTCCGATAGACCCCTGTGCTGAAGGTATCAACGGCGCAATAGTCGGCCGTGCCAAAGTCGGCCGCGGTTTCCATCACCACGAGCAGCGCCGCGCCCGCAACGGCCGGCCTGGCCATCGGCAGCGCGATCGACCAGAACGTCCCGAGCGGGCCACGCCCGAGCGTCCGCCCTGCTTCCAGCACCGAAGCGGGCTGCGACAGAAAGGCCGATCGCGCGGCAAAGAACACGTACGGATAAAGCGAGAACCCGAGCACGACGATCGCGCCTCCGAGCGACCGTATCTCCGGGAACCAGTAGTCACCTCTTGACCATCCGAGCATCTCTCGCAGCCAGCCTTGCACCGGCCCGCTGAACTGAAGCAGGTCGGTCATCGCGTACGCCGCGATGTAGCCGGGGACTGCGAGCGGCAGTAGCTGCATCCACGAAAGCCACCGCGATCCCGGAAACTGATACGCGGTGAGCAGCCACGCGGCAGCTACGCCAACGCTCGTCGCCAGGAGCCCGACACCAAGGCAGAGCGAGGCAGTCCCGATCGCGTAGTCGGCAAGCCGTGTCTGTGCGAGGTGTGCCCAGACGCCTCCCGAGTCGCGGAAGATACTCGAAAGCACAACCACAACAGGCACGGCGACGACCAAGGAGACGGCCGCCGCCACAATCGCCCACGGGCGAGCACCGTGCGGTCGGGAACGACCGATCACGTCACCAAGCCGATCGACCGACCGGCGTCGATGACCGCATCACGCAGCCGCTGGCTTGCATCGGCCATAACGCGGCGTTCGGCGATGCCGATCCGACTGTACGGCGTTGCTGCAGCCGTGCCATCACGGAAGTGAGGCATCACAAGGTCCATCGCGGCTCCGAACGCGCGCTCGACCCGCTCCGACCTTGCGATGTCTACGCCGCCCTCAACCGAGGCAAACGGCCGGAACTGACTGATGATCCCCTCCCAATTCGAGCGGAAGATCAGCAACGACTGGTCAGACCAAGTCTCTTCCTCGCTCGATATCTTCTTGGCCGAGACTTCGTTGGAGAGCGCGATCATGCCGTCGAACTGGCCTTCGGCCGTAAACCGCGAGGGCTCGTCAAGCTCGCGCCGGAGCCGTCGAACGCTATCGACGAGCCCGTCTGCGTGGGGCAACGCGGCTGTCAGATCCTCGTGGGCGTACAGCAGCACCTCGATCTTATGGAAGCCGCGAAACTCGGCGTCGGTCTCGCCGCCATCGAACGCGTACGGCCGAGCATCGATGTCGCGGTCCGAGTCCTCGAAGGCATAGGCCAGCGTCTCGATCTCTTCGTAGGGCGGGCGCGACTCAACGTATGCATGTTGCGCTGCTGTTAGATCGCCGGACGCGATCGCATCACGCAGGTCGATCACGAGCGGCAGCTGGTCGTCGCAGCGCCTGCGGAAGTAGGCCACGCCGCCGTCCACAGCTTCCGCGAACGGCCCGCGGCTCAGTGCTGTGCGAGGGCGGGTCGTAACCGAGGCAAGCGCCGAACCGGCCACACCGAGGCTCAGTGGGGCCGCCAAACCGGCTGCGAGGACACGCCGACGATCAAGTCCGTGTTCAGAACATTCCATTACCGCCACCCCGCTCGGTCCATCATGCGGACCGCTTCCTGGTTGTTGTTGCCCAGTGCAGACGCGTTCACGCTGTCAGCGATGAACGTTCCGAAGCCCGCGAGTGTCGAGCTCGCGGGCAGGTCGTCGGCGGCCGGGTACTCAAGGTTGTCGCCGGCGAACGATGTCTGGGCCTCATCGCTTGCCAGAAACTCGAGGAAGCGCACCGCGTTTTCTCGGTTTGGTGCGCTCGCGAGGGCGCCAGCGCCACAGATGTTGACATGCGTGCCGCGGTTGCTCTGGTTCGGAAAAATCACCCGCACGCTCGCGGCAACCGCACGGTCCGCTTCAGAATCGCTTTCGATCAGCCGAGCGAGGTAGTAGTGGTTGACGATCGCGACGTCGCCCTCGCCGGTGGCAACGGCCCGGATCTGATCCGTGTCGCCGCCCTGAGGTCTGCGGGCCATGTTCGCGACGATGCCCCTGCACCATTGCTCGGCCGACGACGCGCCCACCGTCTCGATCATGGACGCCACCAGCGACTGATTGTAGATGTTCGACGAGCTGCGCACAAGCACGCGGCCCTCCCACTCGGGCGATGTCAGGTCTTCGTACGACAGCTCGATGTCCGACGGCACTCGGTCATTGGAAACGACAAGCACACGAGCGCGGGTTGTCAAGCCAAACCACAGGCCCTCGGGATGTCGGAGGTGGGCCGGTATCTGCTCATCGAGCACCGGCGAGTTGATCGGCTGGAAGAGCCCACGGCTCTCTGCCCGGTGGAGCCTGCCCGCATCCACGGCGATGAAGACATCCGCCGGGCTCAGATCGCCCTCCTGACGGAGCCGAGCGAGCAACTCGTCCGACTTCCCCTCAATCAGATTCACACGGATCCCGGTCTCATCTTCGAATCGCTCGAAGAGGTCGTCATCGGTGTCGTAATGCCGGGCGGAGTAGACGTTCACGACACCGGCATCAGACGTTTGAGCCGGGGCCTCGGCAACCGAATGCGGCGATGCCCCGGCAATCATTGTGAGTGCAAGCAGGCGAAGAAAGAATTGCATCGATGATCACCTCATTCAGAAAAACATGGACAAAACCGGTATGGCCGCCGGCCAGTTGAGACTGAGTCTCAGCTACAATATCGGTATGGAAGTCGCCAGACAACTGGACGGAGAAACGAGGGACGCTTCGCCGGCGGTCGAGCGAGGCTCGCCGATGACGCTGCTGCCCGCCCGCATGCTGCTCGGCCCCTCGCAAGACCCGGGCGCCTCGGCCGCGTTCTGGGTGGCTCGCGATCGTGCCGGATTGATCGCCGGCGCGGCGCGACTCTCTGCAGCCTGGCATCGCCCGCCTCACGCTGGGCCGATGGTGGCACTCCACGTCGCTGCGTCGGCCCGGCGGCAAGGCATCGGCCGAGCCTTGGTCACAGCCGTCATCGGAGAAGCGAAGAAGCTCGGTGCGCGGGCGATCCACAGCGACGTTCTGCTGCCCGCCGAGGATGGCACCACTGGCTTTGCGGCCCGGCTCGGCTTCGAACCGGGGCCGGAGACGCATCGGTCGGTCCTCGATGCAGGGGCTGTTCAGCATGAGTGCTCGGCGCTGCTCAGGCGGCTCCGTGACCGCGCGGCGGCAAAGGGGTCCGATCTCCCTTTGCTCCGCGCGATCGATATCGGGCAAGCGGAGTTGGCTGTGCATCGGCAGATCGCCAAGACACAGGCGGCCGAGCTCGGAGGGGACCCCGCCGCGATCCTCGCGCGGATCCAAGGCCGAGATTCGGATGCGTTCGATCCTGAAGTTTCGGTCGCGGTCCTCGACTCGGGCGATCAACTGGTCGGCTTCGGCTTAGGGGTGACGACGCCCGATGCGACGACCGAGGCGGACCGCGGCCTGCTTGAGTCGATCTACATCGCTCCGCCACACCGTCGCAGCCATGCCGCGATTGTGCTCAAGCTTTCGATTGCTGAGCGGTACGTCGCCCGCGGATTCACGCTCTTTTCCCTGCTGACCGATGCATCCCACGCCGACACCCGCCGCCAGATCGAACGGCTCGGCCCTCTCGAGGAACAGACGCTATGCCGCCCGGTGCTTCGTCTCAGCGATGGTGCCGAAGGCTAGCTCACCAATCCGACGGCACTCCGCCGAGCTCAATGCGCATGGCCTCGTTATGTCTGTTGAGATGACGAAGCGTCGCCACGAGCTGTTCTCGGATCGCGGCCGACTCCGGTCGGATCCCGAGGGCGTCTTGGAACGCGTGTGCTGCCGCGTCGTAGTCTCCGCGCCGCGATGCGCTCTCGCCGAGCACGGCAAACGCGTCGTAACGGTCGGCGTCGGAGGATGCCGTGCTTGCTGACTGCTTTGCTGGGGCGTATGCGGCTTCAGCATTCCCATCTGCCAGATGGGCCCGTGCTGCACCGGCCCAAGCTGCGGCGGCGCCGCCATCGAGTTCTGTGGCCCGTGTGAAGATCACTCGTGCGTGATCCCTGCAGCCCAGACGCTCTGCCGCGAGCCCCGCGAGCACCATCTGCTCTGCGGGCGGCATAGCGAGGCCGCTCGTCCCGCCTTCGATCCGAGCCACAACTGCAACGAGGATATCGTCCGCAGCGCCGACCTCATTGAGGATCAACCGTGCGAGTTGCATCAGGACTGTATCGATACCGAGCGTCTCGAGCCGATCGATGGACTCGGCGAGCACCGCGTGCTCACCGAGCACAAACGCGCTATGCGCACGGAGCGTTTCGATCTCGAGGTCCGACGATACGGACTGGATGGTTCGAAGCGAGTTGAGTACTCCCTCGTGGTTTCCCGATGCGGCATAAGAACACGCGGCATGAAACGAAACGCGCGTGCTGAGTGCTCTCGCGTATGCCTTGTCCTGCGCAGTCGCGAATGGTCGGTACCCCTCCGCTTGCAAACGTTGGATGGACAACGACTCGGGATGCTCGGCCGACAAACGAGCTTGTTCGGATCTGTCACCGGCGGTCTCGTAGGTAAAGACGGCGGCTTCGGCTGGACCCCGGTCATGATGGATGAAAACCCGGCCGGGCAGATCTGCTGCCGGTGGGATTCCCAGCCACGCCAAGAGTGTCGGCGCGATGTCGACATCACGGATCGGGGCCCGCGCGTCAATGTGAGCCTCTGCAACATTATGAGCGAGCAGGACGCCTTCGTGAGGCGCCGGTCCGGGCCCCGGATCACGCTTCGTTCGGACGGCGGCGCACGCGGGTGCACCGATCACAAGCAGGGCGCGTTGCGACCGAGTTTGGATGCCCCCCAAGAACTCGCCGAGTGACTGCAGGATGGCTGTTGCCAGGCGATGCCCATCAACGAGCCCGTTGCGTTGTAGTGGCGCAAACTCGGGCAGGCAGCCGAACCACACGCGGTCCGGTTCATCACGAATCGATGCCGCCAGCTCTCCGAGCCGCCTCGTCGTGGCGTGCCATGCCTCCGCAGCTTCTATCGCCGCTGCTCGATACCGCCGATCGGACGTGCTCTTCAGTGAATCTGCGACAGCGGTGCCAAGGCTGTCACAGATGGAATTCATATCGATCGAGTCGTTGCTCGGGTGGACGCCATCGTTTGCTCGGGCGAAAGGCCATCCTGTGATCGATGTTGGTACGCCGTACCGCTCAATAATCTCCCAGACGGGAAGGGCTTGCAGTTCCGGTCGAGTCGGCGGACGTGGTGCGCCGAGCGTGCTGTCCCAGACCGCGTCGTCGAGGCAGCCGTGACGCCAAGCCGGCACACCTGTTGCGACGGTCGCCATCGCCGGGTGGGCAAGCCCGGGCCCTTCGAACCGGACCGGGGCGACTGTGCCGGAGGCATTCTGTTGCTTGGCGGCGCGTTCGATCAACGCGAATGTGAGCCCCGGCACGCAAAGAAGACAGGGCAGGCCGTGCTGCGTTCTGAGATCAGTGGATGGTGCTGTCGCGGTCATGGTGCGGCATGCTTCGCAAGCGGCCAAAGAAAATCCCCCACCCGGCTCGAACCGCGTGGGGGTGTGGGGGATTTCAGAGATATGCGTTTCCCGGTCAGGCCGAGCGGCGCCGGCGGGCGAGCATGGCGCCGCCGAGCAGGCCGACCGCTCCAACACCCGGTGCCGGGATCTGGCCGGCTTCGATGAAGCCGTTCGGCACGCTGTTGTAGGCGTAGCCGGTGATGAAGCCGTCCATTTCAAGGCCGTCCTCGCTGTTGAGCACAACACCGACCCAGCCATAGTGCGTGTTGCCGTTGAGCACGGTCCGCACGCCAAAGAACCGCTCGAGGCCGTCGACGGCAAAATCGCCGCTCCCGGTCGATCGCCAGATGTCGCTGGTGCCGGACTGCCCGTCGTTCGAGGCAAAGGTCCACGCCTGGCCGAGGCCCGGGGTATCGCTGATCAGATCGCCGGCCGAGAGGGCAAGCGGGTTGAGGCCGCCCAGCGCGGTGAACACCTCGTCCTCGGCGTTGCCGTTCTCGCTGTTGCTGGCGTCGCCATCAACAAAGACCTTCGCTTGGCCGGAGATGAAGTTCTGCCGGATGCGCATGTCGGCGATGCTGTCCTGATCAAAATCCAGGTTCAGCGTCGACGCACCTGGGTACGAGATGTCACCAACGACCGGGCCGAGCTCCGTGTAGACGATCTGGCCGTTCGCCCCGCCGGCAACAGCAGCGAGGGGTGCGGCCGCCAGCAGCTTGCCGGCGGACAGGTTCTTGTGCTCACTCATTGCTTGTCTCTCCAAAAGCGTACAAAAATACGAAAGCCGGTTGTCTCTCATGTACCGGCCAAACGAAAACGCCCGGATCCCGCTCGGGAGCCGGACGCGAGGAGTCCTCAGCAGCCAACGCCGAAAGCGTTCACCCATGCGAAGAAATCAGCACTCGTGCAGAGTGTGTCGCCGTTGACATCGCACTCGGGTGCCTGTGCGCCGAACGCGTTAACCCACGCGAAGAAGTCTGCGCTCGTGCAGCGCGTGTCGCTGTTGACGTCGCAGGCACAATCGACTCCGTCGCCGCGGTCGCCGGCCGTGATCGGCTCGCCGGGGACCGTGTTGTACGCGATGGCTGAGACATAGCCGTTCACACCAATATCCGGTGAGAACGTCTCGCTGTCGATCACAATACCGATCCATGCAAAGTGCGTATTGCCATCGATTACAGTCCGAACACCGATGAACCGCTCCTCACCGCCGACCGGGAAGTCGCCCTCGGATGATGTCGCCGGCGGATCAGTGAACGCCCGCCACACGTTGCTGTCTCCGAGCTGGCCCATGTCGTTGGATGCCAGCACGAATGCGCCCTCCGACGGGCTCGGACCGATCCGATCGCCGGCAGTCAGCGCGATGGGGTTCAGGCTGCCGGGGAAGGCGATGATCTCGTCCTCCTCGTTGTTGGCCTGGCTGTTGTCTGCATCGCCATCGACGATGACCTTGAGCAGGTTGTCGAACTGCCTCGTCCGAATCTGGAGGTCTTCGACGCCGTCGCCATCGAAATCCAGTGGGACAGCCAAGCTCGAAAACCCCTCCACTGCATCCGCGGAAAAGTCGCCTGCGGTTGGACCAAGATCGGTCACGGCGATCTGGCTGTGCGCGCTGCTTGCCGCCGCAAGAGGGAGCGCGGTCATCGCGATTCCAGGAACTTTGGAGCGATTGATCTTCACGTCTCACATCTCCAGATCAATGATGCCGTGTGTTCAGCATCCCTGGCCGAACGCGCTGACCCAAGCAAAGAAGTCCGAACCGTTGCAGAGCGTGTCGGCGTTGACATCGCACTCGGGGGCCTGAGCGCCGAACGCGCTGACCCAGGCAAAGAAGTCTGATCCGTTGCAGAGCGTGTCGGCGTTGACATCGCAGGTGCAGTCGACCGCGCCGCCGCGATCGCCCGCCACGATCGGCTCGTTGGGGACGGTGTTGTACGCGATCGAGCTGACGTAGCCGTTCATGAATGTCAGCGGGCTGAACTGCTCCTCATCGAGGACAATCCCGATCCAGCCGAAGTGCGTCGTCCCGTCAAGAACGGTGCGGACGCCGATGAATCGCTCAACGCCGTCCACCGGGAAGTCGCCCTCTGACGATGATGCCCCGCTCTCTGCCGCCCAGATCTCGCTGTTCCCGAGCGCGCCGTTGTCGTTCGATGCGAATGTGAATTCTCCGGCAGCCGGCGAAGGGCCGATCAGGTCGCCCGCCGAGAGCGCGATCGGGTTCAGCCCGCCGGCAAAAGCAATGATCTCGTCTTCTTCGTTGTTGCCCTGACCGTTGGCGGAATCACCGTCTACGAAGAGCTTGAGCCGCCCGCTGCTGAGATTGCGACGTATCCGCATGTCTACCACGCCGTCGCTGTCAAAATCGAGACCGATGGCGCCCGTGGCGTTTGATCCCGAGATGGAGATATCGCCATCGACCGGGCCGAGGTCGACAACCTCGATCTGGCCGTTCGCGGCATTGGCGGCTGCGACCGAGCCTGCGCAGGCGGTGAATCTCGTCAGAAGCGTGCTGGATCCGCTCATCGTGGCTCTCCCTTGGCACCGGCGCACACGATGTGCCGGAGGGTGTCGTCTGGAACCAGCGTACTGGCGAGCAAAGACAGACACAAACATGTTTTGAGAACATTGGCGTTCGGCAGAGCTTCAGGGGCTCGTTCGCACTGAGTTCGCGGCCTCAGACCGTTCAGAGCGGGCTCGACCGCTCCTGAAATGCAGGATAAGCTTGCGTAATTGAGACTCGGTCTCAATAGATACAGCGACGCAGCGTGAGGAGGTCAAGCGTGGCAGACGACAGCGAGGAGGCTCGGCGGCTCGACAGATCGGAGGGCGGGATGCCCCAGCATGATGCGGATGTTCTGTGCCGATCCGCGTCGGCCGTGTACTACGCGATCCTTCAGGCCCATGCCTGCCGCACCGGCGAGCGAGCCACGCTGCCAACGCTCCTGTGCCCGCGTCGCAACCCTCCAATTCCCGAGGATTTCAGCGAGGCGACGCTGTACGAAGCGGAGCTATTCTTGCTGCGGCTCGGCATGATCAGTGACGGGCGATCCGGTTCGGCTGATGCCTAACGATACCTCGGCCTGGGAGAATGCTGTTGCGGCTCAACGTGCGATCGGGTATGTTTTCAAAACATTCCTGCGGCGCGGCGATGGGCCCGCCAATGATCGCCACGAGAAGGAGACGAGACATGACGCGTCCGACAATGGTCTTTGGCCTGGTGGCCCTGAGCTGCGCAGCGTGGACAAGCCCCGCGGCTGCGTCTGACATCGTCACTGCCGAGTTCCTCGGCCCGGGCAACGGGTTGGCTGGGTCGGCGGGTGTCCGCAACCGATTCGGGCAGAGCTTCACCGCCACTGTGGATGGCATCGTCTCGTCGATCGATCTGAGCATCCGCCGCAACGGGGCTGACCCGGCGACCGTCACCGTCACGCTGTTCGAGACCGACGGGTCGGGCCTGCCTGCGGGAAGCCCGCTGGGTTCAGCCGCGCTGCCGGTCACGCTCACGCCTGACTTCGAGTGGTACACGGTCGATTTCACCGGAACCGACGTGTCGTTGGTTAGTGGAATGCTTTACGCATTCATGGTGAACAGCGTTTCTGGGGATGGCGGCTACCTGCTCGAGACGGCGCGGCCCGGACCCTACGCCGACGGTGAAGGACTGGTCAGCATCGCCGAGAGCCCTATCGAGCCGATGGCGGACAGCTTCATCTACGGCGACCGTGATGTGCTTTTTTCGGTCAAGGTGGTCGATGGCGAGTGTGTCGCCGACATCAACGGCGACGGCGTTGCGGATGGCTCCGACTTCTTTGCTTGGGTCAATGCGTTCAACACGCAAGCGCCGCAGTGCGATGTCAACGGCGACACAGAGTGCACGAGCGCCGACTTCTTCGCGTGGGTCAACGCTTTCGGCCAGGGCTGTTAGCGGCCGCTCTTGGCGCCAGCTCGCTGTCAGCGCTCGACGATGCGAATGCGATCCATGGCGTTGGCTGTACGCCCGTCTGCGAATTCCGCTGTCAGTGCGATCTTGTACACTCCGGGAATGCTGTAGGCGTGTTCGACGCGCTCGCCGGCGAGGCGTGTTCCGTCTCCCATGTCCCAGCGAAACTCGGTTGGCGCGCCGTGTTCGAGCGGGCCGCGGCGGCGGGCCCACATCGCGACGGGTTCGCTGACCGTGGCCGTGGCTTCTGGCAGGATGAGGTCGATCCGGGCGCCCGGCGTGAAGCCCGCTGGAAGTGTGACGGCCAGCGGCACGGCTTGTTCGTGAAAGCTGCCGTTGAAGATGCGGAGCTGCCAGCCGGTGTTGCGGATGCCCGGCCGCGGCATCGGGATGCGAGCCGTTTCGAAGGTCAACTCGGCCCTCGCCGGCCTTTCTGGGAAGCTCATTGACGCGACGGTTTCGCGGCCGCTGTAGAGCTGAGCAAGCGCGATACCGCTCTCAGGGTCGCTGGCGGTCGCGTGCACGGTCAGGCTCCATGTGCCTTCGTCGATGCGCGTTTCTGGCGGGGCGGCGATGACCGGCGGCGTCGGATCAAAGCTTGTATCCGAGCCTCCAAAGAACGGACTCAACGCGAGCAGATCAGCGGACGCGGGCGCGAGACGGAGATACTCGGGGGATGCAGGGGAAGAGAACGCGCCCGCCTCGCGCCAGGACCGCCATGCTCGGAACCCGTTGCCCATGAGCGTGCCGTAGTGAACGGCAGCGCCAGGCCCAAGATTTCGGTGGCGCCAGAGTCCATCGTTCGCGTAGGTGTGCAGCAGTCCGAAGGCATGGCCGAGTTCATGAGCGGTGGACCCGATGATGCTGGAAGCGATGCCGCTTCTGGTGCCGTGGGCGAACCATGGGAAGCTGTCTGACCGCACTTCGTGCGGGCCGAGGACAGGCCACACTCGATCGAGCACGACGCTGTGATCGTCGAGAGCGTTCTGGCCGACGACCTGAAGCACCGGTCCTGTGCGGACGGCGACTCCGTTGTTCTCGTTGCCGTCGCGTCGTCCGCGGATGCCGAGCGCGACGATGCCCGACAGTGAACCGTCCTCGGTCTGGCCCGATGACTCGGCAAGGATGAGCCAGGCTTGCCCCGGCCTATCGACCGTCAGCCCGGCTTGGATCGCTTCGCTGATCAGGCGGTCGTGGTGCTGTCGGGCTGTGCCAGCCGCGAGTTCGGTTCGATCGAGGTCGGAGTGGACGATGTGGAGCTTCGGGTGCTGTGAGGCGTTGCGGCGTTCGATCGAGAAGCGTCGAGCGCCGTGGCCCTGCCGATCGAGTTCGGCGGCGAAAAAGTCTTGGATATCCAAGATCAGCCGGCCGTAGGCGGCTTCGGCGTTCGTTGGCGGCTCGCAGCCGAGCGGCAGGACAAGTGCGGCGCGGACGACAAACTCGGGCAGCGAGGGCTGTGAAGCTGCTGCGCGGTCCGGACGAGCCGCGGTCGAGCATGCGGAGAGCGATGCGAGAGAGCCGGTCAAGCAGGCGATGCCGACCAGGCGGAGCAGGAGCCGGCGGGCTGGGCGTACTCTGCTCGGCCGCCTCACTCAGAGCCCGGGAGCGAGAACCAGCAAGTCATGCCGGAGTTGAGCTCCGGGTGCTCTTTGGTCACGCGCACGACCCGGCATGCCTCCGGATTGAGTCCGGCATGCGCGATCAGTTCGCTAAGGCAGGAGCGGTAGCGGTTCACTGAATGGATGTGAACTCCGCCGAGGCCGTAGCCGAGGTCGTCGATGCTGGCATACGGCCGGAGCTCATCGGCTCGGCGGACACCGGGGATGGGCGGCCGTGGCGGGTCGGGCCGGTAGAGCGACTGCGTGACCATCGGCATCGTGTTTTCGTACACGCCCGGACCGAGGATCAGGTCGATGACCATCCTGTCGGTCGGCATTCGTGTAATGACTTGGTGCCACTCGTGGGTGAAACTCTCTCGGCTCTTCTTGAGCAGAACAGCCGGTGCGCGCTGGGCACAGACGATATCGACAGGTGTATTCAGCGGCGGCTCGTGCGGCGGGATCTGCAGTTCGGTCAGCCCGCCGGATGTTTCGTAGAACTCGACATGGCCCGGCCCGGAGCAGTAGTCGCGAAGCAGCGACGATGTCGGGTCCGCGGGATCGGCAGCGGGGTCCGCGGGCATGTAGGGACAGGCCGGGCCGGCCGGTCCGGTCCGGAGTGAACCGGCGATGATCGGCGGCCCGTCGGGTCGGGTTCGTTCGAGGCCGTACTTGCTGAACAGGTGGATGGTGTCGAAGCGTTCGGCATCGCCGCCGTCGAACACGATCATCGAGGCGACGGTGCATTTGACTCGGTAGCCGAGCAGATCGGCAGCGGCCTTGGTCATAGCCCGACGTGAGATCAGATCAGCGGCGGCTCGCTGCGTCGGCATCGAGGACGCGAGCCGCAGGAGCAACGCTCTGCGCTTGCCGGGGTATGACACGATGAAACGACGGAAGGCTTTGATCGCATGCTCGCCGGCGGTTCGGTCGGCAGCGGAGAGCCCGGCGTGCGTGCTTGCCGCCCGCAGCACGAGGGCGAGCCCTTCGGGAGAAGGTAACTCGTGAAGGAATTCGGTAGGCGCCTGCGCGTGCAACGCCCGAACAACGCGTCCTAGCACCGACCGATCGAGTTTGAGACGCTGGATCAAATCGGCCTCGCGGATCCGACCGGCCGGCTCGCCGACGCATGCGTGGAGCGTGCGACGGAGCGAGGCCGCGTGGGCCTCGACCGCGGAGGTGAACGCGGCATCGCCGAGCTCGGTAGAGCGGACGCGAGCCCCGGTGTCCTGAAGACGTATTCGGGCGATCGCGCCGGCGGCACCACCCGAGCGGGTAGCTGATTGTTGCTGTAGATTCACGAGGACAGCATACCGCGTGGGGGAGAGGCTGCGAAAAGAAAAATGTTTTGAAAACACCATTGTGTACAACGGTTGACGCCAGTACGCTGGGGGAGCTTTCAGTTGGAGAACGAACCCCGTCCCGTTTGGAGCCCCCTGATGCGTACTTCCCTATCTGCCGCTGCCGTGATGTCGCTTCTTGCTGGAAACGCGATCGCCCAGGGGGCTGTTGAGCCCATCTTGTTCTCGGACGGCATCATTCCCGGAGCGGTCGATCCGACGGGTGCGCCTGAGACTATTTGGCAGACCGGTCTGTACCGCATCGCCAACAGCCCGGACCGCTCCCGGTGGGCGATCCGCGTGAACCACACGAGCGCGAGCAGCAACGAGTACATCATCCGCGGCCAGGGCACGGTTGGTGAGATGGTGGTGCACGCCCGCGATACGGAAGCGACGGTGCCTTCGAGTTCGACGCCGATCTTCTACATCTCTGAACGCGAACTCTCGATCAACGACGCGGGCGAGTTGGCTGTCGGCGGCAGTGAGACCGCGGCGGCGACGACCGACACCGCGTACAAGGTTGTACCCGGCCAGCCTGTTACGATCGTTGCACAGGAGGGGAACCCGTCGTTTGTTCGCCCCCAGCCGACACTGTTCGAGTATCCGGTGACACCAAGTATCCCGGACCCGCTGCTGTTTAACAGCCTGAGCGTCGGCGATATCTCGAACACTGGCAAAGTTGTCGTCATCGACACCGATATCGACCAGGCTCTGCTCTGGGACAACGGCTCGTACTCGGTCCTGGTCGAGGACGACGATCCCATCAGTGTCCCTGAACTCCCGGGGAATGTCGTCACGCAGATGTTCTCGACCGGCGCGAACCTGAACCGTGCGAGCGCGTGGTTCTTTGAAAACCCGGGCGAAGATCCGTTGTTCGGCCTCTTCGGTGCGACGAATGTCCTCAGTGACGATGCGAACTTTAACGGACTCACAGATGAGTTGTCGACCGACCCTGCCACGCTTCTCGTGCAGGATCCAACGACCGGCAATCTCTCGACCTTTGGTTTTGAGGGCGGGACGATCGACGGCCGGTCCATCGAGAACGGCCTCACCGGGTGGCTCGACGCCGACGGCAACACCTACGTCACGAGCATCGGCGGATTCTTCTTCCCGCCGGCGGATGCCTTCGGCGCCATCAACGGCGAGATTGTTGCCGATATCGGCCTCCCTGTAGGCAGTGACATCGCGGGTGAGGCTTGGTTCAACGCGCCTGCCGGCAGCAACGGTTCGCCGATCTTCCTGCTCGATCGCCGCCCCGACGGCGCGTACATCATTGGCGGCGTGACCAACAACCCGGCGGTCGTTGACGGCATCAACGCCAATAAGGTGATCATATTCGTCGCCCCTGACGGGACGCGCACGGAGCTTGTCCGAACCGGCGATGAGTTTGAGGTCACGCTGCCCGATGGAACGACGCAGACGCGCCGGATCGCGCAGTTCAACCAGTCCGATGCAACCTACTCCGGCTACATCGATGACACGCACCTGTACTTCCTTGCGGGTACAACGCCGTTCGCCGGCACGATTCCCGACGATCTCTTCGCGCGGATCGAGCTGCCGTCGGTCGGGACGGACTGCGCGTGCGATGTCAACAACGACACACTCTGCACCAGCGCCGACTTCTTCGCCTGGGTTAGCGCCTTTGGCTCGCAAGCGCCCGAGTGCGATGTCAACAACGACTCGCTCTGCACCAGCGCGGACTTCTTCGCGTGGGTCAGCGCGTTCGGTCAGGGCTGCGACTGAGATTAGCGGGCGAGCATGATGGGTTGCGGCAAACACCGCGAGGCATGGCACCTCGCCGTTCGCCACGGCACCGGATTCAATGTCGCCGTCTGCCACGGCTCACACCACTCCAAGATCCCGCTTTCCAGGTGGGGAGGGAGTTTGTGCGCTCCGCTATGCGGCATCTGATTCGCATTCAGAGACCCGAAGAACCGGATACGCCAGCCTTCGATCGCCCCGAAAGGGCGGCATCATGACTCGCCGCGTCGCGCTGCCCCATCATCCGCGTCCGTGCAAGGACCGCTGCGCATATGAAAGTGTTGCGATACCGGTCGCCAGTGCCCATTCGAACCTTCGCCGACTCCTGCATGTTGACTCCTCAGCTGGCGATGTCCGGTCATCGCAGCCGAATATCCTCAACTATTGTCCCAATATGCATACACGGACCTATGGCATCTTCGTGACCGAACACATCGAACACTGCAAACGGGATCCATAAACTCGCTGGCCCACCACGTGCAGGGTGCGAAGGGGCTATCACAACCGATCTCCGCACAGACCCGCTCGCGAACCAATCATAAAGGTCGCCGCCGGGCAGCCCGAGGGCATTTCGAAAGACGAACTCATCCAATGGCTCGGATGGCGTATTTCAAGCGGGATCCCGGCGGTTGATGAACTCGCCTCGCCCAAGCACTGCGAGCCTATAGAGACGGACGAGTCTGAACTCAAGAAGCAGTTCTCTGAGCTTCGCTGGGGATGCATAGATCTAATTGAGGACTCAGAGTCTATTATTTCAACTCTGCTCTCCGGGACTTTTGCCGGGATGCGATCGAAGCCGCATGAGAAACGGGCATAAGCGTGGATAAGCCTACATCGGCCGGGTACAGCCGATGTTGGTGGCCTTGATGTTACCCATCATCTCTGGGCCTCCACAATGCTCTCAAGGGTTTCGCGGCACGCCTTGATGCTGCCGAGATGCGAGTGGAGCACATTGGTAGCTGGGCTGCCGGCGGTGTCTTTGAGAACGTCCTTGTACTCGTCCTCGATCGTGTTTTCTCCGCGGATGGCCTCGGCCACGACAGCCTGGTCATCGGTACTACTGATCGCTGACCGTGCCTCGGTCCACCAGCGATGAACGTTGCCGAGCATCGTACCGCTATCGGGGATGTCTTCATGGCTCATGCCGAGCATGCCGACGAGCTCGTCACGCATCGCAGCTCGGCTATCAGCAATGTTGCCGAATGCTTCAACGAGCGTGCTGCTGGCGAGTTCGCCGGCTGCGGTGCGATAGCCTTCCGCTGAGTCATGGCAGAACTTGCACAGCTTCTGAAGGCCGTTAACGGTGGAATCGTTGAGTTTGTGAGTGGTTTCCATTGAGGGGCCTTCTCGAGTTCGTGGCTGGAATTCACCATACGCTGGGGCAATGAAGGTGTGTCGATCACACCGCCTTGGGCTTGCCGCGGACCAGATTCATGATGAGCGAGATGACAAACAGCACGAGAAAGATGAAGAAGATGATCTCCGCGATACCTGCAGCCGCTCCGGCTATACCGCCGAAGCCAAGAACACCGGCGATGATCGCGATTAGCAGAAATCCGACTACTCAGCCAAGCATGACATGTCCCTTGGATGCCGCTGTCCCAACTTCGATGCCAGCTCTGCGGCGCAAGCTGCCTGAGAAAGCCACCGCCGTCCCGGAGGGAAAAGGGCAGCAGCAGAAGGGGTCGGATAAACTTTTATTATTCGCCGTCGATCTCATCGACGCCATCTGAGATTGCATCACCCGCATCTTCAGCGGCGTCTGTAACCGCCTCGCCCGCGTCCTCGATTTCGTCGCCTGCGTCTTCCGATGCTTCACAGCCGGCAAAGGCCAGCGGTAATGCCAGTGCAGCGACAAGGGGTAGCCCGACGCGGACAATTCGTCCGTTGCGAGTCTTTTGGTTCGGTATAGGATCTTGATCATTAAGCGAGAGCATGTGTATCTCCTATGTGCGCATGATGATGTGCTCTTGAAACAAAAGTTTCGTCCGGAGCTGTTGCGCCAATCTGACGCGTGGATGAAAACGAATTCATTCTGTTTCAGAGCCGAGTTGGCCGGCCGTGTCGTCTGGAGCCCCGGCGAGTGAGAGATCGTCCTTGAACGTCAGCGTGCGGTACGGGAACGGGATCTCGATACCCTCGGTGTCCAGAGCGACCTTGATCGCCTCGACAACCTCATCGCGAGACTGGCGCCGCTCGAGCGGCGTCGATCCTGTCCACCAGGCGACCTCGAAGTTCACGCTGCTGCTGGCAAACTCCTGGGCGAAGATCTGCGGTTTTGGGTCGTGTGCGACCGAAGAACAGACTCGAACGGCTTCGCCTATAACGTTGCGGGACCTGGAGATTTGCTCACTGTACGCGACGCCCACGATGATCGAAATCCGCCGATGTGGCCTGTTGGTCAGAACCTCGACCGCGTTTTTATAGATCACCGCGTTTGGCAAGACGACGAGCTCGCCCTCGACGGTGCGTATCAAGGTGTTCCGGACGGTAACGTCTTCGACGATGCCGAGGACGCCGTCGCATGCGATAAAATCGCCGTTCTCGAAGGGGAACCGCCAGAGGATCAGCACGCCTGCGAAGAAGTTTTCAAAGATGTCTTTGAACGCCAGACCGATCGCGACGGAGCCCAAACCAAGCCCGGCGAGGGCTTTGGACGGTGTCAAACCGGGAAATATGATCAACGCCGTCAGCAAGATTCCCGTCACCCAGATCGCGAGCGTCGCGAATCTCGTGATAAGTTCTTTCAACGAACCCCGGAGCTGGGCCCCCCGGAGGATTTGATTTGTCACGCGTTTGACAATGAACGCGATAACAAATGTCGCCAAGAGGACCAGCAGGCCCGCAACAATGAGCGGCATGTGACTGAGCGACGATTCGACAATCCCGGAAACCGTGCCGAACACGGTGTCGAGCGCCTCATCCGTAGATAAATCGCGAACAGACAGGCCGTTCGAAGCAGCCACCTCACTTTCTGCGTCAGACGGGTCGGTGACCGGTGGCCCTTGTGTCGTGGCGGTCACGAGTTGAACTCAGCGACCCGAACTTGATCGTCGGCCAGCTTGTGCATTAGAAATGTTTTCGGACTTAAAATGACCGCGGCCGCGACGACCACAAGACCGGCGACTGCCGCAACGGCGTGGCCCACAAGAATGCCAGATAATGCGGCGACAACAACCGCGGCAGCTACCACCCCAGCAGACCATCGAGCGATTCCATACGGAGAACGCTGTGAATTGGCAAGCCAATCCTCGTCGGAGACCTGTTTGATTCGATGTTCTTTATCTTCGGCTGAAGGTTGCGTAGACATGATGGCATCCCTTTTGATGCGTGTTCCGATGCGGCGTGCGAAATGCCTTATTGCTTCAACAGAAAAATTTCGTTGACCGCTGTGGCCCTATTGTGATTTACGCATGAAAATACGTTCATCTTGAGGCCCGTTCTGGCTATCGCGGCGTCCGCTGGTCGGGCCGCTGTAGCGGGCGAGCTCGATGGGTTGCAAAAAGGACAGCCGAGTATCTCGCCCCGCCGTTAAGCAAGACGCCAAACCAGATGTCGCCGCCTAGCACGGTGCGAGCCACTCTCAGATCTCGTCATCAAGGTGGGCCAAGAGTTTGTACGCTCCGCTACGCGGCGTCTGGAAAGCATTCCGAAACGCGAATGACCGAATACTCCAGCTTCCTATTGCCTCAGATGTGCCGTCGGTGCAGCCTCATGCGCGGTGGTTGACCTCCGTTCTGCGAAACCGCCCTCGGTCTGGAAGGCTGCACTCGCTTTCCACTTCAACCGGCGTCGATGAACCATGAGCGGCATGAGGCCGGTACCGGTTGTGTCAATCGCGGTAGCTGTCGAGCCGGCGCTGGATCGCTTCTGTCGTCAGCGGCAGCCACGACCGCTTCGTCCAGCATTTCAGATCGCGGAAGGCCCTTTCGATCTTGGTGTTGAGATGCCAAGTGCGGACTTGGCAGCGGCCGTGCGTCAAGCCGACTAACTGAACTCGATGACGAGATCACGCCCGGAACAGGCTGCCGTGATCCGTGACCAAGAATCGTGATGTGTCTTTCGCACGATTCGCCGCGCGTTCCATGAATTCCGCTAGATCGTTCGTTCATCAGACGACGGCCGAAGATTTGCATGGCCACGATTCTGAGGCTGAAGCCGTTG
>JBCDEF010000020.1:0-21368 GCA_039179915.1 Planctomycetota bacterium | reverse complement strand
TTCTGGCGGCCTGGGTAACCGCTTTGTACACGCTCGCTGTGGTTGTCTTCCGCAAGCGCGAACTCGCGATCTACTCGGGCCAGTAGAAAGAAGAATGGCCGCCAACACCCCGCATAGCTCCGAGGAGGACCAGCGATGAACCGCGACCGCGTCGTCCAGTTGATCGCCGGCGGGATCATGCTTGTCATGCTCGGCGGCTCGGGCGTGCTCAGCACGCGGCTGACCGAGTCGATCGGCACCAACCGCCTCGTCTATGCCGACTCGAACGCCGAGAACGACCGCCCCGAGGTCGCGCTCGGGATCGCCATGGGCGCCTTCCGCGGGCTATTCGTGAACATGCTCTGGTTCCGGGCCAACGAGCTTAAAGAAGCGGGCATGTTCCACGAGGCGGTCGAGCTTTCGCGCGCTATCACGCGCCTCCAGCCGCGGTTCCCGCGCGTATGGGTCTTCCACGCCTGGAACCTGGCCTACAACATCTCGGTCACCACCCAGACCAGCGATGAGCGGTGGCGATGGGTCCAGTCAGGCGTCCGGCTGCTCCGCAACGAGGCGCTCCGCGCCAACCCGAACGACGTGCTGATCCACAAAGAGCTCGCCTGGATCTTCCTGCACAAGGTCCAGGGCCTGACCGACGATGCCAACCAGTATTACAAGCGACGCGTCGCGGAGGAATGGACCTCCGTCCTCGGCCCGCCCCCGCCGATCACCGAGACCTTCGGCACCCGCGAGTCCGCCATCCGGACCTACACCGATTGGCTGGGTGTGGTCGCCGACGCCCCCGCGACCTTCGACGAGGCGTCCCGCCGCGACCCGAACGTCGAGGAACTCCGCGACCGGCTGCTCGGGCTCTTCGGCGCCGAGGACTCGATCGATACGCTCCGACGCTACGCGATCCACGAGGCCATGCACCGCGCCGGCTTCGGCGACGAGGCCTTCGGCGGCATCCTGGGCATCACCAACGCCCGCGAGCTGACAAAGATCCGCGCCTACACCCAGCTCAAGCACGACCCGGAGTTCGAGAACGCCTGGTCGGTGTACATCGCCTATCTCCGCAAACGCGTGCTCCTCGACGAGTACAACATGGACCCCGACCGCATGGTCCGCTACACCGAGACCTACGGCCCGCTCGACTGGCGACACCCCGCCGCCCACAGCCTCTACTGGGCCCGCACCGGCGTCGAACGCGGCATGGGCCGCGTCGAAACCCGCAACCAGAAAGACTTCGACTTCATCAACACCGACCGCATGGTCACCCACTCCATCCAGGAGCTGTTCCGCTACGGCGAGATCTACTTCGACTACCTCGAATCCGTCAAGGGCAACTACACCTACTACATCGCGATCGCCAACCCGCACTACATCGACGCCTATACCGAGATCCTCGACGAGGTCACCGAGCGTGCCGGCGAGCACGCGCGGCGCAGCAACCCGTACAACACCTACGCCGCCGGCTACCAGAACTTCATCTCGGACGCCATCCTGCTCTTCTACCGCCGCGGCAACATCGATGAAGCCAACCGCTACCTCGACCACCTCCGCAACTGGCCCGGGCTGAACTGGAACGACTGGACCTGGAAACGCCGGCTCGAGCTGCCCTTGCCCGAGTTTGTCCAGGAAGAGATGGTCGACCGCTACACCTCGCCGCAGCTCTACGCCACGCAGGTCACCGGTGCGATCCAGGGCGCGTTCATCAGCGGCCTGCTCACGGGCAACGACGAGCTCTTCCGCTCGCAATACGAGTGGGCAAAGCAGTTCCACGCCTACTACGTCCGTGAGCAACTTCGCACAACCCTGGCCAACCCGGATGTCGCCCGGATGGAGGTCCTCCCACGCGACTGGCGGGTGCTCGTCGGCGGATTGTTCCACGGCCTCACCGCTCAGCTCCCGCTCGAGCAACGCGTCGATATGTACCTCCGGGCACCCAACGACGTAAGGCTCTACGCCTATATCCTGGCTCAGCGCGATCTCCGCGAGCGGCTCGACGAACGCGCCGAGCAGGGACAGGGCGAGCCCTTCGACGCGCTCTTCCCGGCTCCCGAGGGCATCGAACGCTTCCGGGAAGAACTCGAGCAGCGACGCCAGGCCCGCGATCGGGATATCAACGTCGAAGCAAACTAGATCGACGCCAACTCGACCAAAGCCAACGGGGAGTTCTCCCGTGCGGCGATCAGCCTGTCAGAAGCTCGGCCGACCGGCGGTACCGCTCCAGCGTCCCCGCGACGACGTCCTCCGGCAGCGTGGGCCCGGGCGGGCGACGGTCCCAGAGGCCGCGGTCGATCAGCGTCTGCAGGTGCTCCCGGACATACTGCTTGTCGAAGCTCGGCTGCGCCCGCCCCGGCTCGTATCGGTCGGCCGGCCAGAACCGCGAGCTGTCGGGCGTGAGCGCCTCGTCGATCAGCACCGGCTCGCCCTCCGGGTCGTCGATGGGGATGCCGAACTCAAACTTGGTGTCGGCGATGATGATCCCGCGATCGAGCGCGTATGCCGCGGCCTCGCTGTAGATCGCCAGCGACACCCGCTCCAGCCAGGCAAGCCGGTCCACGCCGATGATCCGTGCCGCACGGTCCACGTCGATGTTCTCGTCGTGCTCGCCCTCGGCCGCCTTGCTCGCCGGCGTGAAGATCGGCTCCGGCAGACGATCCGCTCGCCGCAGCCCCTCCGGCAGCCGGACGCCACAGACCGAACCGCACTGCTGGTAATCCGCCCAGCCCGTCCCCTCGAGGTACCCCCGTATGACACACTCGATGGGGATCACCCGGCACGATCGTCCGATCGTCACCCGCCCCGCCAGCCGCTCGCGGGGCGTCGAGCCGGGCCCGAACGCGCTATCGGGCAGATCCGCCGCGTCGGTCGAAATCAGGTGCGTCCGGCAGAGCCCACGCGACTCGATCCAGCGGAGCCAGAACTCCGCGATCGAGGTCAGCAGCCGTCCCTTGCCCGGGATGGGCGTCGGCAGCACGACATCGAAGGCCGACAGACGGTCCGTGGCGACCAACGCCGTCCGGCCGCCCGGCAGGGCATACACATCGCGGACCTTGCCCGTCCGCCGCTCGCCGCGGAGGTCCGATCGCGTCAATGCCTTGTTGAATCGATCCGTCATCGCATGACCCGCCGAAGAGCACTATCGTACCGCTGGCGGACGCGGGCGTCGTGCCGCCGCCGGCTCCTCCTCCGACCGGATCCGCATGCTGAGTTTTGCCGTTTTTGACGATGCCGGCGACGGCCGCTTTGTTCCCGGCACGGACTGGGATACCGCCGACGCGTACCTGTTCGGTCCGGACAGCATCCCGGTCCCGGCCGAGGTCCGCTTCGACGACGGACGGATCGTCTGCGAGAAGGCTTCCGCCGAGGCCGCCGGGCTCGCGATCGCATTTCCCCCGCCGCGGCGCAGCGACGCGACCATCGCCGTCGACGCCGAAGAGCCTGGCCTCTCGCTCGTGCTGGCGACCTGTCTACTTCCTGAGCGCCCAGCACCCTACTTGCTCAGCCTCGAATGCGCCCGCCAGCGGCTGATGACGCTGCTCAACAAGCTCGAAGATTGGCAGCTCTTCGATCTGCCCGCGGACTCGGAGGCCATGGCCGCCCTCGAAGCAGCCCGGCTGGCGTTCACCGAGGCGCTCGTCAGCCATCGGCTTGACGCCAAGGGCAGCCTGTACTCGTCCGAGGCCGAGCGGCTCGCCCGCCGGGCCCTCTCGCTGGCCGTCGAAGCCAGCGACCATCTCGTCCGGGTGCACACCGCCAGGGCGTTCCGCGAGCGCGCTTCCGGCTCGGGCTACCTCGCCGCTACCGGCAAGGCACCCGGCTCGCCCGTGCCCGCCGGTCCGCCGGTCAAGAGCCCGAACGACACGGGGCTCGTCCTGCCGGGCAAGCCGGCGATCGCCGCCTCGGTCAACCCCTCGCAGTTCTCCCCGGCTGCGCAGCAGGCCGTGGCCAACTCGAGCGACTACCTCGCCGTGCCCCTGCGCTGGCGCGAGCTCGAGCCGGACGAGGGCCGCTACAGCTTCGCCCCGACCGACCGCTGGATCGAGTGGGCGATCCGCCGCGCCAAGATGCAGGTCTTCGCCGGCCCGGTCATCAGCTTCTCCCGGAGCGACGTCCCCGACTGGCTCTACATCTGGGAGCACGACTACGAAACCCTGCGCGAGGTGATCTACGAACACGTCAAAAACGTCATCACCCGGTACCGCCGGACCGTGCCGCGGTGGACGGTTCTCTCGGGTCTCAACCGGAACGAGAACGTCCAGCTCACCTTCGAGCAGATGATGGACCTGACCCGGATGACCATGCTGCTGGTCCGCAAGCTGCACCCGCAGGGCAAGATGCAGATCGAGGTCGACCACCCGTCCGCCGGCCAGCCGGGGCACCGCGCCCGTGCATTGCCGGGCTTCCTCTACGCCGAGATGGTCCAGCAAGCCGGCATCGGCGTAGACGCCTGGGCCGTCCGGCTCCAGCTCGAGCGTCCGCAGCCTGGCGAGGTCGGCCGCGACCTTATGGCGCTCTCGGCCGCTCTCGACCGCTACGCGCTGCTCGATCGACCGCTCTCGATCACCGCGATCGCGCCCGCGGCCGAGCCCGGCGCGCCCCCTCCAGCCGAGCAAGACCGCCGCTGGCTCGAGCGTGCCTTCGAGCTGATCGTCAGCAAGCCGAGCGTCATCAGTGTCACGTGGCACGAGCGCGACCTGCCCCCCGGTGCCAAGGGCCCGGTCCCAGGCAGCGTGATCGATGCCTCGGGAGGCCCCAAGCCTACGATCCGCGCGCTCGCCGAGCTCCGCCGACGCATCCGCGAGGTCCGCGCAAACCCCTCCCAGCAGACCGAGGTGCCGGCGTGACCCGATCCGACCGCCACTGGACCGAAACGCCCGCGAGGCTTGTGATCGCGGCCGTCCTCGGCGGAGTCGGGGTGATCGGCGTCGGCCACTCGATGTTCAGCGAGGGCCGCCTCGATCCGCTCGCTGCCTCAGCGAGCCCTCGCCAGGCGGCCGTCGTCGAACGTCCCGAGCCGATCCCCGCAACCCCGGCCCGCACCGGATCGGCCGCGCCAGCCGAACGACCCGCCTCGGAACAAGCCGCCTCGGAACAAAACGCCTCGGAACAACGAGCAGCAGAACCTGCTGCCGAGCAGATCGCCGAGACCCGACCGCCGGAGCCCGCATCGAGCCGGACCGTTCAACCGACCGATCGCCCCGCCGGCATCGCCGTTCGCATCGACGTCAACAGCGCCCCGTCGGGCGAGCTCCAGATGCTCCCGCGGATCGGCCCCGTGCTCGCCGCGAGAATCATCGAGGACCGAGCCGCCGAGGGCCCATTCCGATCGCTGGGCGATCTCCAGCGTGTCCGCGGCATCGGTCCGCGGACCGCCGAACGCCTCGCGCCTCTGATCGCCTTCGGCGACGCCGACCCCGCCGATCGGTACGCGGACCGGGCCGGGGGCCGGTAGCCGCCCGTGGCCCGCGGCACGACGACACACGCCGGGCGAAACGCCGGCCCGTTCGATACGCTGCTCGAGTCGGCCGAGCTCGCCGAGATCGCGCAGGCCTGCCAAGACGGGCAGCGGGGGGTCATCGAGGGCTCCGCCGGCTCGTCAACGATCGTGCTCGCCGCGTGCCTCGCCAGATCGATCGGCCGGCCGATCATGCTCGTGCTCGCGCACCTCGACGACGCCGAGCAGTCCATCGACGAGCTGACCATGCTCGGCGTTCGGCCGATCCGCCTGCCCGCGCTCGAGGTCCTGCCCGGTGAGTCCGATGTCGCGTCGGACTTGCTCGCCGCCAGGCTCGAGGCGGCCCGGGCCGTCCGAAGCATCCCGGAGGGCGAAGCCTGCGTCGTGGTCGCACCCGTTCACGCGCTCATGCAGCGCGTCCCCGAACCCCGCCACGCCGACCGCATGCAGCGAGCCATCGCCGCCGGCGACCGGCTCGACCAGACCGAGCTGGTCAACTGGCTCGGGGCCAACGGCTACGAACGCCGAGCCTCGCTCGAAGAGCCGGGCGACTTCTCCGTCCGCGGCGGCATCGTTGATGTCTTCCCCGCCGGCGAAGCAACCCGCCTACCCGTTCGCATCGATTTCTTCGGCGACGAGGTCGAACGCCTCACCGAGGTCGACCTCGAAACTATGGGCTCCGACCGCCGCATCGACCGCGTCGATCTGATCGCCGCCAGCCTCGATGCCCAGCTCACCGACGCGGGTGTCAATTTTCTCAGCCTCGTGCCCGAGTCCGCGATCGCCCTCCTCGCCGAGACACTCGAGGTCACCGAGCAGGCCCGCGGCTATTACGAACGGCTCACCGATACCCGCGGCACGCTCGGCCCGCCGGCCGTGCTCAAAGAGCTCCGCGAGCGGTTCCACGCCTTTGCCGAGGTCAACCAGTTCTCCGTCGCGCACGCCAGCGATGTCCGCCTCCGCTGGCCGGTCAGCCCGCTGCCGATGTTCAGCCAGTCCGCCGCCGACGCCTTCCACGAGCTGGCGGACCGGGCCGAGGCCGGCTCGCGCGCACTCATCATCACCGACAGCGACGGCGAGCTCGCCCGCTGCCGCGAGCTGATCGACGAGCACGCGACAAAGCTCAGCGGTACCGCCCGCGTGATCGACGGCTCGCTCGGCCGCGGCTTCGTATTCGAGCCCGAAGCCGGCCCGCCGGTCGATCTCGTCCCGTATCACGAGCTGATGCACCGCTCTGTGGTCCGCCGCCGGACGAAACGACTCCGCTCCGGCCGCGCGATGGACACCTTCCTCGAGATCGAGCCCGGCGACTATGTCGTCCATGCCGATCACGGCATCGCCAAGTTCACCGGCCTCCGCGTCATGTCCCCCGACCGGCTCAACGCCAACAAGAAGCGCCGGGCCAAACCCGCCGATGCCGGCGACGAAGAGTTCCTCACACTCGAGTTCGCCAACAGCAGCCAGCTCCATGTCTCGGCCCTGAAAATCGACCAGGTCCAGAAGTACATCGGCGGCTTCTCCGGCAAGCCGCGGCTTTCGTCTGTCGGCGGCAAGAAATGGGCAAAACAAAAAGAGCAGGTCGCCGAGTCCGTCCGCGACCTCGCCGCCGAGCTCCTCCGCGTCCGCGCCGCGCGAGAGAGCGTCCCCGGCATCCGCTACCCAGACGACACGCCCTGGCAGCACGAGTTCGAGGACAGCTTCCCGTACCAGGAGACCGACGACCAGCTCGCCGCGATCCAGGCCCTCAAACGCGACATGACCAGCGATCGGCCCATGGACCGGCTGATCTGCGGCGACGTGGGCTTCGGCAAGACCGAGGTCGCCATCCGCGCCGCATTCAAAGCCTGCGAGTTCGGCAAGCAGGTCGCCGTCCTCGTCCCCACGACGGTCCTGGCCGAGCAGCACGGCCGAACCTTCGCCGCTCGCTTCGCCGACTACCCCTTCCGCATCGAGAGCCTCAGCCGGTTCAAAACGAACAAAGAGATCAACGCCGTGCTCGCGGCGGTCCGCAAAGGCCAGGTCGATGTCGTCATCGGCACGCACCGGCTGCTGTCCAAAGACGTCCGCTTCGCCGACCTCGGCCTGGTCATCGTCGACGAGGAGCAGCGATTCGGCGTCGAGCACAAGGAGCGTCTGCTGCGGTTCCGCATGACCGCCGACGTGATGACCCTCAGCGCCACGCCCATCCCGCGCACGCTGCATATGTCGATGCTCGGCATCCGCGACATCTCCTCGCTCGCCACGCCCCCCGCCGATCGGCAGAGCATCGTCACCGATGTCATGCCGATGAACGCGACCCGCCTCAAGCAGGCGATCGGCCGCGAGCTCGCCCGCGAGGGCCAGGTCTTCTGGGTGCACAACCGCGTGCACGACATCGAAACGGTCGCCGACGAGGTCCAGAAGCTCGCGCCGGACGCCCGCGTCATCATCGGCCACGGGCAGATGGGCGACGGCGAGCTCGAAAAAGTCATGCTCGCCTTCATGAGACACGAGGCCGACATCCTCGTCAGCACTACCATTATCGAGTCCGGCATCGACATCCCTCGCGCCAACACCATCATCATCGACAACGCCGATCGCTTTGGCCTCGCCGAGCTGCACCAGCTCCGCGGCCGGGTCGGACGCAGCAGCCACCGGGCCTATTGCTACCTGCTGCTCCCCGATAAACGCGTGCTGGCGCCCGTCGCGCAGAAGCGGCTCAAGGCGCTCGAGCAGTATTCGATGCTCGGCGCCGGGTTCAAAATCGCCATGCGCGACCTGGAGATCCGCGGCGCCGGCAACATCCTCGGCAGCGAACAGTCGGGCCACATCGCCGCCATCGGCTACGAGCTCTACTGCCGCCTGCTCGAAGAGGCGGTCCGCGAGCTTAAGCACGAGCCGCCGCCCGCCGCGGCCGGCCGAACCGTCGTCGAGATCGGTTTCGGCGGGCTGATCCCCAAGGCCTACATCCCCTCGGACACCCGCCGCCTCGAGGCCTACCGCCGCATCGCCACCGCAGGCTCGGCCGACGACCTCGCCGCCCTCCGCAGCGATCTTGAGAGCGCCTACGGCACGGTCCCGGACCAGACCCAGCGGCTGCTCGACCTCGCCGAGCTGCGTGTCGCCGCCTCGGGCCTCGGCGTGCGGGCCTTGACGATCCGCGAGCCGGACGTTGTCTTCCGCGCGCTCGACCCCGCGCCGATCGCCGAGGCGCTCAAAGGGATCCAGGGCACCGTCCGCGTGCTCAAGCCCGCCTCAAATACGGAATCGGCGGAGGTCTATCTCCGGCCGCCCGCGTCCTACCTCGAGCCCTCGTCGCTCGTCCGCGTGCTCCGAAAACGCCTAGCACCTGCAAAATCGGCACGGACCCAGGGGAACTCGGACCCAATTCTCGCAAAGAGGTAGACGGGCGAACCCCGGCCCGCTATGGATCCCTTTGGCGACGCTCGGGGGCACGCCGACGCACGGAAGCGACGGGAAGGACACACCATGGCCGATCAACATGAACCGGCCGAGAGCCCGTATCAACGCGACATCGCCGCGCTCCGCCGCCGGCTCGCCCGCCAGAGCACCCTGGCCGTTGGCATGCTCGAGGCCGCTCTCGACGCGCTCTGGTCGGTTGACCCCGAGGTCGCCGAGCTCGTCCGCCAGCAGGACGACGCGATCGACGCCGAGGAGGTCGCTATGGAGCAAGAGATCCACCGGATCATGACCCTGCTCCACCCGGTCGCCCGCGAGTTCCGGATCATCTCCATGATGCTCAGTGTCAACCACGACATCGAGCGGGTCGCCGACCACGCCTGCTCGATCGCCAAGAGCGCGATCCGCCTCAGCGGCCTGCCGGTGGTGCCCCGGTTCCCGACCAGCCTCCGCGAGCTCGGGGAGCGCGTCCCCGCGACGTGCCACCGCCTCATGCGGGCGCTGCTCGACGAGGACTCCGACGAATCGCTGGCCATCGTCAAAGACGACAAGGTCCTCGACCGCCTCGACCGCGCCGTCTTCGACGAGCTCACCGCGATGATCGCCGGCCAGACCGAGCACGAGGCCGCCGCCGGACTGCTGCTCTACCGGGCCGGTCGAGACCTCGAACGCGTCGGCGACCTCATGAAGGCGATCGCCGAGAGCGTCGTCTACATCGACCGCGGCACCATCGTCCGCCACAGCGGCATCGCCAAGCGGCGCAGCGGCTGAATCGCGAAGCCTCGTCCCGGCCGCTTTAGCCGAAGACCGCCCGCAGCACCCCGCCGTTGCGCCACAGGTCCACATCGTTGAGAAACTTGGCCAGCACCAGGTTCAGCGCGATGATCGCGATGAAGTTGGTCACGAACGAATCGGTGGTCGCCCGGCCGACGCCCTCCGCCCCAGGCTGGCAGGTGAATCCCTTGTAGCACGAGATCACGCCGATCGCGAACCCGAAGATCAGGCTCTTGAAGATCCCGTTGAACAGGTCGAACCACGACACGAGCGCGGCCGAGTACTGCCAGAACTGCTCGCTGTTGGCCCCGTACATCCGCGTAGTGACGAACCAGCCGCCGATCACGCCGCAGGCGTTCGAGACCGTCGTCAGCAGCGGGATCATCAGCACGCACGCGGCCACCCGCGGCGCCACGAGCACCCGCATCGGGTCCGCCGCCATCGCTCGCATCGCGTCGAGCTGCTCGGTCACCCGCATCGAGCCGAGCTCCGCCGTCAGCGAGCACCCGACCCGGCCCGCGAGGATCACGGCCGCGAGCACCGGCCCGATCTGCTTCGTCAGCGAGATGTTGATCACCCCGCCCAGCCGCGTCTCCTGACCGATCGCGGCAAACTGCAGATATCCCTCGATCGCCAGGATCATGCCGATGAACGCGCCCGTGATCGCCAGCACCGGCACGCTCAGCGTGCCGACGAAGAACAGCTGCCGCCCCAGCCTGTCCCACCGAGACCACGACGAGGCGTGCGAAAACGCGCGGCAGGTATCACCCGTGAACCGCATGAACCGGCCGAACGCCGACAGCCGAGCCGCGGCCGCAGAGACGGTCGAGGGCCACAGCCGGGGGCGTGCCTGCGGAGTTTCGGCCGTGGTCGGATTCACCCGCTCGGTTCGCTCCCATGCCGACGCCCGCCGCCCGGACCGAGCCGGACAACGCGGTCGATGACTCTGTCCGTTACTTCGTGGGCTCGGTGAACAGCGGGGCGGCGTCCGGCGTCACCGTCGCCGTCGACGGCGAATCCAGGTTCAGCGAGCTCGGACGGAAGAAGATCTCGACCCGACGGTTCTGAGGCGTGTTCCCGCCCACGTTGTTCGGAACCGCCGGACGCGATTCGCCCCAACCCGCGACCAGCACCCGGTTCGAGGGAAGGCCAAGCGAGGTCAGCACACCCTTGACCGCGATCGCGCGGTGCACCGATAGGTGCGTGTTCGTCGGGTGCCGCTGCGCCGTGCCCGCGCTGATCGGCTCCGCGTCGGTGTGGCCGATGATCTCAAGCTGGTACTCCCCATCGGTCCGCGTCTTGACGACGTCCGCGAGGGCCGTCAGCGTCTGGCGGGCACCGTCACGAACCCGGTCCGAACCCGATGCGAACGTCAGGTCGCTGGCAAACCGCAGCATGCCCCGATCAGAGTCGTAGATAATCACGCCCGGGTAGCGTTCGGCCAGTGCCCGGAGGGCCTGGTCGAAGCTCGGGTCAATCAGCGCCAGGCTCCGGACCTCGCTGTCGAGCTGCTCGAGCAGGGTATTTGTCTCGGACAGCCGCTGACGCAGCTGCTGGTTCTCCGCCTCAAGCCCCGAGACCGCCGTTAGGGTGTTTCGCGACGAATCGTTCTGCGTATCGAGGGCGTTGCGGAGCTGCTCGTTCTCGCCCGCGAGCTGCGCGTTGCGATCCTGCGAGGCAAAGAACTGTGCCTCGAGCTGGTCGTACTTCCGCTGGTTCACGCACCCGCCGGCCAGCGAGGCGCACGCCAGCGTCACGCCGATCAGCCCGACAACACCACGACCGGTCCCGTTTCCATGCTGCATTGCGTTCGCTCCTTCGATCGATCGGCGGCCATACCAGTGCCGATCGGCCGGATCCTCCGGCGTCCCAGGGCTCACCACGCGAATCCATCCGCGATCGCGCACGGCTCTCCCGAAGGCCAGCATATCCGCCGAGCCGACATCATGACGGGCCCGCCCCCGCCGAACATGCAAGGATCACCCAGCGATGCCTGCGCAACCGACAGACCGACCGCACAGCCTGCTGACGGCCTGGGCGATCGCCGACGCCGACCGAACCGTCGTCGGCACCCGCGATGACCCCGCTGCCATTATCTTGGAGAACCACAACAAGCCACGGGTGCTCGCGATCGGGCGTCTCTCGGAGGTCGCGGCCCACCCGGCAGCCAATCCGGAAGCCAGCTCGGAAACGAGCGAGTCAGCCCGTATCGACTCCGGAAACGCGGTCATCCTCCCCGCTCTGGCCAACGCCCACACGCACCTGGATCTCTCGGCCATCGGCCCCCGCCCTCACGACCCGGAAGGCTCGTTCGTCCCGTGGGTCAACATGATCCGGGCTGAGCGGCCGACGGACCCGCACGCGATCGCGGAGGCCGTGGCACGAGGCGTTGCGATGTCCGAGCTGGGGGGCGTGGCGGCGGTGGGGGACATCGCCGGCGCGCCGATGGGCGTGCCGAGCCTTGCCGCCGCCGAAGCCCTCGCCCGCGGCTCGCTCCACGGCGTCTCGTTCGTCGAGTTCTTTGCGATCGGCACGACCGAGCACGAACGGTTCGAGGCGTTCCGCGGGCTGATGGAGGAGGCCGCGGCCCGGAGGGCCCCCGGCCGAGTTCGGCTCGGCATCCAGCCGCACGCACCAAATACCGTCTCGCTCTGGGCCTACCGCCGGGCCTGCGAGCTCGCAGCCGCGGCCGACCTCCCCCTGATGACCCACCTTGCCGAGTCGGCAGACGAACAGCGATTCGTCGCCGACGCCGAGGGCCCCCAGCGCGAGCTGCTCGAATCGCTCGGGCTCTGGACCGAAGAGCTCGCGGGGACTCTCGGCCGGGGGCTCTCACCGGTTGAGCATCTAGGCCCCGTGCTGTCCGAGGCGTCGGTCGCCGCTGTCCATGTCAACCAATGCAGCGATGCGGATCTCCAGCAGCTCGCACGCACACGCACGCCGGTGGTCTATTGCCCCCGCGCGAGCGACTACTTCGGCGCCGCCCGTCGCTTCGGCCCGCACCGGTACCGTGACATGCTCGCCGCCGGTTTGCCCGTCGCGATCGGCACGGACTCGATCGTCAACCTACCGCCCGGGACCGACCGGCTCTCGACGCTCGATGAGATGCGGTACCTCTTCAAGCGTGACGCAACGGACCCCAGTGCGCTGCTCGGGATGGCCACGGTTCACGCGGCCGGGGTCCTCGGGATGCCCCGCTCCGGCTTCGAGCTCGCCGAAGGCAGCGAGCCGCTCGGCCTGATCGCGGTCGAGATCGAGCCGTGGAGCGACGAACCGCTCGCGGCCGTGCTCCGGTCCGGGAGTCCGCCGCGCTGGCTGTGGCGTTCCTCGCAGCGCCGAAATTCGGCTGTCCGGGGTCGAGCGGATCGCTGAGATTGTCTATCGTTGGGGAGTTTTCTGGTCTCCTGTTGTGTCGCGTCGCGTCGCGATATGAACGGAAGCCGGCGGAGGCCTCAAGAGCTCATGAGCGCGAAGTGGCGACGGGTTCAGGCGTGGGATCGTGAGCACCTGACCGGCGCACTGACGCCGCTGCGGATCGGGCTGCACGCGCTGAGCACGATCACGCTCGCTGTCGTCCTGCTCGTGGGGGTGGTGATCTACTCGGTCCTGGCCAGCGTGCCGGTCGGCCTGCTCGCGCTGGGCCTGACCTGGCTGCTCTACATTGCCACGGTCCTGCTGGCTGTCGTGGTGCCCGCGGCAGGTCTGACCTGGCTGGTCCGGACAGTGGTCAAAGCCCGGGCGGCCCGGTTCGGGCTCTCGGTCGCGGCCGTGATTTGCGGCGGCACACTCGGCGCGGTGGCATGGTCCGCCTTCGCGTGGCCCGTGCTCCACTACGACCCGGTCTACGAACGCGGCATCCGGTTCTTCCCCGAGTTCGTCGCGGCCTACGAGAATACCACGCTCCGCCGCCTGCCCGCATTCGAGATGACCGAGCTCGAGTTCTATTCCTGGTGGCCCATGCAGCTCATGCTCGCGCTGTTCGTGGTCAACATGGTCGTCGCGACCGTCCGGCGGATCGAGTTCAAATTCGTCAATCTCGGCGTGCTGACGGTGCACACCGGGATCGTGGTCATCGCCCTGGGAAGCCTCTACTACCAGGCCTTCAAGCAGGAGGGCGACACGATCCTGCTCGCCGGCTCGGTGGTCAGCACCGCCGGCGGCACCGGCCCGGCGCAGAAGACGTTCTTCGACCGCGAAGACCCGGCGCTCTGGATCAACGCCGGCCTCGGCTGGGAACAGCGATCGCTCGAGGGCGACCTGCCGCGATACAACGACTACAGCCTCGACGCCGGCATGGAGCGCTCCGCCCGCGACTCGCTCAGCTTCGGCCTGCCCGTCTCCACCGACTCCGACCAGGGCCGAGACCTCCGGTTCGAGGTCCCCCCGGTCGGCGGCGTGAGCCGAACGCCCGACGGGGAGACCCTGCCGCTCGTGCCCGAGGATGTCCGCCTCAGTGTTGTGGGCTACGCGACCTACGCCGAGCCCGTGACCGACTGGGTGCCCCACGAGCCGCCGCGCGACACGCCCAACCCGCTCCGCATGGTCTACCTCGTCGGCCACGGCTCGTTCGACGAGCAGAACACCGCGGCCCCCGTAGAAGAGCCGCAGCGGATCTTCGCGTTTGCGCTCATGCCCGAGCAGCCGGCGTTCTCGATCACCGATTTCCCGGAGCTGGGCGTTCAGCACTGGATCGACGCCGACGAGACCCGCTGGGCACGGCTCAACGATCCCGCCACCGCCGAGACCGGCATCACGATCATCGCCCGCCTGCCCGGCGTCGGCGTCGAGGTGCTGCTGACCGAGCGGGACCTAAACCGCCGCACACAGATCGCCGAGACCGGCTGGGCGATCACCCTCGAAGAGCTCCTTCCCGAGCCGCCGTTCCCGATCATCACCGAGGGCTACGAGGACTCGACCAGCAGCGTCGCGAAGGTCCGCGTCGAGCCGCCCGAGGGCGAGCCCTATGTCCGCTGGTTGTATCACCGCTTCCCCGAGCTGAACCAGGACATCTTCGATGTTGCGCTCGCCGATGGCCGGCCGAACCGCCGCGACGCCGACCCCTCGATCGAGATCGATTTTCTCGACCAGTCCAAGCTCCAGCTCTACCTCAACGAGCGCTCGGACACGGGGCTGGTCGATGCCGTCGTCCGCTGGACCGGGGGGATGCGGGCCTATTCGGGCCTGTCGTCCGGCGACCGGCTCGAAGAACCCGTCGAGCGGCTCTCGTTCGACCTGGGCGAGCACTGGCCCGACGCGATGCAGGTCGGCCGCCCGCAGTCGGTCCCACCGATCGATCGCGAGGGCGACTTCATCGGCACCAACGACCGGGCGATGATCGCCGTGGAAGTCGCTCTGCCCGAGACCGGCTGGTCGCGGGTCGTGTGGCTCCCCTTCGCGCGGTATATGGATGTCCAATCGCTCCGGGCCGACATGCAGCGGCAGGTGGCCCTGCCCGACGGCCGTTGGCTCGCGCTCGTCTTCGGCCGGGTCCAGCAGCGGCTGCCGGGCTTCCAGCTCCGGCTGATCGACTTTGAGATGCTCGCCTACGACCACCGCGGCGCGCCGCGCGATTACCAGTCGCTGGTCCGCGTCGAGCCCACGCCCGAATCCGCCGCAGAGATCCGGGCCTATGACCACGTGACCAAGCTCAACGCACCGCTCAAGGCCCCGTTCCTCTGGTCGGAGTCCCGCGGCGTGGTCGAGAACGTCGCCGGCGAGCTGCTCAGCCACCTCAGCCCGCGGCAGTTCAAGTTCAGCCAGGCCGGCTGGGACCGCCAGGGCTGGGAGCAGTCGCAGGAGCTGGTCGACCAGGGGTTGGCGGACAGGCCGCGTGCCTCATTCACCATCCTCGGCGTTGGCAACAACCCGGGGATTCACGTGATCGCGCTCGGCGGGGTGCTGATGGGTGTCGGCATCCCGTGGGCGTTCTACGTCAAGCCCTGGCTGGTCCGCCACAAGAAGCTCAAGATCCAGCGTGAGCTGGCCGCGAAAACCCCAGAAGCCGTCGCCCCTGCCGCGGCCACACTTTCCCAAGCCAGCCAGCCCGAGCCGATCGGAGCCGCACGATGATGACCCGAGCCCTCTTCGCATGCCTGGTGGCACTCGTCGGTGTGACCGCGTCGGCGCAGCCCGCCGGCAACGCCCACCCCGAGACCCGGATGGTCACATCCGACGCGGCAGCGGACAACCTCCGCCACCCCTTCGGCCGCCCGGTGATCCGCCCGACGATGACGCCGACCGAAAAGACCGCGTTCGCGGAAACGGTCAATCTCGAGCCTCTCCGGGATCTCGCTGTGCTTCACAACGGCCGCGTCAAGATCATGGACACGCTCGCGCGGGAGACCGTCGAGCAGCTCACCGGCCGCTCGCGGTACTTCGATCTCGGCGAGCCCGATGAAGACGGCCGCCGGCCCAAGCTCCACCATGATCCGCTTTTCACCCTGACCGACCTGGCGATCGATCCGGGCCACTACGTCGACAAGCCGCTGATCTCGATCGGCTACCTGCCGCTCCGCCGCGCGATGCTCGAGGCCGTCTTCCCCGACGACCCTGATGAGGTCAGCGCCTGGATGCGACTGACCCGCGTCGCGCCCGCCATGATCACCGCCGTCGGCGACGAGATGTGGCGCCGCTACGAGGGCCAGGAGGCGTACCGCAGCGCGCTGACGCGTACCGACCAGCGGCTCAATCTCTTCGAGCAATCCATCGGCAACTGGATGCTCGTCGCGCCCGAGTCCGCCGACGACGTCTGGCATCACCTCGGCGAGTTCCCGGCCGACTCGGAGATCGCCGCGGTTACCGGCCGGCTCGGGGAGGCATGGCGCGCCGGCGACGCCGAATCGACCAACGCCGCCATCGCCGAACTCGCTGCGCTGCTCCCGACGATCAACGCGGAGCAATACCCGACGACCCGGCGTTCGCTCGAGCAGGCGTACAACCAGGCGAACGCGTTCGAATGGGGCTTCTGGCTCTACGCGCTCTCCCTCGTTGCGCTCATCCTGGCTTTCGGCACGCAGCGGCGTTGGCTCGCGGCCACGGGTATCACCCTGCTCGTAACCGCAACAGTCATGCACGGCGTGGGCTTCACCCTCCGCTGCATCGTCGCCGAGCGGTTCGCGATCCAGAACCAGTTCGAGTCGATGATCGGCCTGAGCTTTTTCGCGTCCGTCGTCGGCCTGGTCATCATGATCGGCAAGCGGCAATGGCTCTTCGGCGCAGCGACCGCCGGCGCGGGCTTCCTCGTCCTTGTCACCGCTACCCAGACCGACATGCCGGGCCAGAACATCGAACGCGAGGCCGCGATTCTCAACACCTCCGTGCTGCTCAAGTACCACGTCACGACCGTGCTGGTGTCGTACGGGCTGATCGCGCTGGGCTTTGTCATCAGTCTGTTTTACCTGGCTGCGCACTACGGCGCGAAGCTGAAAGGGGCCGACGCGGAGACCGTCTCGCTGGCTGCGGCGAGCGTCGCACCCGAGACCGGCCGGATCGTCGGCGATCAGAGCAGCGCCGGGACCAACGCCGCCAAGCCGTCGCCGAAGCCGCGGAGCCTCGCCCGCACGCTCGCCGACCTCGACACCGCGCACATGGCGGTCCTCCAGCTCGCCTTCTGGACGCTCGGCGTCGGCGTGCTGCTGGGCGCCTGGTGGGCCGACCACAGCTGGGGACGCTGGTGGGCCTTCGACCCGAAAGAAACCTGGGCGCTGGTCACCTGGATCATCTATCTGATCGTCATCCACCTTCGGCTGACCGGCATCAAGAACAAGGCTCTGGTCACCGCGTGGCTCAGCGTCGTGGGCTTTTTCGTGATGCTCTGGACCTACTTCGGCGTCAATCTGCTCCTCCCCGGCCTGCACGCCTACGCATGAGCCGCCAAAAGCAGCATGTCCTGTACCCCAACCATTACCTGTGGCTTGTCTTCGTGGGCATGCTCGATGTGATTATGACCACAGTCATCATCGGGCAGCTTGGCGGCCATGAGGTCAACCCGGTGGCGCAGTGGTTCATCGACCTTTGCGATGTCTGGGGCCTGCTGATGCTCAAGTGCTCAACGCTGATTCTCGTCGTGACCTGCTGCGAGACGATCGGCCGGACGCAGCCGACCACCGCGCGGCGTCTCGCACGCGCCGGCATCGCGATCTCTGCCGCGCCGGTCGTGATCGCCCTGTATCTCGCGGCCACCGTGTGACCGTTCTGGATCGCAGCGCGTACGCGGTTCCTGCCGATGAGCTCGCGCGGTCACTCCTGGGGTGCACGCTGGTCCGCAGGCTCGATGATGGCACCCGCCTCGCTGGTACCATCGTCGAGACCGAAGCGTACCTCGGCGTCCGCGACAAAGCCGCCCACTCCAAAGGCGCCCGCCGCACACCGCGAACCGAGCCGATGTTCGGGCCCGGTGGCACGGCCTACGTATTTTTGATCTACGGCATGCACCGGTGCTTCAACATCGCGGCCGCCACCCCCGGCGACCCGCAGGCCGTCCTGATCCGGGCCCTCGAGCCGGTTTTGGGTCTGAGCACCATGCGAGCGCATCGGGCCCAGCGATCCAGAGCGGCCAACCCGGCCGCCTTGCCGGACCATCTGGTCTGTTCAGGCCCGGGACGGCTCTGCGACGCCCTGGGTATCGATCTGGGGATGTCAGGGCTCGACGTGGCCGATCGGGACAGCAAGATCCGCGTGGAACAGATCCAGAAGGCGTCCGGCGGCGTACCCACTGCTGAGATCGGGACGAGTTCCCGGATCGGCGTCGACTACGCCGAGGAATGGAAAGACGCCCTATTGCGGTTTTTCATCCGCGGTTCTCGTGCGGTCAGCGGGCCGGCGTCGATGAACCGGTAGACCGCGGGGTCGGGAACGAGCGGAGGCCACGGCAGCACCGATGAGCGAGATCCAGCACATCGATTGGAACAGAATCGCCAAGAACGCGGGCGGTTTCAGCCCGCTCGTCTTCGAGTTCATCCGAGACGGGCTTGAGCACACGATCCGCACGGTCCACGGCCCGGGCGATGTCGGCGACGAGACGCGGCACGTCAGCGGTGCCCAGCTCTGCCTCGGCTTCCGCGACCTGGCCGTCCGGCGTTACGGGGCGCTCGCCCGCACCGTGCTCAAGCACTGGGGCGTCCAGGCGACCGAGGACTTCGGACGCCTTGTCTTCGCCCTGATCGAGGCCGGCGTCCTCCGAGAATCCCAAGACGACCGCTACGACGATTTCGTCGGCGTCTACGACTTCGACGAGGCATTCGCCGAGGCCGAGCTGATCTAGCCACGCCCGCCCGCCCGGCTGGTATCCTGCCCCTGATGGGCAACGACAACGAACAGACGAACAGCCAGGCCCGCGTCTCCTGGCTCGATCGGCACCTCTGGCAGATCCAGCCGCTGCGGGACATCGGCGTGGTCGCCGCCATCTTCGGCCTTTTCTGGCTCGGCTACAAGCTCAGCGTGGTCACGGTGCCGGTGCTGCTCGCGATTGCGTTGGCCTATCTCTTTGAGCCTGTCGTCCGGTGGCTCACCCGGCAGCGGGTCTTCGGCCGGCAGGGCTCGGCCGCGTTCATTATCGTGGTGCTCGCGCTGGTGACCGTGGTGCCGGTCGGCGTGGGGGGGACCTTCGCCGTCTTGCAGGGCGTCAGCCTGGTGACCGAGATCGCCGAGGACGCGCAGAACTTCCGCGAGGCGCTCCGCGAAGAAAACCGGGAGAACCAGGCCATCCGCGACGCGGTTTCGGGGCAGCCCTGGGCTTGGCTGCTTAAAACGATCGACGCGGAACGGGACCGGCAGGACGATCTACGGGCCCAACTCGAGGCCGAGGCAGCCGAGCACGCCGTCGAAGAGGACGACGGGCAGCCCGAGGCGTTGGACGAGCAGATCCAGGAGATCTCTGACGATATCAGTGCCCTTGAAGAGAGCGTCGAGTCGGACGATTCCGACGCCGAAGAATCGACTCACGGTGACGCTGAGCCCGCCCAGGAGCTATCAACCCCGCCGGGTCCATCTGGCGATCCGGAAGCTGTCGAAGCGTCCTCTGCGGGCTCGGATCAGCCGGAAGCCCTTTCTGTCGAGCAGAACGATAATCAGGCGTTCGAGACTGCGGCGTCGGAGACGCCGCCCGAAGATGGCAACGCCGACGAGGCCGCCGACGAGGCCGCCGACGAGGCCGCGGAACGCGAGCGCCGCATGGCCGAGCGTGCCAGGAGGATCCGTGAGCTCTCGCAGCCGTCCGAAATCGAGCGGACGGTCACGCTCGTTGCCGGCTTCATCGAGAACAACGCCTCGGCGATCTCCGCCCGCGTCGCACGGACGGGCGCCGGCGCGTTCGAATCGTTCGTCGGTCTGCTGACATCGCTCGGCGTGCTCGCGTTCACGTTCTTTCTGACCTGCTTCTTTTTCTTTTTCGTCAGCACCGGGTACGCCAAGGTCCTTGCCTTCGGCGAGAGCCTGATCCCCGAGGCCCACCGCGACCTGACCATCCACCTGCTGAAGCGGTTCGACACGGTCATCGCGGGCTTTATCCGCGGCCGCCTGACAATCGCGTTCCTCCAGGCCATCGTCTTTTCGATCGCATATTGGACGATCGGGGTGCCCGCGCCGCTGCTGCTGGGCGTGGGGGTCGCGTTGCTTTCGATTGTGCCATACGCCGCCCAGGTCGGCATCCCCGTCTCGATCGTCTTGATCTGGCTCGAGGGGCACAGCGGCTTCCGCGGCGAGATCTGGTGGGTGCTCGGGGCGCCGCTCGGCGTGTACTTCATCGGGCAGGCGCTCGATGACTACGTCTGGACGCCGCTGATCCAGGGCAAGAGCACGGGCATGGACACGCCGACGATCCTGTTCGCCACGCTCGCCGGCGGGGCGTTGCTCGGGATCTACGGCCTGCTCCTGGCGATCCCGCTGGCTGCGTGCATCAAGATCCTGTTGCAGGAGATCTTCTGGCCGCGGTTTAAGCAGTGGGCCGCCGGCGAGAAGCCGGACTTCCTGCCCATAAGCAAGGACTGACTGAGCCGGCGGGTGTCGGCGATGGGTGAGCCACATAGTGCGCACCGAATCGTCGGCATGGATCGGGCGGAACTCACCGGTACCAGAACTGACTGCGGACGGGATGCGAGCTCTTCACGGAGGAACGAACAGATGGGCGTGCCGCGCAAGGCTCTCGGGTGGCGCCGGAGGCACGAGGTTTTCGCTTTGGAGAAGTAGCACGACCGCTGGGTCAATCTGCTGCGGGGTGTAGACAAAAAAACGCCCATCTCCGGAGAGATGGGCGTTTCAAAGTACGTGATTGCTGCCCATTTGCCGTCCGTTGCCGGAGCGGCTCTCCGTGACCCATTGCAGACTCTTTCGAGCAGCAGTGGGGGGATTTCACGGACGAGAATATGCTGACGAGTCTCGCTGTGGATCGCTCCACACGACGTGATGGGGATCCCATCGAGCGATCGTGCTCTCCGGGGCCTTTCGGCACCATCTTTGTCTGGCGAGTCTAAGGAAATCCCTTAGAAAGGAGGTGATCCAGCCGCAGGTTCTCCTACGGCTACCTTGTTACGACTTCGTCCCAGTCACCGAGCTTGCCGTAGGCACCCTTGAATCAAGGTGACTTCGGGCACTCCCGGCTTCCATGACGTGACGGGCGGTGTGTACAAGGTCCGAGAACGTATTCACCGCGTCGTTCTGATACGCGATTACTAGCGATTTCAACTTCATGAGGTCGAGTTGCAGACCTCAATCCGAACTGAGACCAGCTTTTTGAGATTGGCATCCTGTTGCCAGGTAG
>JBCDEF010000019.1:0-21607 GCA_039179915.1 Planctomycetota bacterium | reverse complement strand
CCGGTGGGCATCAACCGCCTGTTTCCCGATTGGAAAGAGCGCGGCGCGCCACTTGAAACGCCAGTAACCTCAGACCGCTTCTTGTTTCAGGGCCCGGCAGAGCGCGAAGGAGGAGCCCACGGCATCGCCGTCGGGCCTGGCGTGGGTCACGATCGCGATCGAGGCGGCGTCGCCTATCCAATTCGCGATTTCGGCGGCGGTGGTCGTCGATGTCCAGTCGGTCACTCGGAAGGTCCCTGTGGTACGGCCGCGAGGGGTGCTGCGTCGGCGGCTCGTTGGATGTCCCGCGTGAGCTGATCTTTGAGCGCCTCGAGCGAGGGGAAACGTACCTCGTCGCGAAGCCGGGACACGAAGTCTAGCGAGAGCCGCCAGCCGTATTCGTCGAGCCGTTCGATCGTCCCGCCATCACCGCGGGGCGCACCGATGAGATGAGCCTCGACGCGTCTGGCGATGCCGCCAACGGTCGGCCGGGCGCCGATGTTGACCGCGGCAGGGAATCGCCGGCCGTCGCCTGTTTCTGCGAAAGCGGCGTACACCCCCGCACCCGGTGGATGGTTCAAAGGGTCGAGGTTCGCGGTCGGGCAGCCGATGGTGCGTCCGAGCCGGTCACCCCGGACGACCTCGCCCTCCAAGCGGTACGGTCGGCCGAGCAGGCGGGTGATATCACGGACGCGGCCATGCCGCAGCAGCGAACGGATCAGCGACGACGAGACGGGTACGCCGCCGCGGTCGTGGATCGAAGCGGTGACGGCATCGACCAGATGGAGTTCGAACCCGTAGCCCTCGCCGAGGGCCGCGAGCACGCCGACGTCGCCGGCTCGTCGTCGGCCGAAGCGGAAGTCGTGGCCCTCGACGACCGCGGTGGGTCGCAGCGGTGCGATACGGGTGTCAACGAACTGCTCGGGGTCGAGCGAGAGCAGGGCCTCGGTTGGTTCGAGCCGCAGGACCTCGTCGGCACCGAGCGCGAGCAGCATGCGTTCTCTGGTGGGCCAGGTGGTCAGGCGGGCGGGCGCGGTCGAGATGACCGAGCGGGGGTGCGGGTCGAAGGCGAGCACGGTCACCCGGCCCGATCGCCCTGCGATCTCGCGGGCACGCGCGATCAGCCCCGCGTGACCGGCGTGCACGCCGTCGAACGACCCGATGGTCAGCGCGTGCGGCGTCACTGGGGGTCCTCGGGCTCGAGGTCGTAGGCGTTCTGGGTCTCGGCCGGTTCGATACGTTGGCCCTGGCCGATCCTCGGCGGCGGATCGCTCTCGGGGATGGGGGGGGCCGCGGGGACGATCGGTGCGACCGGGTCGGGCGGTCCCGGCGCGTTGAACTGGCGGTCGACGGTCTCGGACATCTCCGCGGCGCGTCGCTCTGCGATCCGCCGGTCTCGGTCGTGCTGGGCGCGGTTCGTGCGCACGGCCGCGGCCGTGACCGCGGCGAACTGGACGAAACCGAGCAGCCCGACCAGCATCGCGAGCCCGACGATCGCATAGAGACCGATCGCGGCGATGCGGATCGCGGCGGCCAGTCCGTCTGGCACAATCGCGGCGAACAGGGCCGCGGCCAGCACGGTCAGCGTGCCGATGCCGAAGACCCACGCGACGCTCCGCAGCCGAGATGCCAGGCCCGTGTCGCCCGCCCAGCCCGCGACCGATGCGAGATGGATATGCAGGGGTATCGAAGCGACCAAAGCGAGCATGAACGCCGGCCATGTGAGAAACGCGAGCGCGTCGGCGATCCGCCACAGGTTCGCCGTTGCGATGCCAAGCAATGCAACGCTGGTCGCCATCAGCAGCCAGGCCGCCGGCGACGCCATCGCGGCGATCCGCCACCGGGGGTCGTCGATGGTCGCGTCGGGGATGGTGTTCTCGCCCCGCGGCCGGGGGCGGGTGAGCATCGCCGCGCCGCCCGCGAAGACGAGCGATGCACCGATGCCGACAAACACGAACGGGCCGCCGCCGACCAGCCAGCCGCCCATGGTGACCACGACGGTCGCGACTCCGCCGGCCGCGGTCAGCGCGGCCCACATCGCGTACGTCCGGAGGTACCGGGCCGGCGCGTCGGTGAGGTTGTCGCCCCGGGCCGCGTACCGCTTGATCGCGATGGTCGCGCCGCATTCCGGGCACGGCGTGCCGGTCAGGAGCCCGCGGAGGTTGTAGCCGCACGAGTTGCACGCCCGGTCGTCGGCCACGGTGCTCTGGGAGGCGCTGTGCTCGAATCGAGAGGGATCGGCTGGCATGGCTCGGCGGCTCCCGGTCGGCTAGCCCTGGGTCAGCGCGGCCGGCTCGGCCCGCACGGCGTTCTCGAACAGCCGCAGGCCCGGCGTTGTGCCGCTTCGAACCGCGGACGGCAGCGAGGTCCAGAACGGGTGACGGTTCCAGTCCAGGTAGCGCTCGGGGTGCGGCATCAATCCGAGCACCCGGCCGGTCGGATCGCAGATGCCGGCGACGTCGCCGGCGGAGCCATTGGTCGGCTCGGCGTACCGGACCGCGATCTGGCCCGCGCGCTCGAGCCGGGCAAGCCCGTCATCGTCGGCAACGAACCGGCCCTCGCCGTTGGCGATCGGCAGCAGCTGGGTCTCGGGGTCCTGGTCCTTGGCGAGCCCCTTCGTCCAGACGCATCGCGATGCCGATGGATACTCCACACGGACCCAGCGGTCGATGAACCTGCCCTGCTCGTTTTCGACCAACGCGGCGGCCCGCTCCTGACCGTCCCAGCCGGGCAGAAGGCCGGACTGAACCAGGATCTGGAACCCATTGCAGACGCCGAGCACGCGGGCCCCCCTCCCGACGGCCTCGCGCAGCGGACCGCCGAGGGCGGTGCGGACATGCATCGCAAAGACGCGGCCGCTGGCGATGTCATCGCCGAAGCTGAAACCGCCGGGAAACGCGATGATCTCAGCACCGGCGATCGGGCCCGGGTCGCGCAGCAGCCGGTCGAGGTGGACAACGGTCGGGGCGGCGCCAGCCAGGCGGAAGGCCCGGGCCAGTTCGGCGCCGCAGTTGGTGCCCGCGGCTCGAACGAGCAACGCGACAGGTCGGCGGCCGCCGCGATCGGTGACTGGAACGGGATCGGTGGACATCGGCGTAGCATATCTCCCGGCCGGGCCTCGATGCGTTGTCCTGGATCAGCCGGTGTGGTTTCTCACGAGGGCTCGCGATGCCTGAGGTCTTCCCGTTCCGGGCTCTGCAGTTCAACGGCGGCTCGGGGGACGTGACCCCGCTGGTCTCGCCGCCGTACGACGTGCTCGACGGCGAGGCGAAAGCCGGGCTGCTCGAGCAGGACGCGGACAACATCGTCGCCGTCGACCTCCCGCATGTCCCGGCCAAGTCGCTCGGTCCGCAGTCGGTGTACGACGCTGCCGCAGAGCGGCTGGAGTCTTTGATCGAGCAGGGCACGCTCTCGCGGCGGGAACGCCCCACGATGTTTGCCTACCGGCAGACCTTCGAGTTCCGTGGCGAACGGTTCGAGCGGTGCGGTATGGCCTGCACCCTCGAGACCGTACCGCTGGGCCACCGCGAGGGCGGCGGGGTGCTGCCGCACGAAGAGACGTTCAGCGGCCCGAAAGAAGACCGTCTCGCGCTCATGTCGGCCACAAAGACGCAGCTCAGCCCCATCTTCGGGCTTCATGCCGATGACCAGGGTCGGGCCAGCGCACTGGTTCGAGAGGCGATGGCGACCCGGCCGTGCGACCAGCGCTGCACCCTCGTTGAAACCGATGGGGCTTCGGTCACTCATGAAGCATGGGCGATCGATGATGCGGCAACCGTCGCCGCCTACCAGCAGGCCCTCCGCGGCGAGGACGTGTTCATCGCCGATGGGCACCACAGATACAACACCGCGGTGAACTATCTTGAGTCGCTCGGCGAGGCGGTGCCGGCCGATCATGCCGCGCGGCGGACCATGTTCGTGCTGGTCTCAATGTCGGACCCGGGGCTAACGATCGGGCCGACACACCGCGTGCTCGGCGGCATGTCCGACTACTCGCACGAGCGGTTCATCGAGGCCGCCGCGGGGTATCTCCAGGTCGAACCGACCGTGAATGATCCGGAACAGATCGAGGCCGAGATGGCCAAGATCGAGGCCCGCGGCGACACGCATGTGTTCGGGGTCATCGATCTGTCGACCGGCCTCTGCTGGACGGCCACGGCGGTTGACGATGACCCGCTGGCCGATCGGTTCGACGAGCGCAGCGCCGCGTGGCGGGGGCTGGATGTCTCGATTATTCAGCACGTCGTCGTCGAAGAAGTCTGCCAGCCGGAGCTGAACGGCGGCGAGCCTGTAACCTGGGCGTTCCCGCATTCGATCGACGAGGTCCTGGAGATCGGCCGCGGCCGGCAGACCGGGTCGAGCGCCGGCGTTCCCTCTGGGCAGCTCGCCCTCATTGTCAGACCAACACCGCTCGAGGCGGTGCGGTCTGTCTGCATGGCGGGGGAACTCATGCCGCAGAAATCGACGTTTTTCTACCCGAAGCTCGCGACGGGTCTCTTCCTCAACCCGCTCAGTTGACGGTCGAGTCCAGCCAGTTCAGGAACCGGTCCTTGGGCTGGTAGCCGGTGGCGGCGGCTGTGGCTGTTCCGTCGGGCGAGACGATGTACATCGCCGGGATGCCGCGAACGCCGAGCGACTGCGCGAGCCGCGCATCTCCGGGCGAGAGCGCAGACGAGTCGGTCACATCGAGGTGATACGGCACCGCGGCCGCGTTGATCGATGTGCGGACCTGTTCATCGGCGAGCGTGGTCGCCTTGAGCTGCTGGCAGGGCGGGCACCAGTCGGCCGAGGCGAGCACAAACACGGGCTTGCCGGATGCCCGTGCGGCGGCGCTCGCGTCGGCGAACGTCGAGGAGTGCTCGAAGAGCGTCTTGCCCTGCGCCACCTCGTCGAGTGAAGCGCCGGCGCCGCCGCGGACGAAGAGCACAATGCCCACGCTCGCAACGAGGATGACGAGAAAGATCAGGTCGTTGGTGCGGATGCGACCGGGCCGGCTGTGTGTGGGTGTGCTCATGCTCTCGGGAACCCCCTGCAAGGTCTGACTATTCCTCAACGGCTATCTCCGGCTGTCACAGCGGTTTGCTCGACAGGGCCCGTAAACGGCTCGACGAGGTCGCGGATCGTGACAATGCCCACCGGTCTGCCGGCCCGTTCGACGATCGCCAGCGGGTGCCCGGCGGTTCGGATCGCTCGCAGGGCTTCCGCGACCGGCGTCGCCTGGCCCAAGCGGAGCACCGGACGGACCGATTCTCGGACCGCCACCCCTGCATCAACAGCGTCGCTGAGATCGATAATCCGAACATAGCCGATGACGCCGCCACGCCGGTCGGTCACCGGCAGCCGCGAGGCGGCCGCGTCCCGCAGCGCCCGGGCGCACTCGGCCGGCGATGCATCGGCCCGGAGCCGTTGCACCCGCGGCCAGGGCACCATCTCGTCCCCGACGCTGACGCCGCGGAACGCCGCGGATCGGTCGAGCAGCTCGGCCTGGGCGGAGCTGAGAAGCCCCTCGCCCTCGGCCTCCTGGATCAGCCCGGCGAAGCGATCCCGCGGGTTGGTCGGCAGGCTCGCCTCGCCGAGCGCCCGTCGGAGGATCGCAATCAGCAGCAGCACCGCCGGCACGATGCCGAGGGCCGTCAGCACGATCCGGAACCCGCGGAGCACGCGGCTGAGCGGGTACATCAGCTGATCCGCACGCGTGCGGAACAGCTCCTTCGGGAGCGTTTCGGCAAAGATAAACAGCAGCGGCGTGAGCACGGCGACGTTGATCAGCGTCACGGCCCAGCCCGGCAGGTCGGTCGCGCTCAGCAGCTTCGCGAGCGCCAGGGCGCCGAGGTAGTTCGAGATGTTGTTCATCACCAGCAGCGTCGCCAGCGCGCGCTCGGGGTGCTCGATCTCGTTGGCCAGCCGCTTGGCCGCACGGCTGCGTTTGCGATCGCTCAGCTTCGCCCGCAGGTCCAGCCGACTGACGACATAGAGCCCCGTCTCCAGGCCGGACCAGAGCGCGGAATCGACCGTGCCGAAGACGGCCAGCGCGAGCCAGAAGATGATCTCGCCGGTGCTCACGGGGCAGGCTCCCCGGCCTCGTCGATCGAATCGAAACGGATGCTCAGCGAGGTGATCTCGCGGCCATCGACGCCGGCGACGGTCAGCGTGGCGCCCGGGAGGGAGGCCGTATCGCCCAGGACCGGGAAGCGGCCCAGCAGCCCGAGCATGAGCCCGCCGACGGTCGAAACCCGGGCCAGGATCCGCTCGGCCTGGTCGTGCGGGATATCTAGGTCGATCAGCAGCGGCCTGGCCGGCCAGCGGCCCGCGACCTCGAACACCCCCAGAGCGACAAGCGTCGGAGGCGGCAGCTCGCCGGTGGCTTCTGCGATCGGTTCGTCGAGGAGCTGGTTGGCGATGTCCTCGACCCGAAGCACGCCGACGAACTCGCCGAGCTCGTCGACGACGACGGCCCGGTCGCGCTGCTCCCGGCGCAGCTCGGTCAGGGCCGCGTCCAGCGTCGCCTGCTCTGGGAGAAAGACACACGGGGTCGTCACGCCGGTCAGCGCCTTGCCGGCATGGCCCGAACGCCGCCGCGCGAGGTACCGCGGCGCGTGGACCCAGCCGACCGGGCGTTCGGCTGAATCGAGCACGAGCAGGTTGTTCCGGTCGCGGAAGGCCGCCAGCACCTCGTCGGGGCCCGCGTCGGCCGGCAGCGTCGGCACACGGGCCCTCGGGGACATCGCCTCGCGGACCCGGGTCCGGCCCAGGCGGATCACGCCCAGGATCAGCCGCTGGTCCGAGGCCGATCGCTCCTCGCCGAGCTCGACCGCGGTGCTGAGCACGCCCGCGAGCGTCTCCGAAGACCTGCCCACGATCTTCGAGCCGCCGGAGGGCTTGCCGACGATGCGGATCATCGGCGAAATCACCGCCCGGTCGACCAGCGAGAGCGTCGGCCAGCCGAGCCTCATCAGGAGCAGCCATGGGGAAGCGACCAGCCGGCAATAGCCGACGCGGTAGGTCGAAGCGAGCAGCTTGGCACCGATCTCGCCGATCAGGATGATCGCAACGAGCGAACCGACCGCGAGGCCGGCTGCCGCCGTGGCTGAGCCGCCGGCTTCGAGTTCAACAACGAAGATCGACGAGATCGAGAAGTACGACACGTTGATGAGCATGTTGGCCGCCAGCAGCGCCGTCAGCAGGGGGCGGGGCCGGTCGAGGAGCTCACCGACCGCGCGGGCGGCCGCCGGGCTCTGGTTCCGCAGCCGAGTCCTTGCCGCATGGTTCAGGCCGAACAGAGCTGTTTCCGACCCGGAAACAACCCCGGAGATCAGCAGCAGCGGCACCAGCAGCGCAGCGGCGAGCAGGAGGGTCGCGGTCATCGGTCGGCCGGCTCGTCTGGCAGCTGCTCGCGCAGGCGTTCGATGTACCGCCAGGCGTTGAGCATCGCTCGGATCTCGCCGGGGTCCTCGCCCTGTTCGAATGCGGCTGCGGCTCGGTTGATGTATGCCTGGCGTTCCTCCTCAGCCCACCGATGCCAGCGGCCGATGCGAGCCGGGTCGCCGCTGTCGGCGTCTTCTTCGAGCTGCATCCGCGCGGTCATGATCGAGGCAAGGAATCCATCGGGGAGCTGCTTGGATTCGGCCGCGGAAGGCCCCCCGATCGCCGCAAGCACCGCGTTGGCCCGCTGCTCGGGGTCGAGCAGCCGGCGTCGGGCGTCGTTGATCTCAGCCGCCCGGCGGGCGTCGTCTTGCGACCGATCGGGGTGCACCCCGGCCAGCCGGGTGAGCGAGGCCCGCTCGATCGCCGTGCGGGACAGATCGAACCGCTCGGGTAGGCCCAGGGTCGCAAACGGGTTCGTCGGGGGGCTCTCCATCGCTCGCACGATACAGCCGACGCGTGTTCGACGGCGGAGCCGGGCCGGTGCGTACCCTTGCAGGCATGCCGGAACGCTTCAGGCACATCGGGATCGCGGCGGTCAGCCCCGAGGGAGCGGCGTTGGCGTACCGGCTGATGTACCGCGAGGCGGGCCGGCTCTATCCAGGTCTTGAGCTGCCGCGGGTCACGGTGCACAACGAGCCGCTGAACGTCTATATCGAAGCGGTCCGCGGCGAAGATTGGTCGACGGTCGCCACGATGCTCGCGCGGTCGGCCGAGATCCTCGCCTCCGCCGGCGCCGAACTCGTCGTCACCCCGGACAACGCCGTTCAGCACGCGGTGCGGCTGATCGAGCACGGCTCGTCGATCCCCTGGCTCGCGGTGCCGGATCTGGTCGCCGATGCCGTCATTGCCGATGGACGGGAAACGGTTGGCATCATCGGCACGCGTTGGGTGACCCAGGGCTCGGCGTACCAGGCCGCGTTCGGGCTCAAGGGCGTCAAGCTTCAATCCCCCGAGCAGGCGGATGTCGATCGGTTGGACGAGATCATCTTTTCCGAGCTGATCTACGGCGTGAGCAAGCCCGAGACGCGCGCATCGCTCTTGGACATTACGGCCCGGTTGCGTGATCGCGGCAGCGAGGCCCTGATCGTCGCGCTGAGCGAGGCGGCCCTGGTCTTGGATGTCGAAGAGGCGGGGATGCCGGTCTACGACGCTTCGGCCGTCCTCGCCGAGCGGGCGGTCCGGGCCGCGGCCGGCTCGGGCGACTCCGGGCAGCCCTCGCCGGCGTGAGAGGGCTGGCCGAATTGAGCCGGCCTGATCGCGGCGGCGTGATAGAGAAGTTCCGCGGCTGTCGCGACCGCGTAGGCCCGGCCGGGTCCTGTCGGGCCCGGAACCGCCGGTTGCGACACACGGAGGGGGGTCCAGCGGGTGGACGACCATCACCGACTCGGTGTATGCTCGATCGGACTTGTCTCTGTGGGGGATGTTCGGTGCCGTGAGATTTGCGGGCACGTCTGCAAGGCTGCCCGTGCTCACACGCGGAGAGACGTTCACGGCCGAGGGACCGGTCGGCGCAGCCTGCTCCGGTCCGCTCCTCACCCGCGGCGCACTGATGAAGAAACTCTCTCGGACGGCAAGGCGGCCGCTCCGGGACAATCGGCCCGGCCCACCGGCCGCGCCGCCAGGATGGCCCAGACCCCGGCGGGCACCCGCCGAGCACTGTCGAGTTGGAGCGAAGCATGAGCAACCGCAACGTCGTTCGCAGCGTGACCTCTGGACTCAGCCGCGGGGCCCGCTCGCTGCTGAGCAGCGCCGGCCACGCCGAGCGTCGCTCCGATTTCGAGGCCCTCGAGCCCCGCATCCTGCTCTCGGGCGACCACCCGGGCATCGACGAAATCTTCCCCGACTCCGGCCCCCCCACCGCGACGCCCACCGTCATTGATATCAGCTCCGGCTCGGGCACAGCCGCCGGCACGATCGAGGATGTCCCAGACGACTCGGGAGATTTCTTCAGCTTTACCTCGGCCACCGGCGGCTTCGTTTCGGTGCTCGCTCTGGCGATCCCCCCGAGCGGCGGGGGCACGGCCTTCCTCGACACCGCGGTCGAGGTCTTCCTGCCCGACGGCACCGAGCTGACCGGCGAGACCGACGGGCTGAACAACGGCACGCTCGAGCGGGCCGGCCTCGTCCAGGACGGCTGGTTCGGCTTCGTTGCCGATGCGGGCCAGGAGTACTTCGTCCGGGTCATCGGCGAGAACCGCGACGAGATCACGAGCCCCTCCACCCAGGGCGTGTACTCGCTGATCGTCAACAACAACGCGGCAACGCTCACGCTCGACGCCAACGGCATCGCACGCACCGGCAGCGATACCGGCGATGCGCAGACGCTCGTCGGATTCCAGGACGAACGCCTCTACACGTTTACGACCCCAAACGACGCCGCGTTTAACAGCCTGGGGTATGTGCTCTCGGGCGATGTCGTGTTCGGCGACGACGCGGACGGGTACGCCTCGGATGGCACGGCGGCACGGGACCTCGTCGATACCCAGATCGAGGTCTTCGACAGCAACGGTGTGCGCCTCGTGAGCGACTCGGACAGCGGCCACATCTACGATGCGTTCGCGCCCGTCCAATTCGAGGCGGATTCGACCTACTTCGTCCGCGTCCGCTCCGACGCGATCTCGGCGGTGCCAGAGAGCGGAGACCCGTTCGACGGGGACCTGAACGCCGGCGACTTTGAGCTTCGTGTCCAGGCCCGGGCGACAGAAGTCGCCTTCGATGCGGACACCCGGATCGGCGTTGTGGATCGGTCCTCGGGCGGCGTCGAGGTCGCGACCGGCATCGCGGGCGCTGTGCCCGTCGACCCCGCCGGCCTCTTGCGGGACCAGCACTCGGCCCAGGTCTTCTCGTTCACCTCGCTCGGCGAAGGCGACGCGATCGTCACGTTCCTGACCTACGGCAACGACCCGGCCCCGTACACGCCGTTCCTCGATCCCAAGGTGACGGTCTATGACGACTCGGGCTCGCTCGTGCCGATCGATTCGAACGACACGCTGAGCTTCGGCGATGCATTCGACCGCGCCGGGCTGCGGTTCCTCACGGAAGCCGACACGACGTACTTCGTGATCGTGGACGTCTTTGACGGGCAGTTCCTCGGCACCGGTATCGATCCGCGGGACGCGTCGGCCAACTTCTTCGACTACAGGCTCGCGATCGAGTCTCCGGCCAACATCGAGCGGATTCCTAACGGCGACGGGGAGGTCGTCCAGCCCGTTGACGACCACATCGACTTCCTGACCGAGACCAACGCCGACGACGAGGTCATCATCCGCGAGGACGAGATCCGCCAGCTGGCGACACCCCTCGTGTGGAGCAACTCGCCGTTCCTGCCGGTCGGATTCATCGACGGTACGAGCTATCTCGCAGACGGGTCGGTGCTGCCGGTTCCGAACATGATCCCTGACGCGTACGACGATGGCGCGGGTGGATTGGCCTTCTCGCTTCTCGGTCGCCCGGAGAACGGCGAGGGCGGCTTCACGCAATCGATAACGGATCACTCGCGGGTCGTGCAGGCGTTTGCGACCGGGCGGCTCGATAGCGCGGCTGATACCGACGTGTTCCAGTTCGTGCCGCAGGTGGACATGCTGGGCACGTTCGAGGGCGGGATCGACCTGCAGTCCGGTACCGCGGGGGAGGGCGACGCTCCTGAGCAGACCTGGTTCTTGGGCGGGCGTCCGGCGTCGCGTCTGACCGTCAATGTCTTCTTCGAGGCCGAGTGGTTCCAGCTCGGCGGCACCACGATCCAGATCTTCGATTCGAATTTCCAGCTCGTGGACGAGACCACGGCCGTCCCGATCGGCTCGGTCAACGCGGGCTTGCCGGAGGCGGGGAACCTGCTCAACCCGTCCGGCATCGAATCCCCGTCGCTGCTGGGGCCGGCACCGACGGAGGGGGTCAACATCGACCTGCCACGCTCGGTGGCGTCGGTGAATCTCGATTCGCAGTATTGGGGCGGCGAGGCCTACTACCTGGTTGTCTCGACCCCCGATGGCCAGAACGAGACGCGGTACACCGCGATCGTCCAGGCGGACGCGTTCGACGAGTTCGGCACCTTCGCGGCGGACACAGAAGAGCCCGATGCCGGCGAGTTCTCGTCCGCGCCGGAGCTGGTGTTCAACCCCTTCACCGGCCTGGCCACGAACTTCAACAACCTCGAATCTACCGCGGCCAACCGCACGTTCACGGGCGTCAACAGCGGGCGCGGCGAGATCGACGACGACACGGGCGACTTTGTGCCGGACGACGATTTCTTCAACGAGATCGTGTTTACCGGCGAGCTCGGGATGATCCACGCCCCGGATGACACCGACCTGTTCCGGTTCACCGCTCCGCGCGACGGGACCGCCGAGATCCTGGTCGCGACCACGGGCCTGACCGACACGTTCGTCGAGAACTTCAATCTTGTCGGCGTAGGAACAATCGAATCGCAGAACTTTTCGAAGACGTACAACAGCCCGCTCGACGCGGCGCTGCGTATTTTTGATAGCACGGGCAACGAGATCGGGTTCGTTGACAACTTCTCCGGCTTCGGCGACGGCACGAACATCGACTTCACCGCGGGCGGGGTCGCGAGCCTCGATTTCTCCCGCAAGGACCCGCGGATCGTCATCGACGTGGAGGAAGGCCAGGAATACTTCGTCCAGGTCGAGAGCTCCCAGCGAGACCAGAGCCTCGCCGAGACCGACTGGCTGGTCGCGACCGGCTCGTACCAGCTGATCGTCAACACGACCCCGAACGCGGGCGCCGGCGACGACCACGTCGATTTCCCCTTCGGCGGATTCGGCCAGACCGTGATCCCAGCCAACGGGCTCAGCACGATCGCCGGCACCAACAACGCCGGCACGGTCGAGGGCACGATCGAGAACGACCTCGACGCGGACGCGTTCGAGTATCTCTCGCCGGTGGCGGGCGCGGTCAGCTTCACGCTCGACCCGGAGCCGGGCCTCTCGCTCTCGCTGCTGATCATCGACGGCGACGGCAACTTTGTGCCGCTGATCAACAGCACCGCGCTCGACGGCGAGCTGCTCGTGGGCACGTTCGTCGCCGACCAGGGCGAGCGGTTCAGCCTGCTCGTGGGCGGTATCGGCGGCACGGGGGACTACACCCTGACGCTCAACGGCACGCCCGTCACCGACGACGCCGCCGACACGGGCAACTTCTCGAGCGCCGCAGAACTGATCACCTTCGGAGCCTTCGACCGCGAGGTCGAGTTCAGCGGCGTGATCAACGACAACGCCGACACGGACCTGTTTACCTTCACCGCGCCGGTGACCGACCCGATCACGCTCACCCTCAGCGGCGACAGCCCGGTCTTCGCGCCCACGGTCATCGTGTACGAGATCTCGAGCGACCCGAGCCTGACGGCATCGCCCGATCAGAACCAGCCGGTCCGGACACCCGTGGCCTACGACCTCAACCCGACCAGCAGCGGCACGCTGACGGTCACCTTCTCGGCGCAGGCCGGCCGCGAGTACCACGTCCTGGTCGGCAGCCAGAGCGGCTCGGGCTTCAGCGGCGGCTACAACGGTCTGCTCACCTACACCCCCGAAGACGATCACGCCGACCTGGGCGACCTGGTGAACGCGACGTTCATCAACGTTGTGCCCGAGACCGGCCTGGGCAGCGAGCAGGGCGTGCTCGAGCAGATCAACGACTCTGACCTGTTCGTCTTCGGCACGCCGGCCTCGGGACCGGTTGATGTGTCCCTCGTCTGGGACGCGGTCCCCGGGTCTTCCTTCGAGCTGCGGATCTTTGACATCGACGGCAACCTGCTCGACCCGGACGGCGCCGCGCCGCAGGACGTCTTCGTCAGTTCTACGGGTTTCCTTGCCATCGACGGCTTCAACGCCGGCGCGGGCGAGATCTTCTACGTCTCAGTCGTCGGCCCGAGCGCCGCGGGCATCCAGTACACGCTCAACGTCAACACGGGCCTGCTCGACGACCACGCCAACGAGGGCGATCTGGCCGACGCCACGGTGATCCCACTCGACTTCGCCAGCGGCGACGGCTCCGAGAGCGGCCGGCTGGAGGTCGACGACGACACCGACCTGTTCACGTTCGGCATCGCCGCCGGAGCCAGCGCCGATGTCTTCCTGACCGACACCTCGCTCGGAAGCCCGATCATCCGCGCGTTCGACGCCAGCGGGAACCTGCTGGCCACGACCCCGATCGCCGGCGGCGTGACAGTAACCAACGCCACAGCCGAGGACGGCCAGTTCTTCGTCTCGGTCAGCTCGACGTTCCCGGGCCCGCGGTCCGGCGTCTACACGATCAATGTCGACGGCGAGCCCGTCCCGCCCCCGCCGGGCGACGATCACGCCAACGAGGGCGACCTGGCCAATGCCACCGTGCTCAACGTCAGCCAGATCACCGGCAACGCGTCGCAGGGCGGCGTGATCAACGGCACGGACGGCAACCCGGTCGTCGACACGGACCTGTTCCGCTACACGAGCACGGCGGCGGGCGCGGTCTTCGCGCAGGTCAGCGTGCCGGGCCGCCCGGCCGAGGATTTTACGATCCGGGTCTTTGATGCCGACGGCGTCGAGCTGACCGACCTGGCCGACTCCGCCGGTCTCCCGGGCTCGCCCGGCGTGACCGCCAGCACCAGCTTCACGGCCGATGCCGCCGGAGAAACCTTCTTCCTGCTCGTCGAATCCACGAACAACGCCGACGCGGGCGCCTACGCGCTCAACGTCGACGGCCAGGCCTCGACCAGCATCGTCTACTACCCCGAGGGCTTCGCGAACGCATCGATCCAGCAGTTCGTCTCGCTGGCCAACCCGAACAGCGTCGCCGTGGACTACACCGTCCGCGTCTACTACGCCGACACGTCGATCCCGTCGGCCGTCGTCGCCAGCGGCACGCTGGACCCGGACGCACGCGGCGGCGCAACCCTGTCGTTCGGCGACGGCACCTACGCGCCGGGCATCGTGCCCAACGAGGCGTACTCGATCGTGATCGAATCCGACCTGCGCATCGCCGCGGGCCTGAGCCACTACGACGCGGGCCTCGTCGGCCGGACCGACAGCCGCGGCGCCGGCGCGATCGGCGAAGCGTTCACGGACCAGGTCGCCAACGAGTGGCTCTTCCCGAACGTGGAGCGCAACCCGGGCGTGGTCGCGCAGTTCCTGGTCTACTTCAACCCGAACCCGTTCGATGTTGATGTCACCATCACCGCGGTCACCGCGACGGGCGAGGTCGTGCTGCCCATGGGCACGCTCGAGGCCAACCAGCGCGGCGGCCTTGAGGTCCACACCACGCCGGCGCTGCCGATCGGCACCTTCGCCGTCCGCATCACCTCCGAGGCGACCGACCCGGCCAACGAGCCGAACAACCTCGGCATCGTCGCGGCGACCAGCTTCTTCGACCTCGTCGCGGACACCGCGTACGGCTACCTCGGTGTCGGCGACGGCGGCAGCGAGCTGAACGTGATCACCTCGCTGACCTCGGGCGGCGGCGCCTCGAGCCGGGTCGATCTGTACAACCCGACCGACACCGACGCGTCGGTCGAGATCGTCGGCAGCTACCTGCTCGACGACAGCCTGCCCGACCTCCGCCGAACGATCACGCTCGGCGCGGGCCGCGTGACCTCGCTGACCGGCTTCGACCTGGCGTTTGTCCCCGGTTCGCCGATCGGTCTCGAGATCATCTCCGATCAGGCCCTGGCCGTCTCGTCGGTCGAGGTGCAGCGCGGCGACGCCGCGGCCTCCGCGGCCGTGACCCAAGCGGGCACCGAGTTCTTCTTCGGCGATGCCTTCATCAACCCGCTCCAGGCCGGCTCGCTCTACGCCGAGGCGCTCAGCTTCTACAACCCGGGCACCGAAGACACAAACGTCACAGTCACCGTGCTGTTCGCCGACGGCACCGCGCAGCGGACCCTGACCCGCATGGTCGAGGCCCAAGAATTCCTCCGCCTGGACCTGCAGGACCTGCCCGAGGTCGTCGGTGCCCGGCCGCAGCTGAACTTCTTCTCGCTCCGCGTCGAGGCCACTACCGCCATCGTCTCGCAGCTCTCGCACTTCGACGGCGTGCTCGGCGGCGGGTGGCTGACCACCGGCGCACCGCTCGGACTGACCAACCCGATCGTCTAGCCCGATCGTCTAGCCCAATCGTCTAGCCCGGTTGACTCGCTTGATCGGCCATGGCCCGGTCAGTTGGCCGGCGGTTCATCTTCTTCAAGCTCACCGGCGGCCTGGACCCACTCGTCCAGGCCGCCGCGGTACAGGCGGGTCTGGTCCAAGCCGACTTCGAGCAGCCGCAGAGTCAGGCCGCTGGCGAACGGATCGCCCTCGTTCTGTCCGTAGACGATGATCCGTGGCGATTCGACCAGACGCAGCGGAGGGCTCCGATCCAGCGGCACATCGAGGAGCTGGAGGTTCTCCGCCCCCGGGAGATGCCCGCTGCGAAACCGCGAGGGCGATCGGGCGTCCACCAGCGTTCCCGGGGCCGTCCCGCTGACGACTGATCGGATGTCCGTCAACGCCGCGCTGCGGATGTCGCCCTCATCGACGTTCCGTGTGCACCCGCCGAGCACAGCTCCGGCCGTGCAAACCGCAAACATCGCTCTGGCTGCCAGAGATTTTTTCTCATATCGTGTCATGAGTGAAAATAGGCGGACCGTTTCGGGTGTTCCGTTTGATGCCGCACGTGCCGCGAAACAGGTACGGTGCTCTGGAGGGCAGCATGCGTCGACCTTGGTGGCTTTCTCGGCTGTCAGCAGTCATCTGTTTTCTCTCTGCGACCGGTGCGTTGGCGCCAATCGCTCAGAGTCAATCCGCGCCGCCGAAACGCGTGAACCTGTTTGTCACTGCATCGCATTCGCATGCTGCCCCGGGATCGACGATCGAGCTCGCCTACGAGTTCAGCATCGACGACGGCTGGCATACATACGCGCCCGCTCAGAACGACACGGGCCTGTCCGCCCGGGCGGACTGGACCGCATCGGCCGGTCACCAGCCTGCTTTCAGCGGGTTCCGCTGGCCCGCCGCCGAGCGGTACACCCAGCCGGGCGACATCTTGGATCATGTCTACGAGCACCATGTCGTTGCGCTACAGGCGATCACGGTCCCGACCACGGTCAAGCCGGGCGAAATGCTGACCTTGACCGGCGAGATCGAGTGGCTGGTTTGCGATAACGAGCAGTGCCTGCCCGAGTGGCAGACGGTCGAGGTCGCTGTTCAGATCGCCGAGGAATCGACACCTTCATCCCAGGCCGGTGTGTTCGATGCGGCCCGTGACGCGTTTGCCGTGCCGCTGCACGACGACGATTCGGCGCCGGTATCTGCTCGGTGGGTCGCCCGGAACACGCTCGAGATCAGCGGTCCCGAGGGGGCGGTTCTCTCATTTATCCCGTTCGACTCGTCGCCACGAGTTCAGGATCTCCTCACAACCGGATCAAGCGAGAGCGGGACGCTCCGGCTGGTCTTTGAGGGTGATCCGAACGAGGCCGCCGGCTGGATCACGCTGCGCGATGGCGACGGGCCCACCGGATCATGGGTGTTCGGCTCAGAGGTCGGCGGTTCGGCCGAAGCCGATTCAACCGATGAACCCTCTCGCCAGAGCGAGCGGGAATAGCATTCACGGGCCGGCGTTCGGCCCGAGGCTAATGGACGGAGACGCACCGCCGTTTCGGCGTGCACGGACAATGGAGGTTTTCCAGATGTTGACACGCAGCAAGAAATCCGGTCTTATCCGCACCCTCGCCGCCGGCGCGGCCGTGCTCGGCGCAGCCTTCGCGGCCGGCTTCGGCTCGCTCGCTGAACGCGAGGCCCCGGTCGTCGGCGAGGCGGCCCCCAACTTCACGCTGACCGACATCAACGGCGAGTCGCACAACCTGGCCGACTACCAGGGCAAGGTCGTGGTCCTCGAGTGGTTCAACCCGGACTGCCCGTTTGTCAAGAAGTTCCACTACGCCACCAAGGTCATGCACGAGACGCACGCCGACGTGGCCTCGAGCGGCGAGGTCGTCTTCCTGGCGATCAACTCGGGAGCACCCGGCAAGCAGGGCGCCGGCCTCGAGCGGAACCAGCAGGCTGCGACCGAGTTCAAGATCGAGTACCCGATCCTGCTCGATGAGTCCGGCGAGGTCGGCCGCATGTTCGGCGCCAAGCGCACCCCCGAGATCTTCGTGATCGACCGCGAGGGCGTGATCCAGTACCACGGCCCGATCGATTCGGACCCGAGCGCCCGCAAGGTCGGCGAGAACTACCTCAAGCTCGCCGTCACCCAGGTCGTCAACGGCGAGTCCAGCGTGATCAAGTCCGACAACGCGATCTACGGCTGCTCGGTCAAGTACGCCCGCTGATCCAGCCACTCTGACCAGAACCAACGCCCCGGGCACCGCCCCGGGGCGTTGTCTTTTGATGGGCAGCCCTCGCGCCGGGTCGATACGCTTGGTTGTGCGTCTCAGCACTTGCTCCACAGAGAGGGAACCCGCGGCATGCCCGAACTGCTGTTCGAACTCGCAAAGATCCTGCTGATCGTCGTCGGCTTCGGCGGCGTGGTGTTTCTTCACGAACTGGGTCACTTCCTCGCCGCCCGGTGGGCGGGGGTGCGTGTGCTCGCGTTCGCCGTCGGCTTCGGGCCGGCGGTGCTGAGTTGGCGCCGCGGCTTCGGCGTCCGCCGCGGCTCGAGCGAAGCAGAGTTCCGCAAGCAGACCTACGGCCGGGAGCCCGATGAATCCGGCCTGATCGGCGGCATGAGCCCGACCGAGTACCGGCTCAACTGGATCCCGCTCGGCGGGTACGTCAAGATGCTCGGGCAGGACGACGCCGACCCGGCTCACCGCTCCGACGCGCCCGACAGCTACAACAGCGTCGCGATCTGGAAACGGATGATCATCATCTCGGCCGGCGTGGTCGCCAATGTCGTGTCCGCGGCGCTGCTGTTCGTGCTGGTCTTCGCCATCGGGCTCGAAAAACCCGCCGCCGTGATCGGCTCGGTCGAGCCCGGCAGCGCGGCCGCGGTCGCGGACGAGGTCGACGGCGACCGGGTCGGTCTGCTGCCGGGCGACCGGGTGGTCCGGGTCGGCGACGAGCGGCCGCGCGCGTTTGACGACGTGAGCATGGCGGTGCTCACATCATCCGCCGACCGCCCGGTTCAGATCGAGGTCCAACGGGCCGGCGAGCCCGGCACGATCACCTTCGCGGCCGAGCCGACGCCGACCGAACTGGGCATCCGCATGCTGGGCGTGGGCGCCGCGGCCACGACGACCATCGCCGATCCGCCTTCGTCATCAGACCGAGCTTTGGTCGACGCGCAGCTCGCGGCGGCAGGCCTGGATCAGATCGCGCCCGGCTGGACGCTGGCGGCTGTCGACGGCGTCCCGGTGACCTATCGGCACGAGTTGCTGTCGGCGGCCGATGCCGCACGCGGGAAGCCGGTAGTCCTGCGGTTTGTCTCGGGTGATCAGCGCGAGCAGGCCGATGTCCGCGTCGAGCTCGCCCCCTCGCTCCAGCAGGCAGAGCGTCGGTACGGCGACGGCATCATCCGCGTCGGACACTTGGCCGGTTTTGCGCCGGTGATGACCGTTGGCGGGATCGAGCCCGGCTCGCCCGGCTACGCCGCCGGGCTGCGCGAGGGTGACGTGTTCGTCCGGCTCGGCGGCGTCGAGTTCCCGGATCAGGCAAGCGGCATCGCCGCGGTCAGGGACCACGCCGGGGGACCGGTGCGGGCTTCTGTCCTCCGCGGCGGCGAGGTCATCGACCTGGAACTCCAGGTCAGCCGCCAGGGCCGTATCGGGTTTCTCGTCGGTGGCACGGACATGCTCGACGACTCGCCAGCGGCGCTGATGCTGACCAACCTGCCCGGCGTGCCGCCGAAGCTGGTCCGCGGCGGCTCAACGCTCGTCGCGGTCGATGGCGATCCGCTCGCGAGCTTCGCCGATCTCGCCCGCTCGCTGCAAGCACGAGCAATCGAAGCCGGCGGCGAGCCATTCGAGGCGGTGCTCACTCTCCGCGGGCCGCTGCACCCCGAGGAGGCAACGGTTCTCGAACGGCCGGTCTCGTTTTCCGCGGAGGATTCCGCGGCCCTCGCGGATCTCGGCTGGCGTCCGCCCGCGGCGGTCTATGCCTTCAACGACCCGCTGATCGTGCGTCTGCGAAGCGAGGGGCCGGTCGAGGCGATCGCGATGGGCCTCGGCGAGACACGGCGGATCATGGTGACAACGTACCTGACCTTCCTCCGGCTCGTCCAGGGCTCGATCGCGCCCGAGGTGCTCAACGGCCCCGTCGGTATCGTGCATATCGGCTCGAGCATCGCCGACCGCGGGCTCGCCTGGCTGCTGTTCTTTTTCGCGCTGATCAGCGTGAACCTGGCCGTGATCAACTTCTTGCCCATCCCGATCACCGACGGCGGGCACATGGTCTTCTTGATCTGGGAACAAGTCACCGGCAAGCCCGTGAGCATCGCGGTTCAGAACGCGGCGACGCTGGCCGGCCTGGTCCTGATCGTCGGTGTCTTCTTGTTCGTGACCTACAACGACATCGCGCGGCTGCTCGGCTCGTGACCGAGCAGGCGGCCGGGCTTCTGATGCTGCTGGGCGTCGGCTTCGGCGTCGCCTGGGCCGGCGTGGCGCTTTACTCCTCGTGGATGCTGACGCATCCTGTCCGGCGTGGCTACGCGGCCGCCCTGGCCAGGGGCCGGCCGGGTGAGCCGGGCGAACTTGACGCGGCGCCACCATGGCACGCGTTCTCGGTCGAATCCCGCGGCCAATCGCTGGCGGCATGGGAAATCGTCGGCGAGAACCCGCAAGGGCCGACGCTCGTGATGACCCACGGCTGGAGCGACGGCAAGGTCGGCGGGCTGGTCCGCGCAGAGCCGCTGCTCTCGGCCTGTCGGCGGATCGTGCTCTGGGACATGCCGGGCCAGGGCGACAGCCCCGGCCGCTGCGATCTGGGGTGGTCTGAGCCTACTGACCTGGGTGCCGTGCTGAACAGCCTTGAAGATCCATCACAGATCGTGCTCTACGGCTGGTCGATGGGCGCGGGTGTCTCGATCGCCGCGGCGGCGGACGATGACCGGGTCGCGGGGGTCATCGCGGAGGCCCCCTACCGCTCCGCGTTCACGCCGGCGAAGAATGTGCTCAGGTCCAGAGGCCTGCCGTGGCGGCTGACGCTCGGGCCGGCGCTATCGCTGCTCGGGCTCCTGCGCGGGCGGGGGCCGCTCTGGATGCTGCGGGGCTCGTGGTTCGACCGCGCCGAGCTGGCCGGCCGGGTCGCCTGCCCGCTGCTCGTGCTCCACGGGACGCGCGATGTCATCTCACCGATCGAGGACGGCCGGGATATCGCTCAGGCCGCGCCCCGCGGGCGGTTGATCGAGATCGAAGACGCGACCCACAACGGCATGTGGACCGCGGATGCGACACGCGACCACGCCCGCCGTCGCACCCTCGAGTTTCTCGCCGACGTAGACTGACGACATGAAGACGGCGGCGATCGCCCCCAGCCCGACGGTCGACGCGGTCATGGCCGCCGACCGAGCCCGTGCCCTGACCACCCGCTCGATCAAGCGGGAGTCGAAGCGGCACGCGCTCCGGCTCGCGCTCTCGATGGTCGATCTGACGACGCTTGAGGGCAAGGACTCGCCCGCCAAGATCCGGTCGATCTGCCGCAAGGCCGTCACGCCCTGGCCCGGCCGCGACGCGCCGTCGGTCGCGGCGGTCTGCTTCTACCCGTCGATGGTCCGGCTGGCCAAGGCCGAGCTGAGCGGCACCGGCGTCAACGTCGCCAGCGTCGCGACGGGGTTCCCGTCCGGCCAGTACCCGCTCCCGATCCGTCTCCGGGATACCGAGCAGGCGATCGAGGACGGTGCCGACGAGATCGACATGGTCATCAACCGCGGCGCGCTGCTCTCGGGCGACGAGCGGACGGTGTACGACGAGGTCCGGTCGGTCGCGGAGCTGTGCCGCTCCGGCGGCGCTCACCTCAAGGTCATTCTTGAGACCGGCGAGCTCGGCACGTTCGACACGGTCCGTCGCGGAAGCGATCTGGCTATCGCCGGGATGCTCGAGAGCGGCCTGATCGGCCCAGCGGCATTGCAGGCCGGCGCGGGCTTTATCAAGACGAGCACCGGCAAGGTCAGCCCCGCGGCAACCATGCCCGTCACGCTCGTGATGCTCGAGGCGATCCGCGACGCCTTCCTACGCGACGGCGTGCTGGTCGGCATGAAACCCGCGGGCGGGATCAAGACCGCCAAGCAGGCGTGGCAT
>JBCDEF010000018.1:0-21731 GCA_039179915.1 Planctomycetota bacterium | reverse complement strand
CTCCTCGACGATCCGGTCGGCCGCCTCTCGTGCGCCGGGCGTGACCGCGGGTCCGCCCCCGGGTGGGACATCGGGCGCGGAGCGTCTGGGGATGACACTCATAACGCTTCCCCCGAGCCGGGCTTCGCGTTTCCGGGTCGCCGGGTAACTCGGGCAGCCCGTTGATCCAGCTCGCGTTCGATATCCGCCAGCGGCGCGCCGCGAGCCCGCGCGGCCACCATCGCGAAGTAGATCACATCGGCCGCTTCGTGCGCCGCGTCGGCGGTCGTGTCGGCGTCGAGCAGCTCGTTGGCCTCCTCGAGCAGCTTGGACCGCAGCAGCGCGGCATCGCCGACCAGACGCTCGGTGTACGAGCCTGGTTCCGAGGCCGAGAGCCGGCGGCCGATCGTCTCGTCGAGCGCGCCGAGCCCGGCGAGATCGCCGAAGCAAGTCGCCGACCCCGTGTGGCAGAACCCGCCGGCCTGCTCGACGACGAACCGCAGCGTGTCGCGGTCGCAGTCAACATCGATCCGGACCAGCCGCTGGGTGTTGCCGCTGGTTTCGCCCTTCCGCCAGAGCCCGCCGCGGCTCCGCGAGTGGTACACGCCCCGGCCCTCCTCGACGGCCACAGCCAGGCTCTCGCGGCTGGAATACACCAGGCCCAGGCAGATGCCGCGCTGGTCGGCGACCACGGTCGGGATCAGCCCGTCGGGCCGGTCGGTGCGGACCGGGCCGGCGAAGGCGTCGGCCAGCGGCAGGTCGCCGCGGTAGATCGCCATCCCGACCTGGGCATCGAGGCCCATCCGGTCGAGCTGGGCGATCTCTTCGGCCGTGGTGACGCCGCCGGCGAGTGTCACGCGGGCGTCTCCGCATCGCTCGGCGAGCGTGCGGGCGAGCTCCAGGTCGGCGCCCGCCATCCGCCCCTCGCGTTCGACGGTGGTCACCAGAAACCCGCCGACGTGCTCCCGAAGCTCGTCGATGCGATCCAGCAGCGATCGGCCCGTTTTGGTCTGCCACCCCTCAACGACGACCTCGCCCTGCTTGCAATCAAGAGCCGCGATCACCCGGTCGCGCGGGAGCCGGGACAGCACATCCGGCTCGGCCGCGGTGCCAAGGATGACCGAGCGGGCGCCGGCGTCGAGCCAGCCCAACGCGGCATCGACGCTCCGTATCCCGCCGCCCACGCGGCACGGGTACCGAGCGCACAGCTCGCGGATGACCTCCGCGTTCGAGCCGCGCCCGAGCGCCGCATCGAGATCGATCACGGCGATCTCGCCGACACGCGAGAAACGCTCGGCGATCGGCGTCGGATCGCCCGCGTCGATCTCGAGCGTCTCGCCGCCGACGAGCTGGACCGCCCGACCGTCCATGAGATCGATTGATGGCACGATCATGGTGCTGCCTCCGTTGGGTGCGAACGCACGGCGAGCCCCAGCTCGCCCAGCCGCCGCTTGACGGCCTGCACCGTTGTGACGCCGTCGTGAAAGATCGACGCAGCGAGCACGGCGTGCGCCCCGGCCGCGACCGCCGCGGCCATGTGCTCGGGCGAGTCAGCGCCGCCCGAAGCGATCACCGGGATGCGAACACGGCTCGACACTGCGCGGAGCAGCTCGAGGTCGTACCCGTCGCGTGTCCCGTCGCGGTCGTAGCTGGTCAACAGGATCTCGCCCGCGCCGAGCCGCTCGGCTTCGGCCGCCCAGCCCACCGCATCGATTTCGGTCGCCTCGCTGCCGCCGGCCACCCGGACCAGCCAGCTCTCCCCGGACCGGGCCGCATCGATCGCAACGACGACACACTGCTGCCCGAACCGCAGCGCAAGCCCTGCGACCAGCTCCGGGTCGCGAACCGCAGCAGAGTTGATGCCGACTTTGTCCGCGCCGGCCTCGAGCAGCTCGGCGGCATCGTCGGCCGAGCGAACTCCGCCGCCGCAGGTCAGCGCGATCCCGAGCTCGCGGCGGACCGCGCGGACGGTCTCGACCTGATGCCCATGGCCGCGGCGGGTCGCGCTCACATCCAGCAGCACCAGCTCGTCCGCGCCCTGCGCCTGGTAACGCAGGGCCTGGTTGACCGGGTCGCCCGCGTCGCGCAGGCCCTGGAACCGGACACCCTTGACGACCCGGCCGTCGCGGCAATCCAGGCACGGGATGATCCGTGTCATCAGCATGCGGCGGGCTCCAGCCGAGCGGCGACGAGCCACCGCTCGATCAGCGATCGGCCCGCGGGCCCTGAGAGCTCGGGGTGGAACTGGCACGCCAGCACCCGACCCCGTTCGACGGCGGCGGTAAAACGCTCACCATACACCGTTGTCGCCGAGGCCCATCCGGGCGGGGGCTGGACCAACGCGAACGAGTTGGCGAAGTACATCGCGTCCGATTCCAGCAGTGCGCACCCCTTGCCGGCTCTGACCCGGTTCCAGCCGAGGTGCGGCACGGCCAGGCCCTCGGCGGGCACGGGCTCGATCGCAGACTCGAAAACGCCAAGCCCCACGACGCCCGGCGACTCGGCGCTCTCGGCCGCGAGCAGCTGGAATCCCAGACAGATCGCCAGCGTCGGCTCATCGCGGCCGATGCGGTCCCGTAGGGCTTCGCCGAGCCCCCCGGACGCAAGCCCTTCGGCCGCGGCACCGAACGCGCCGACCCCCGGCAGCACTACCGCGGCGGACTCGGCCACGTCGTTCGCATCGCTGGTCACCCGCGCGGCGACCCCGATCCGCGAGAAGACCGCCAGCACGGAAGCGAGGTTCGCGGCGCCGGTATGGACGATCGCGACAGACCGCTCGGCCACTACAAGACCCCCTTCGTGCTCGGGATCGAGGCGTGTCCGGTCCGAGCAACCGCCCGGCGGAGCGCGACGGCGAACGCCTTGAACGCGGCCTCGGCGCGGTGGTGGTCGTTCACCCCGCGGACCACATCGATGTGCACCGCGGCCCGCATGGTCTGCGCGAGTGACTGGAAAACATGATGGAGATTCTCGCACGCAACATCTCCCAGGCGCTCACGCCGAAGCCCGAGCGAGATCGCCGACGCAGGCCGGCCGCTCAGGTCGATCGCGCACCGGGCGAGTGCTTCATCCATCGGGATCGACGCCTCGCCGAACCGCTCGATGCCGCCGCGGTCGCCCAGGGCCTGGTCGATCGCTGTGCCCAGCGTGAGGGCGCAGTCTTCGGCGGTGTGATGGTCGTCGACGTGCAAGTCGCCGGTGCAGGACAGCTCGAGCCCGATGCGGCCGTGAACCGCGACCGCCGTGAGCATGTGGTCGAGGAAGCCGAGCCCGGTCTCGATCGCGGGCGGAGCCGGGCGGTCGAGGTCGACCGCGGCCCGCACCCGCGTCTCGCCGGTTTCTCGGGAGAGCTCTGCCTTGCGGGGCGGCGGCGTTGCACTGCTCATCGCGCGTCCTCCTGGCCGACGGCGGACTCGATCGCCCGCATCAGCGTGTCAGCATCGGCCGCTTCGGCCGGTATCGAAATCCGCAGGGCATCGGCAAGCCCGGGGCGATCGTGCCAGCGGCGGACCAGCACGCCCCGATCGAGCAGGCCCTGCCAGAGCCGCTCCGCCCGCCCGCTGCGGATCAGCACAAAATTGGCCTCGCTCGGCAGCACGGCCAGACCGAGCTTGCTGCAGAGCCCGACCAGCCGGCTTCGCTCGTTGTGAACCCGCCGGAGCCGGGAATCAAGCCAGTCCGGGTACGCCGACAACGCACGCTCCGCGACAGCCCTCGCGATGCCAGAGACGCTGTACGGCCCGCCCGCCGACCGCATCGACTCGATGAGACCCGGATCGCCCACGGCATAGCCGACACGAAGCCCAGCGAGGCCCCAAGCTTTTGAAAACGTACGGATCGCGACGACACCGGTGCCGCTGACAGCAAGATCGGTCAGGTCGTCGGCCGCGAACTCCGCATAGGCAAGATCAAGCATCACCGGGCACGACGCCGCAGCGATCATCCGCTCTGCCTCGGCTCGAGCGATCACGCGGCCGGTCGGGTTGTTGGGCGTCACCAACGCCAGCAGCCCCGCGCCCTCGGCGGCGACCGTCTTGAGCACGTGACCGACCGGGAACGCCGAATCGTCTGCCCAGGGAACGCCAACGAAGCGAGCTCCGGCCATGACGGCATACCGCGGGATCATCTCGAACGTCGGCGTGGCCGCGACGACCGGGGCATCCGGCCCCGCGGCAACACGGGTCAACCGCTCGATCGCCTCGTCGCCGCCCGCGGTCACGAGCACGCGGTCGGTGGTCGTCGCGTGCCGCCGGGCGATCAGGTGTTCGAGAACGCCACTCTCGGGGTACCGGGCCGCCCGCTCGGGATCGAAACCGGCAAACCACGCCGGGTCCGCGCCGGGCAGCTCGTTGGCATCGAGCTTGAGGCGGACGCCTGGCGGCACCGCCTGGGCTCGGTAGACGTTCTTTGCCGCACGCTCGCTCATGGGACGATCTGCGTCGGCCGCGTCACAACGATGTCCGTCGCGCCCCTCTCAGACAGCACCGGGACCAGCTCGGCGACCTGATCGGAGGGCACGGCCGCCCGGACCGCGAAGCCGGATTCTGACCGGAGCTGAGAAACCGTCGGCTCACGCATCGAGGGCAGGGCTTCGACCACGGTCTCGAGCCGTTCGCGGGTGACATTCAGGTCGATCATCACCCGCGAGCGAGCCTCCAGCACGGACCGGACCACAACCAAGAACGATTCGATCTTCGGCCGGCGGGCGGGGTCCTCCCAGGCCTCCCGGCTCGCCAGCAAACGGGTCGACGACGACGCGACCGTATCGACGACCGTGAGCCCGTTCGCACGGAGCGTGTCGCCCGATGCGGCGATGTCGACCACGCAGTCGGCGTCTTCCGGGGGAAACACCTCCGTTGCGCCGTACGTCCGGATGATCCTGGCTTCGACTCCCGCCTTCTGGAACCAGTCCGAGGCGAGCGCGGTCATCTCCGCCGCGACGCGCAGCGGCCGGTCCGTCGGCCGCAGCCGGCCGTTCTCGACAAACTCCGGCGGGGCCGCGACGACGAGCTTCACGCGGTCCAGACCCGTATCCAGCAGATCGACGATCCGGTCGTCGCCGCCGGTCCCGTAGCCAAGCTCGGCCACCCAATCCGAGCCGGCGAAGCCCAGGTCCCGCGAGCCGGCGTGCAGCATCTCGATGATGTTCTGCGGCTTGAGGATTTTCGCGTTCACGCCCGGCAGCGAGACTCGCGGGCGGTACCCGCGGCTGTTGACCCGGACGTCGATGCCCGCGTCGGCCAGCAGCTTCATCACGCCGGCGTGCATGCGGCCCTTGGGCAAGCCCAGGCGGATCGTTGTGGATTGTTCGGTCTCTGGCATCGGCTCGCTCCGTGGTGTGTGCGTCCCGAAGGATGTCGGGGCAGACACCACGGCCGCCCCGCTGCGATCGGTGACCGCCGGGTGACCTGCTGTCGGCTTCAGATGCGGCTTAGGCCCGCCCGACGCACAGCACCCGACCACCGGTGTGGCCATGGAGCAGATGAGCGGCTGTGCGGGCGGTAGGCATGACCTGATTGTGGCGGCGGCCCGGCGGGTGTCAAGCCCGCTCGGGCATCGGGCCGCGGCCAGAGGGCCACACCCGCCAATAAGCACCCCGGGCTGGACTCGAACCAGCAACCTGCGGATTAGAAGTCCGCTGCTCTATCCGGTTGAGCTACCGGGGCGTGAGCGAGCGAATCCTACAGCCGCCGATGCGCGAACGAAACCAAGCCAAGGGTCTACTATTCAAAACTCGTTGTTTGGAGTCTTCCGTGAGTCGAGCCGCCATCGATGGACTGAGCGCAGCGGCCGTCCGTCCTGCCTCTGCCAGGGTCGACGGCCGAACGCTCATCGAGTTCGCCAAGCCCGGGATCACCCGGATGGTGACCATCGCCGCGGGCTTCGGATTCGCGCTTGCCGCTCTCTACCACGGGCTCGCCGCCCAATCGCTGCTGATCCCGCTGCTGGGCTGCGTGCTGGGAACGGCGCTGGCGTCGGCCGGCGCCAACGGGTTGAACCAGATCCTCGAGCGGGACCGAGACGCCCGCATGAAGCGGACACTCGGCCGACCGCTGCCCACCGGCAGGATGACAATGGGGCACGCCGTGGGCTTCTCGATCGCCTGCTCGGTCATCGGCCCCGTGCTTCTGGCGGCAACCGCGTCGCCCGAGGCGAGCATCGCCGCGCTCGCGACGATCCTGCTTTACGCCTTTGTCTACACGCCGATGAAGCCGGCGAGCTCGCTCGCGGTGATCGTCGGAGCCGTACCGGGCGCGATCCCCGTGCTGATCGGCTGGCTCGCGGCCTCGCCGACGCCGCTGGCCGACCTGAGAACTCCCGCGGCCTGGTCGATCTTCGCCGTCCTGTTTGTCTGGCAGATGCCCCACTTCCTGGCAATCGCCTCGATGCACCGCGCCGACTACCAACGCGGCGGGTTCCGGGCGATCCCGGGCAACCTGGACGACCGCAGGCTCTCCTGGGTCGTCTTGGCGTGGTCTGCCGCACTGATCGCCGTGGCGTACACACCGCCGCTGGTGATGCCCGATCACCTGGGCTTGTTGTCCGCGGTCGCCGCCACGCTGCTCGGACTGGGCCTGCTCCGCAGCGCCTGGCGGTACACCCGCGACCCCGGACCGGCGCGGGCCCGCGGCGTCTTCATCTTCACGATCATCTACCTGCCGCTGATGCTGCTCGCGCTGACCGTCGACGCAACAGCACACGGGTTCCTGCGTTGACCGTCGCTGCCGCCGCGGTGACCTGCACCGATCTGACCGTCCGCCGCGGGAAACGCGAGGCCGTCCGAAATGTTTCTTTCACACTCGATGCCGGCCGATGGCTCGCGGTCATCGGCCGAAACGGCTCTGGCAAGAGCACGCTGCTGCTCACGCTCGCCGGCCTGCTGCGCCGCCAGAGCGGACAGGCGGAAGTCCGGGGCGCCCTCGAGACGGTTCTTCAGAACACAGCGCTCGACAAGCTGCTCACGGTCCGCGAGAACGCGATGCTCTTCGCACGCCTGCGTGGCGTGGCCGCCGAACAAGCCGCGGCCCGGATCGCCTCGCTCGCCGGCTCGCTCGGAGTCGAGGACCGCCTCAATGATCGGGTGGGGTCGCTCTCAGGAGGGCTGGCACGCCGCGCCGACCTGCTGCGCGCCTGTGTGACGGGGCCGGAGATCCTGCTGCTTGACGAGCCAACCGCGGGCCTGGACGAGACTGCGCGGCGGGGCTTCCTTGAGTCCGTCCGCTTGCTGCGCGATGCGGGGCGGACCACGCTCGTCTGGGCGACGCACGACGACGCGGAAGCCCGAGCTGCCGACCACGTCGCCGTGCTGGACGACGGCGAACGAGCCGCCTTCGAACCCCCCGAGGCGCTCGCGGCCCGGGCGGCCGACCGCATCGTCCTGAGCGTCTCGGGCGAACCCGACCGGACCGGCGCGGCCGGTCCGCTGCGGGAGGCGGCCGAGCGGGCCGTCGCCGAAGGCCGAACCGTCCGCCTGCGCCCCATCTCGCTGCTCGAGTCGGCGCTGGAGCCCTCGTTTCGATGAACCCGATGGGTGTCGCCATGCTGCTGACCGGACGGGAGTGGACCAGGCTCCGCCGCCAGCCGTTCCGTGCGGTGGCGACCGTCGCCACGCCGCTGATCTTCCTGGCGGCGCTGGGCAGCGGCTTCGCCGGCTCGCTCGCCTCACTGAGCGACGGCGGCTACGCGGGCTTCCTGCTACCGGGTGTCATCGCGATGGCGGGGCTGTTTGCCGCGGCGTTCGCGTCGATGTCGCTGATCGAGGACCGCGACAGCGGCCTGCTGCTCGCGCTGCTCGCCGGGCCGACGCCCAAGCCCGCGATCGGCCTCGGCAAAGCGATCGGCGTGATTTCGCTGGCGGTGGTTCAATCCGCCGTGCTCCTGCCCGCGGCATACGCCGTTGGCCTTCGGCCAGACCCACTCTCGATGCTGCTGGCGTTCGGCGTGCTGGTCATGCTCTGCGCCGGCGTGGTCGGCTGCTCGCTGGCGATCGCCTGGCGCTGTCCCGACTCGCAGACCTTCCACGCGATGATGAACGTGGTCCTGCTGCCGGCCTGGATGCTCGCCGGCGCGTTCTACCCCGCCGAGCAGGCCGCCGGCGTGATGCGCGGCCTGACCCTTGCCGATCCCCTGGCCTGGCCCGTCGCCTCGCTGCGCTGGGCCTTGACCGGTGACGACGCGCTGCCCGGCCCCCCCGGGCTGTGGCTTGCGCTGACCGCCGTTTTCGCGGCTGTGGGCCTGACCGTCGCCGCACTTGCCGCACGGAGAACACCATGAAAGTCCCCCTGCCGCTGCTGATCTCCCTCTCGGCCGGAGCCGTGGTCTGCGCCGTCGGCGCGATGATCATGCTCGACCGGCACCGCAGCGCCGTTCCCGAGACCTCGGCCGCGGACCTTGATCTGAACATCCCCGAGTTCGACCTGATCGACCACAACGGCTTCCCGACCGACGAATCGGTCCTCGACGGCCGGCTTACGCTCGCCGCGTTTATCTTCACGAACTGCCCCGGCCTCTGCCCGCTGATGACCAGCACCATGGCCCAGGCGCAGGACCGGCTCCGCGACACGGACCTCCGGTTCGCGAGCTTCAGCCTCGACGCCGAACGCGACACCCCCGAAGCGCTCCGCGATTTTGCTGCGGCGCACAGCGCCGACCTGACCAACTGGTCCATGCTCACGGGCAACACCGAAACATCGCGACGCCTGATCCGCGACGGGCTCAGGCTGATCGTCGAGGACGAGCCGGAGAACCAGGTCCCCACCGCCGACGGCAGCACCATGGCCAACGTCCTTCACCCGACCCGCATGATCCTGGTCGGACCGGACCGGCGCGTCCTCGGCTTTTACAGCGTGTCCAATGTGGCCGAGCTCGACCGGCTGGAAGCCGACGTCCGCTCGTTCTTCGCCGACCGAGGCACCTGACCCGATTCCGATCGTGCAAGAAGCCGCTCGCGCGATGTCGCGAGCCGTTCGGCCAGCCCCTCCGTCTGTTCGGCGAGCTCCGACAGCGTGACTCGCCGCATCCTCGCTCGAAGGAAAGCCGGGTCCGCGTTTGTGTGGTCGGTTCGCGGCTTCAAGCCGAACGCACGGCAGACCGCTCCGGCTCCGGCGGGGTCGGCCGAGAGCATGGGCCGCAGCAGCCGAACACCCGGGGCACCCGAATCGCGGACCGGTGGCATCCCCGCGACGGCGCCCGGGCTCCCGCCTCGTAGCAGGGCCATCACCATCGTCTCGAACTGGTCGTGGCAGTGGTGGCCCGTGGCGATCGACCCGATCCCCAGCCGCACGGCGGCCCGCTCCAGCGCGGCGTACCGCGAGCGTCGCGCCTCGGCCTCGGCGTTCCCGGGCCCGACCGGAGCATCGAGCAGCACGCACGGCCGGCCCAGCCTCCGAGCCAGCCCGAGCACCGCGGCGGCGTCGTCGTTGACCAGCTCCGCCGGCCGGAGATCATGGGCGACGTGCGCGATCACGATTCGCGCCCTAGGAACCTCGCCGAGGATGATTGCCAGCGCCGCCGAGTCCGCCCCGCCCGAGCAGGCGACGAGCGTCGGCCGTGCCTCATCGCCGACCGATGACCCGCCGGTCAGCGTCCGCCACGCCGCCCGGACCCGCGCAGACCAGGCCCCCACGGCTGCTGCGTCGACCTGCGGTCCGGATACGCTCACGCTACGATGCTATCCGGCTCTCTCCGATCCCCCAGACACACCGATGTTGGAAGCGCATGGCCGCGTTGCAACCCATCCAAGCCGATCCCCAGGCCGATCCCGATGGAACGCCGGTCGAGCTGGCTGATGCGGCCCAGCCGCCCGCGTCCGCGGACCAGTGGCTCCCGAGCATCCTCATGGCCGCCGCCGTGGTGCTGCTGGTCATTGTGGTCCTCGGCAAGACCCGCAAGCTGGCCGCGGCCAGAGCAAAACAGCCGGATTACACGCCCGCGGAGCGGCTGGAATCGATCCGCGCCCAGGCCCAGGCCGAAGGCAGCATCGAGGGACGGGTCGCCCACGCCGCCGACCGGATCCGCGAGCTGACCGCGGTGCTCGACACGCGGATCGCCTACCTCGAAGCGCTCATCGTGCAGGCCGACGACCGGATCGAGGCGATGGGCCGCCCGGCGACTTCCGAGCCGCCGAGCCGAACCGAGCCGACCGTCTCCGCATCAGCCGCAACCGGAACCGCAGCGGGAGCTGGAGCGGGCTCCTCGGTCTCGTCGCAGAAGCAGGACATCTACACCCTGGCCGACCAGGGGCTGACGCCCTCTGAAATTGCCACACGCCTGGGCCAGCACGCGGGCAAGATCGAGCTGATCCTCGCTCTCAGGCGGGCTTAGCGTTCGGCCCGGCCCGCGGCATCAATCGCAAGGATCTCGAAAACCACGTGCGCCGCGAGCAACGCGGTGTTGCCCGCGACATCGCGATCCGGCAGCACCTCGACAACATCAGCGCCGACCAGATTCGCCCCCGCGCACGCCCGCAGCAGACCGAGCGCCTCGGCCGAACTGAACCCGCCCACGCTCGGCGTGCCTGTGCCGGGCGCAAAGACCGGATCGACGCAGTCGATGTCGTAGCTCAAATAGACCGGGGCGCCGCCGAGGTTCGAGACGAACTCACGCAGCAGATCAACGCCCGAGTCGGCCGCCTCCTCGCGCGTCACGATCCGGATGCCCCGGGCTTCCGCATAGTCCAGATCGTCGGCCGTGTTCAGCGGGCCCTTGATCCCGACCGAGATCATCCGCTTCGGGTCGAGGCAGCCGTCCTCGATCAGCCGGCGGAACGGCGTCGCGTGGTTCCACTTCTCGCCCCAGACCGCGTCGAGCGTGTCCATGTGGCTGTCGAAGTGGATGCACGCCAGCCCGCCCGCGGGCTCGCCGGCCCGGTGCCACGCGGCTTTCAGCCCCGCGTAGACCAGCGAGTGATCGCCGCCGAGCAGCATGAGCTTGTCGGCTTCGATACCGGCCGCGTGCTCGATGACACCGTCGAGCGTCGCCTTGACGCCGTAGGGCTGCACCGGCGCATCTCCGGCGTCGGCCAGGCTCAGCACGCCCGGCACATCCACGCCGTGCTCGATCGAATAGTGCTTGAGGTACTGCGACTGCTCGCGGATCGCCCGCGGCCCGAAGCGCGCACCGGGCCGATACGTCACACCGCCGTCGAACGGCGCGCCGAAAACGGCCCAGTCGACGTCCGTCCCCGCGTCTTCGAGGCGCGGGTAGCGGCCGAAGGTCGCGATCCCGCCGAACCGCGGGCTCTTGCGGGCGTCGGGCAAACGGGTGCTGCGGTCGGTCGGCATGCCTCAGCCTCCGAGCCAGCTGTCGTCGAAGGCCATCCCCTGCGGCAACGCCGCGCCGGCGCCCGTCTCAACCATGCTGGCGACGGGCATGACCGTGTAGTCGAGGCTGAACGAACCCGCCGGCCGGTGGTTGCCCGACAAGCCCAGCCCGCCGAACGGCAGCTTGCTGCTCGCGCCGGCCGTGCCCGTGTTGACATTGACACACCCCGCCCGAGACTCGGCCAAAAACCGCGACTGCGCCTCGGCGTCCTTGGTGAACATCGACGCCGCGAGCCCGAACCGCGTCGCATTGGCCTGCTCGATCGCCTCGTCCAGCGACGACACGCGCGCGATCCGCAGCAGCGGGCCGAAGACCTCGATGTCGCAGCCGGCATCGTCCGATTCGTCGGCCACAAACCGGTCGACGCCCAGCACCGCGGGGGTGACGTAGAACCCGTCTCCGTTCTCATGATCGACCAGCCCGGTCGTCGCCGCGAGATACGGCTCCGCCCCGCCGCCGATCAGCCGTTCCTGGAACGCGAGCACCGCGTCGCGCGCCTCCTCGCTGATCATCGGCCCCATAAAGACCGGGTGCTCGGCCCGCGGGTGCGCCACGACCAAGTTCGACGCCGCCTTGGTCACGGCCTTGACGAACCGGTCCGCGATCGACTCGTGCACGATCAGCCGGCGGGTGCAGGTGCACCGCTGGCCTGTCGTCACAAACGCGGCCCGCACGACCTCGATCGCCGCCTGCCGAGGGTCCGCGTCGGGCATCACGACCGTCGGGTTGTTCCCGCCCATCTCGAGCGCAACGATCCGGCCCGGCCGATCGAGGTTGGCCTCTAGGATCTTGCGGCCGACGGGCCATGAGCCGGTGAACAGAATCCCATCGATCCCGTCGTGGGTCGTCAGCTTGACGGCCGTCTCTGCTCCGCCCTGGACCATGTTCAGGACGCCCTTCGGCGCCCCCCCGGCGTCGAGGGCCTCCTGAAGCATCTCGACCAGCGCCTGCCCCACCGCCGGCGTCCGCTCGCTCGGCTTGAGGACAACGGTGTTGCCCATCGCCAGCGCCGGCACGATGTGCCCGTTGGGCAGGTGCGCCGGGAAGTTGTACGGCCCGATCACCGCCATCACGCCGTGCGGCCGGAAGCTGCACCGGCCAGTCCGCGTCTCGGTCAGCGGCAGGTCATAGCCGGTCACCCGCGAGAGCCCCGAGTTCGGCGAGTCGTCGAGCGTGATGTCGACCTTGCCGCCGAGGATCCCGGCCTCGGCCATCGAGTCCCACATCGCCTTGCCGGTCTCGTCGCAGATCAGCTCGCCCATCGCCTGCTTGCGGTCGGCGCAGATCGACTGGAACCTGCGGAGCACCGCGTGCCGCCGCTCGGCGGGCCAGCGGGCCCAGGTCTTGAGAGCGTCTCGGGCCGCCCCGACCGCCTCGTCGACATGGTCGAGCACAGGGTCGAAGCGATAGAGCAGTTCGGCCGGCCCGGCCGGGTTGACCGAGAGCACGCCGTCGCCATCGATCGGGCGGAACTCGCCGGAGATCAGATCGCTCGGCTCGTGCCGGAGCGTCGGGTGTGTGGGCATGTTGCCTCCGTTGGTTCGTTGATGACCGGGCCGGTTAGGCCGACCTCGCTCTGGACTTCTTCTTGCCCGCCGGCCGCTTGGTTCGCTCGGCCGACGAACCGGCCGCGGCCTTGCCGATCGGGATCGCCGGCGGCGTGAACGGCGTCACGCCGATCGCCGCCCCTGGCTCAACCTCCAGAGCCGCCATCGCCGCTTTCGTCAATCCGACCCTACTCTTCGGGCCAAGAAAAACCGGCTGGTCGATCGCGCGGAACTCGCCGTCGGTGTCGATCGTGCTGACCATGCAGCGCGTCTTGGCCTTCGCCGCAGGCACGGGCTCGCCGAGCGTCGCCTTCGATGTCGCCCGCACCGGCGCGATGTCGGCCGTCGGGCAGTCGAGGTACGGCCCGCCGTCGAACGGGTCGACATAGCCGCGGAACTCGAAGCCGAGCCGCTCGAGCATCCGCCGCGCTGGTTTGGTGTCCTCGCCGACCTCGCCGATGCCCGCGCGGGCCGTCGGCGGAAGCAGGCTCAGATGGATCGGCTCCCGCGGCAGCAGGCTCGTGATGAATTCGCGGCTGTACTGGCAAAACCGGTCCGCCTCGTCGTAGCTCAGCGGGATGAACCGCCGGCCGAGGTAGTCCCAGACCAGGTTGTGCCCGTCGCTGGTGACCGGCGCCATCATCTCGGCCAGCACCCGCGGCGCAAACCGCTTCGGATACAAGCCCATGAGCTGGAACCGGATCATGCTCAAAAACCGACCGAGCTTCTCCTTGTGCCCGCGGTAGCTCGGCTGCAGGATCAGCCCGCCGATCTCGCTCGGGCCGGACTCGTCGAGGTGCAGCTGCGCCACCATGTGCTTTGTGCCGGTTTGCAGCGACGTCGAGAAGTAGTCCCGCTCGCTGAGCTTGAGCGACACCTGCGGGTTGCCCGGCCCGCCCATGCGGCTGATCGCCTGGCTCGTCCCCAGCACCGCGCCGGATTCCAGGTCCTCGAGCACGACCATGAACAGGTCGCTCTCGTGCGCCGAGGTCCCGAAGCCGCTGAGAGCGATTCCGGGCGCATGCGCCTCGACCACGCCCGGCGGCGTCGGCTCAGGGTCGGGCCGGCGCTTGCTGCCGCAGACCTTCAAGAACGAGTTGCGGCTGTGCACGATCTTGGCCTGGATGATGTCTTTGTCCGGCGGCAGGTTGATGAAGTGGACCATCTTGGCCAGCTTCAGCAGCATCGGGACATCATCGAGTTTGGCTCGTCGGATGCGGAACACGGGTCACCCCCTACAGGGATTCGCTCGGCGCGTCGTTCGTGACTCCCAGTCGGAAGCCGCGGGGACTCCGCCAGACCCGCGAAACAGTGATGACCAGACCACTCAGTCGGCGGCGTGTGCAAGCCCCCGCTCGATGCACGCGAACACCCGCGGCCAGTCCGCGAGGTCCATGACACCCAGCGGCGGGAGCATCCGCACGTGGAACGGGCCGTGCCCGCACCAGAACAGGATCACACCCTCGTCGTAGCACGCCTTGCACGCCGCGGCGACCTTGGCCTTCTCGCCGCCGAACGGCGTGAACCGCATCATGCCGCCGATGCCGCCGGCCGTCTCCTCGACGAACGGGACCTTCGGGAACCACTCGGGGTGCTTGGCTTCGAGCGCCGCGACCTGCTTGCGGAACTCGGCGTGGTGCTTGGCGATCGAGCCGTTCTGGCCGTAGTAGTCGCCGTCGCGCAGCAGCTCCAGCACCCGTGTGCCCACGGCAAAGTCCTGTCCGGCCCCGGTGAACGTGCCCGAGAGCAGGCCCGCCTTCGGGTTGTATTCCTCGGTGTACATCGTCGCGCAGGCCTGGGTCATCTTGCCGACGCAGAAGACATCGACGTAGTCGCCCAGGTCGTACGTCTCGTAGGCGAACATCTCGCCCGTGCGCCCGAAGCTCTGGATCTCGTCGTCCCACACCGCGATGCCGTTGGCCTTGCACATGTCCATGAGCGCGGTGAAGAACTCGCGCGGGGCCGTGTTGAACCCGCCCTCACCCTGGACCAGCTCGAAGATGAAACAGGCGTACTGTTTCGGGTACCGGTCGATGAACTGCTGCAAACGCCAGCAGGCGTGGTCGATAAAGGCGGTTTTGCCGCCGACCCTTTCCGCGGCTTCGGCGTTCCAGAACGGCATGTAGTCAACCGCCGTCGTCAGCGGGATGCCCTCGCGGCCCGCGTGCGAATCGCCGATCTGCGCCATCGTCACGCTGCGGCCCATAAAGCAGTGCTTGAAAGCCAGCACCCGGCTCGCCGGCGCGTGCTTCTGGTAGCAGACCTTCACCGCGCTCTCGTTGGCCATCGCGCCCGAGGTCGTGATGAAGGCGTGCTTGAGGTTGCTGCTGCGCTGCGCGAGCTCGATCAGCGTCTCGCCGAAGCGGTACGCCTCGAAGCCAGACTGCAGGTTGCCGTGCTTGGCCGTGTCCTCGTAGCTGCCGGCCACCGAGGCCCGAACCAGCTCCGGGTGCGAGTGCCCGAAAAAATGCACGCCGATCCCGCCGATCATGTCCCACTTGACCGAGCCGTCGGCAAGCTCGACGAGCGCCCCGTTGCCCAAGCCCGACCCGATGTACGGGTACAACAGGCCCCGGCCCTTGACGGCCGCCGCCCGGTCCATGAGAGCCTGGTAGTCGGCGGCGGCGCCGTCGGTCGGGCCGCGGGTGTCGGTGATCTCGGCCGAGACCTCGCCGACCCGGCGGACGATGGCGTCGATCGATTCGCGGATGACGGCATCGCCGAGCAAGCCGGCGCCGTGGCTGTGTGCTGCGGTGGTCTGAGACATGGTGGGCGATCCCTCTGAGCGTCGGTTCCTCCGAGACACTCTTATCGGCCCGAACTCGGGGGAGATTCAGCCCGGATCACGCTGCGAGATCCGGAGCTCTCATTCTTGGCCCAGCCGGTGCAAAAGGACAGCCAGGAGCTGACACCGCTCGACCAGGCTCGACAGCTCGATCCACTCGTCCGGCGTGTGCAACCCGCCGCCGCGGACGCCCATCGTGTCGATCGTCGGCAGCCCGGCGTCCTGCATGATGTTGCCGTCGCACACCCCTCCGGTGCTGGCAAACGGCAGCGACTGCCCCAGATCCTCGGCAGCAGCCCGCGCCCGGAGCCCGAGGGCCTCGGTCTCCGGGATCAGCGGCTTGGCCGGCCGGTTGAAGCTGCGATGAAGAACGACCCGCGGCATCGCATCATCAGCGGTGACCAAACCGTTGAGCTCGGCGACGATTTCATCCGCCACAGACTGATCCGGGAACCGCACGTTGCCCCACGCCGCCGCATAGTCCGGCACCGCGTTGGTCACCTCGCCGCCCTTGATCGGCCCGACGTTGAGGATCTTCCCTCGGTCCGGGTCCGGCATCGCCGCGACCCGCGTCAGCACCTCCGCCAGCTTGTTTACCGCCGAGACGCCATCGGTAAACGCCCGCCCGACGTGCGCGCTGGTCCCGAAGACCTCGACCATAAACTGCCCCGAGCCCGCCCGCTCGATCGCGAGCTCGCCCCCGGCCAGCGCCGGCTCGAGCGCGATGCCGAAGTCGTGCTCCGCCGAGACGGCCCGCAGCGCCTTGTCAGAGTGGTACGTGCCCGTCTCCTCATCCGCGTTCAGGAAGAACGACCACGAAACATCGGCGCCGACCTGATGCAATGCTTCAAGCGCGTGCAGCGCGATCACGAGCCCGCCCTTCATATCGACGCAGCCCGGTCCGGCCGCCGTGCCGTCACCGCGGAGCGTCAGCTCCCTGAACGGGCCGCTCGGATCGTGCACCGTGTCGAGGTGGCCCGCGATCAGCACCCGCTTGCCGCCGCGGCCCAGCCGCCTCGCGATCGTCGAGCCCGGCACCGGGTCCGAGGGCCCGATCCACGCGGGCCGCGGGTCACCCGGGAACGCCTCGTGCTCGGCGCCGAGCGCCGCGAGCCGGTTGAGAAACCGCGACCGCGTCGCCTCGATCGCCTCGGCGTTGTTGCCGCCCGTCGGCGTCTCGACGTTCTGCTGAAGATCGTCGAGCAGCGCCGCCGACCGTTCGGCGATCGCGTCGCAGAGCGCTCGTTCGGGCCCGCTCAGCCCGCTCACGGCAGCACCTCGTCGTACGGCTTGACCTCGCCCAGATCGATCACGACGCCGTTGGGCAGATAGACATCGGCGTTGAGCGTTCGGCGATCGATCGAGGTGAAGACCACGCAGGTTCGGCCGTAGCGCCGGGCGTAGAGCTGGTCCGCCGCGCTCGGCCCGGCGAACCCCGCGTTCTTCTCGCGTTGGACATGGAAGTGGTAGTGGGCGAACGCCCGCGGGTTCTCGCTGAGCATCTCACGGGAAGCAATGAACGTCCGGTCGTTCTGCCGGGTCGCCGGCCGGGGCGGGTACGACACCGCCGCGAACCGTCCGAGGCTCGAACGCCGCGATGCGACCTGGAGCACGCCCCCGTACTCGGTTGTCGTATCAGCACGGTCCTCATCGACCTGCTCGAACAGCGCAAGCCGGACGCGGGGCTCGGCGATCGCATCGTCCACGGTCAGCACCGAGACCAGGTCGCCGAACGTCAGCTCATCGCGCCAGGCGTCCAGATCCTGCCGCACGCGGGTGTTCTCCACCCGGCGGTGCTGCGTCCGGTCGGCCAGCCGCTGCTCCAGGACATCGAGCAGCGCGCCGCGCGAGACCCGTGTCCGCTCGCGGTTGACCTCGGCCGCGATCCGCAACGGCTCGGCGTGCCGCAGGCGCAGACCTCTCCGCTGGTCCTGATCGAGGGTCCGGATGATCTCGTTGCTCGCCTCCCACCAGGGCTCGGCGTCGATGTCCTCGATGTCGTTGAGCTCCAGCAGCCATTCGAGCTGCTCGCCGGTTAGCGGGATCGCACGCAGCTCAAGCAGCCCCCGACGCAGCGAGGCCATCAGCGGGTCGCGGTTCGGGTCCGCATCCCGGGCGGCCAGATCGCCGAGCAGCTCGACGCGCGCCTCGCCGTCGGCATCGAGCCGAGAGAGCAGGTCCCACGCGTCACGCCGGACTTTCTCCGCCAGCTCGACCTCGCTGCGTGGCCCGTGGCGCAGAAAGACTTCGAACACGATCTCCTCGAGCGTCTGGTCCGGGTGCAGTGTGAGCAGCGCCGCACGCTCGACCCGTTTGGTGTCCGGCACGCCCGGCTCTTCGCGAGCGAACCGCCGCACGAGCATCGGCGTCAGCTCGGTCCACCCGCGATCGGCGATGACCCGGGCCGCCGTCGCCGTCACACCACGCTCTCGCTCGGTCGGCAGCAACCTGCGGAGCAACTCGATCCGCTCAGGGTCGTCGAGCAGGCCGCCTTCGTCGATCAGGCCGCGGAGCGCCGGCGCCCGCAGACCGCTGGGGAGCCGATTCGCCCACGCGATGTCTTTGAGCGCCGCGACGGCCGCTTCTCGGTCGATCTCGCCCGCCGCCGCTTGGGCAGGGATCGCTTCGACCAGCCCGATCCGATCGCGCACGTCGACCTCGGGGCTCCGGACATCTGTCAGTGGGTCCGTGCTCACGAAGGGGGGCCGCTCGGTCGCGCACCCGGCCAGAACCGCCGCGCACACAGCGGCAGCAACACATCTCGACAGCCCGCGGGCCCACACGCCTACGATTCGTTGAGGTTTCATGGACGCCACTCTACCACTCCGCGAACGCGTTGTTCGGATCCTGAATCTGATCCGTCCCGCGGTTCAATCCGACGGCGGTGACATCGAGCTCATCGGTGTTTCGTCCGAGGGTGTGGTGCGCATCCGCCTCCACGGCGCCTGCGTGGGCTGCCCCTCAAGCAGCATGACGCTCAAGGTCGGGATCGAGCAAAATCTTCGTGAACACGTCCCGGAAGTTACTGCGGTCGAGGCCGTCGAGGCCTGAGACGAGCCTCCCGGAACCGTTCGGGGTGACCTCCGTTCACATGAAACGAAGATGAACGGGCTTTATTCGGGTCGCATCCGCACCCCGTTCCTGCTATCCTCTGTCAGTTACGGGGAAACGCGCGGAGCGCTAAGGATCGGCCGATGCTTGTGATAACACGCCGGGAAGGCGAAGAAGTCGTGATCGGGAGCCCGGACTCTCCGATCGGTGTGGTGCGTATCGCCTCGATCAAGGGCGACCGCGTGCGTGTCGCCTTCGAGTTCCCGCGGGATGTGCAGGTGCACCGCCGTGAGGTCGCGGACCAGATCGTCGCCGATGCTCCGCACGCCAGGCACGATACCGCCATAAACCAGCGGCGTGCGGAACGCGAAGCCGGCGACAACGGGGCCGCCCCGGCCGGCCGGAACGCCGGCACCACGGTACGCGCGGCGTCGCGATCCTGAGCCTCCCGCGAGCCGCCGATCTACTCGGCGGTGCCGCTCGACAGGTCGTAAACCCAGGTCTCGATCGCGCGGTTGTAGTCCAGCACCTCGCCGGCACCGAAGAACAGCCCCAGTTCCTTCTCCGCGGCCTCGGGGCTGTCCGAGCCATGGATCAGGTTGAAGCTGTTCGAGACGCCGAAGTCACCGCGGATCGTTCCCGACTCGGCATTGCTGCCGAACGTCGCGCCCATCATCTTGCGGCAGACCGCAATCGCGTTGTTCCCACGCAGCGCCAGGATCAGCACTGGGCTTGAGGTCATGAACGCGACCAGCCCGTCGTAGAACGGCTTGCCCTTGTGATCCGAGTAATGCGTCGCGGCCGTCTCGGACGAGATCATCGACAGCTTGCAGCCGACGACCTGCAGGCCCTTGTCCTCGAACCGGCCGAGGATGCGGCCCATCAGGCCCCGCTGCACGGCGTCGGGCTTGAGGATGATCAGCGTGGTTTCCATGGTTTGCTCCTGACAGTCTGAATCTGTGGTCGATCGGTGCGGCCAGCATAGGCACGGGCCGCGAATCGTTGAATGAAAACGGCCGCTCCGGTGCCCCGGAACGGCCGCAAAAAGTCGTATGCGTCGCTCGCGGATTAGCGGCGGCGGCGGGCGGCGGCGAGGCCGCCGAGGCCCAGCAGCGCGGCCGAGGCCGGGGCCGGAATCCCGGTCACGGTCACGTTGTCGATCGCCAGATCCTCGTCGCCAGAGTTCAGGTTCCACACGGCCCGGACCGCGAGGGTCGAGCCGACGACGCCGGCCAGATCGACCGAGAACGTCGCGAACTCATTGGTGACCTCGACACCGTTGAACGCCGGGGCGCTGTTGAACGGCACATTGACGTCGATGCTCCCGACGCGAGCGAACTCAACAAAGCTGCCGCCATCCAGCGAGTACTCGAACGCGACGAAGTCGATGTCATCGAAGTCCTCGCTGCCGTCGCTCGAATCGTCCTCGGCCAGGTCGATCGAGAACTCGAGGCCGGTGAAGCCGCCGATGTTAAAAGTATCGAAGGTCTGGATCAGCGGCAGGCCGGCGCCCTCGCCGTCGAGGTCCATGCCGTTGAAGAAGTTGCCGTCGGCACCGAAGTACTCGACGAAGCCGCCGGTGCTGAACGCGCCGCCCGTCTCGAACCAGAAATCACCGCCGCCGTCGCTGAACTGTAGGACCGAGGTGCTGAACTGGTCGGCGCCCTCGAAGTCCTCGGCAAACAGGTCGGTCTGCGCTGCTGCGGTCGTAGCGATACCGGCAGCTGCCATCATCATGGCGATCTTCATTGCTCTATCCCTCTCTCGTGTGCGTATCTCGATCTCTTCCTGGGAGTCTGGGTGTCTCACGCCCAAACCCGATCCGCTCCATCGCGGACACTCAAGCGTAGCAGAACCACCAAACCCACGACCGGACCGGCCGATGCTTCATGTACTCTTGACAATCGTGACCAAGCAGGCGGCCAGGTCGGCGGCATCTGGCTCTGCTCCAAGCTCTGGTACCGACGCCCGGTCGGCACGCCGTATGATGTGCATCCAGCACGCCGCTCAAGGAGGAGTCCACGCGTGGCCAGCAGACCCAAACGAGGCGCGACCGCCGAATCCATGGCGGAGAAGCAGCGCGAAATCTCCGTCAGCGAATTCTTCGCCAAGAATCGGCATCTGCTCGGGTTCGACAACCCACGCAAGGCACTGCTGACGACGATCAAGGAAGCCGTGGACAACGCACTCGACGCCTGCGAAGAGGCGGGCGTCTTGCCAGATATCGAGGTCCGCATCGAAGAGGTCTCGCCGCCCGCCTCGGCGGCCAAGGCCGGCAAGTACCGCGTCACCGTCACCGACAACGGGCCCGGCATCGTCCGCCGCCAGGTCGAGAACATCTTCGGCAAGCTGCTCTACGGCTCCAAGTTCCACCGGCTCAAGATGTCCCGCGGCCAGCAGGGCATCGGCATCTCGGCCGCGGGCATGTACGGGCTCATGACCACCGGCAAGCCCATGGTCATCCACACGCGGCCCAAAAAGAACAAACCAGCCCACCACATCGAGCTGGCGATGGACACCACCAAGAACAAGCCCGAGGTGACCATCGACGTCGAGACCGACGATTTCCCCGAGACCAGCAGCGGCACCGGCACCCGCGTCGCGCTCCAGCTCGAAGCCAAGTACACACGCGGCAAGACCTCCGTCGAGGCCTACCTCGAGCAGACCGCCATCGCCAACCCGCACGCGGAGATCACGTTCATCCCGCCGGACAAGGCGGACGAAGGACCGGAGCTCGAGGTCAACTCCGAAACGAGCCCTTCGCGTGAGCGAGGGGACAATGAAGATTCGCTGGATGAAGGTGACGCCCCCGCTCACACGGGGGGCTCGTCTGCTGGGGGCTCGTCATCGGAGAGCTCGACAGAGATCGTCCGCACCGAGGAGCACGCCGACCGGATCGTCTACCCGCGAACCGTCCACGAGCTGCCGACCGAGACCGAAGAGATCAAGCCGCACCCCTACGGCGTCGAGCTCGGCAGCTTCCTGCGGATGCTTAAATCAACCGACGAGAAGCAACTCGGCGGGTTCTTCAAGCGCGAGTTCTGCCG
>JBCDEF010000017.1:0-21924 GCA_039179915.1 Planctomycetota bacterium | reverse complement strand
TCAGCTCGATCCCGCAGCTGGTCCTGCTGGCCGTGCTCAGCTTCATGTTCCTCTCGGGCCCGCTGCAGCCGCTGCGGGGCCTGCCGTCGCTGTTTATCGCCTTCGCGATCACGTACTGGATCGGCCCCTGCCGCGTCATCCGCGGCGAGACCATGAAGATCAAAGAGCTCGAGTACGTCCAGGCCGCGACCGCCATCGGCTTCGGCCGGTTCTACATCCTCGTCAAGCACATCATCCCCAACACCCTGCACCTGATGTTCATCAACTTCTCGCTGCTGTTCGTCGGCGCGATCAAGGGCGAGGTCATCCTGACCTTCCTGGGCTTGGGCCTGCCCATCGGCGAGGGCGCAAGCTGGGGCATCATGATCAGCCAGGCCAAGTCCGAGGTCGTGCAGGGCTTTTTCTGGCAGATCGGCACGGCCACCGGCTTCATGCTCGTGCTCGTGCTCGCGTTCAACATCCTCTCCGACGCGCTCCAGGACGCGTTCGACCCCAAGCACGTCGGCTGACACGCACACCGAGACCCCATCAACCATGGTCAGCGACCCACACAGCAAACCCATCCTCGAAGTGCGCGGCCTCACCACCCGCTTCCTGACCGACCGCGGCACCGTCACCGCCGTCGACGACGTCAACTTCGACGTCCGAGCCGGCGAGACCATCGGCATCGTCGGCGAGTCCGGCTGCGGCAAAACCGTCACCAGCAAGACCATCATGCGGCTGCTGCCCGAACGCAACAGCGTCATCGACCCCGCAAGCCAGGTGCTCTACGGCGGGATGAACCTGGCCACCGCCACCGAGGACCAGATGCGGCGCGTCCGCGGCGACAAGATCGCCATGATCTTCCAGGAGCCGATGACCAGCCTCAACCCTGTCTTCACCGTCGGCTGGCAGATCGACGAGGCGCTCCGCTACCACACCAAGCTGAGCAAGGCCGACCGCCGCGCCCGCGCCATCGAGATGCTCCGCCTCGTCGAGATCCCAAACCCCGAGCAGCGCGTCAAGGAATACCCGCACCAGCTCTCGGGCGGCATGCGGCAGCGGGTGATGATCGCCATCGCCCTCTGCTGCGAGCCCGACATCCTCATCGCCGACGAGCCGACCACCGCACTCGATGTCACGATCCAGGCGCAGATCCTCGCGCTCATGGACGACCTGCGCAAGAAGCTGGGCACCTCGATCCTGCTGATCACCCACGATCTGGGCGTGGTCGCGCAGACCTGCGACCGGGTCATCGTCATGTACGCCGGCCGCGTGATCGAGATGGCCAAAGTCGAAGACCTCTTCCACCGACCCCAGCACCCCTACACCAAAGCGCTGCTGCAGTCGATCCCGAAGGCGGGCGCCAAGGTCCCCGGCGCACGCCTGCCGACGATCAAGGGCATCGTGCCCAGCCTCTTCGAGCTGCCGCACGGCTGCCGCTTCCAGGACCGCTGCCCGCACAAGGAGCAGCGCTGCGTCGACCACGAGCCCGAGCTGGTCGCCCACGCCTTCCCCGACCGCCCAACGCGGTGCCACTTCCCGCTCAATCAGGATCCGTCGAGCCAGCAGCCCGCCGGGCTGACCGTCGGCGGCCGAGGAGACCAGCCGTGACCCAGCTCCAAGCCGAGCCGGCGGCGGCCAACACAGTCAAGAAGCCGTTTATCGAGGTCAAGAACCTCGTCAAAAAGTTCCCCGTCCGCGGCGGCATCCTCAACCGCGTCACCGCCAACGTCCACGCCGTCTCCGATGTCTCCTTCGGCATCAAGAAGGGCGAGATCCTCGGCGTCGTCGGCGAATCCGGCTGCGGCAAGAGCACGCTGGGCAAGATGGTTATCCGCCTGCTCGAGCCGACCGCCGGCTCGGTCGCCGTCGAGGGCAACGAGATCACGGGCCTGAGCCACCACGCGATGATGCCCGTCCGCCGGCGGATGCAGATCATCTTCCAGGACCCATACTCCTCGCTCAACCCGCGGCTGACCGTCCGCCAGCTGCTCCGCGAGGCCATCGGCTTTCACGGCGTCGTCGGGCGCGACGCCATGGAAGACTACATCGACGAGCTGATCGCCACCGTCGGCCTGCGGCCCGAAGCCAAGCTCAAGTTCCCGCACGAGTTCTCGGGCGGCCAGCGCCAGCGTCTCGGCATCGCCCGGGCCCTGGCCCTCAAGCCCGAGCTCATCGTCGCCGATGAGCCCGTCTCCGCGCTCGATGTCTCCATCCAGGCCCAGGTGCTCAACCTGATGATGGACCTCAAAGAAAAGCTCGGCCTGACGATGATGTTCATCAGCCACGACCTCAAGGTCGTCGAGCATTTCTGCGACCGCGTGCTCGTCATGTACCTCGGCCGCGTCGTCGAAGAGCTGCCCTGCGACCGGCTCCGCCAGGACGCGCAGCACCCCTACACCCGCGCGCTGCTCGGCGCCAACCCCATCGACGACCCCAAGGACCGACGCCCGCTGACCATCCTCACCGGCGACGTGCCCAGCCCGCTCAACCCGCCGCCCGGCTGCGCCTTCGCCGGCCGATGCCCCGAGGTCACCGACGCGTGCCGCGACGCCGTCCCCCCGCTCGAAATCAAGCAGTCCGGCCACCCCGTCGCCTGTATCCACCGGGACTGAAGCCAGCACGACTGAAGCCAGTGGGACTGTTGCGGCTGAACAGGCTCTGCGCAGAGCGGGCCTCTCGTTCGGCGCAGAAAAAAAGCCCGAAACCGGCTTTCACCGATGCCGAGCCATGGGAAGAGAGAGACAAGACAACACCAATGTGCCACAGCTTCTGGGCCGTGCCAGCGAGTTGGTAAACTTTTCTGATTTCGTCGTCTGAGCACGCCGAACGGGTGCTGCGGGCGGCTCGGACTGGTCCGCGTGATCCGGTTGCTGACGACCGGGGCTGGAGCCTGTCGGCGCAGAAAAAAAGCTCGAGACCAGCCGTCGCCGGTGCCGAGCCATGGGAAGAGAGAGACAAGACACCCACAAGATGCCACAGCTTCCGGGGCGTGCCAGCGGTTTGGGCAACTTTTTTTGGTTGTACCGGTTCTGCGGCCAGGAACGGGGACAAAACGGGCCTCATCGCGCCAAAACGCCCATCCGCCGGCCGTCCTGCGTGCCGGCTCAGTTGCTCTGGCGGCCCTCGATCGCCGCGATCAGAAAGCCGGTCGCCAGCAGCAGCATCTCGTCGACCGGCTCGTCGTCGTGGATCGCCAGGCCCAGCCGGAAGACGAAGATGTTCAGGTGCTGCCGCAGGGTGGCGATGTGCCGGCCGTCGGCGGTGGTCACCTCGAACTTCTGGGGCATCAGCACCGCGACGATCTCGACAAACCGGCGGACCAACGCTTTGAATGTCGAGTCTTCCTGGAGCCGCGCGATCTCGTCGCCCGCCGTGTCCAGCAGCACCCACTCGTCCCGCAGCATCGACTTGAGGCCCTTGCGGCGGACCGAGCCGATCGGCTCGCCCCCGGGCCCGGCGACGTCGTAGGTCGTACCGAAGTCGAGCACCGTCCGCGCGCTGATGGTCATCAGGACCTCGCTCTTGGTCTCATCGGTGAACAGCTCGAGCTTCTCGCGGAAGCGGAACGCCTTCTGCTTGCAGTAGCCGATGACCTCGGCGTTAGCGTCATAGATATGGAAGCCGGCGCCGAAGATCTTGAGGATCTTCCGCCGGATCGTGTACCGCTCGCCGGGCTGGGGGGTGAATGCCATCTGGTGTCTCCTCCGGTCGCAAGCGTACCGCGCATGAAAAAGCGGGGCCGGGCCCCGCTCAAAAGTTGCTGCATGCAGCCGCGGCGTGCGGATCGCGCTCAGGCCTCTTCGCCGACCTGCCAGCGGTAGAAGGCCTTGATCGTCGCGCCGCCGACCAGGTCTTTGATCTTCTTCGACGGGTCCATGACGAACGGCTGCTCGAGCAGCGCGATCTCGGAGAAGAACTTCCGCATGCCGCCCTCGACCATCTTCTCGGCGATCTCCTGCGGCTTGCCGCTCTCGACGGCCTGCTCGATCCGGAACTTCCGCTCCTTCTCGACGACGGCTTCTGGGATCTCGTCCGGCGTGACGCCCATCGGCCGGGGGTGGGCAGCGGTCACGTGCATGCAGATCTGCCGGAGGACTTCTTCGCTGATGTCGCCGTTGGCGTGGATCAGCACGCCGGTCTTGCCGTCGTGGTGCACGTACGCGCCGAAGACATCGCCCTCGCCCTTGTCGAGCTTGCGGATGCGGGCGATCGATGCGTTCTCGCCGGTCGAGATGCGGATCTCGTCGATGCCGGCCTTCATCTCGTCGGTCGGCTCGCTCGCGCCGGCATCGCCCGCGAGCGCGAGCTGCGCGACCTTGTCGGTGGCGGCGATGAACTGGTCGTTCTTGGCGGTGAAGTCAGTCTCGGCGCGGACCTCGACGATCGCCGCGCCCGCGTCGCCCGTCACGACCGCGACGCGGCCCTCGCCGGCGACGCGGTCGGTCCGCGTGTCCATCTTGCCCTTGAGCTTCTTGCGCAGGTGGTCCTTGGCGGCCTCGAGGTCGCCGCCGGTCTCCATGAGCGCCTTCTTGCACTCCATCATGGCCAGGCCCGTCTCGTTTCGGAGGGCCATCACGTCTTTCGCGCTGATGTCAGCCATCGGTCTCTGCTCCGGATTTGGAATCTGTCTCGTGTCGATGATCCGGGCCCGTTGGGCCCGTTCGTGTGTGCTCGGCCCGGTCGGGTGTGCTCGGCCCGTTCGTGTGTGTTCAATCGGTTTGCAGCGAAGCGGCCCGCCGGGGCGCGGCGGCCTACTCGGTCCGCGCGGGCTCGGTCGGTGCGCCCGCGGCGGGGGGCGCCTCGGCCGGCGTCGGGCTCTGGTCGTGCGCCGATGCCGACGCCTCGCCGCGGTGCGACCGGCGGCTGCCGCCGCGACGCTGGGGCCGGTCGTGCTGGTCGCCGTCGTCAGACGACTCGGTCGCGGCCGGCGCGTCGGTCCGCTGCTGCTTGCCCTCGGCGATCGCCTTGCACAGCTCGCGGACGATCACGTCGATCGAACGCATCGAGTCGTCGTTGCCCGGAATCGGGATGTCGGCCATCGCCGGGTCGCCGTCGGTGTCGATCAGGCAGATCGTGGGGATGCCCAGCTTCTGGGCCTCACGCAGCGCGGTCTGCTCGCGGTTGACGTCGATGATCACCAGCGCGCCCGGCAGCTTGTCCATCCGCCGCACGCCGTCGAGGTTCCGCTTGATCTTGCGGCTTTCGCGGCGGAGCTGGCTCTCCATCTTCTTGGAGTAGCTCTGGAAGTTGTCCTCGGCCTCGATCGCTTCGAGCTCTTCGAGCCGCTTGAGCCGTGCGCGGATCGTGCGGAAATTGGTCAGCGTGCCGCCGAGCCAGCGCTCGGTGACGTAGTGCTGGCTGGCATCGCCGACATACTGCTCGAGGATCTGCCGGGCCTGACGCTTGGTGCCGACGAAGCAGATGTCCTTCCCGCCCGCGACCGTGCGGACGATGAACTTCTTGGCGAGCAGGAGGCCCTTGACGGTCTCCTTGATATCGATGATGTGGATGCCGTTGCGCTTGCCGTAGATGTAGGGCGACATCTTCGGGTTCCAGCCGCTGGAGCGCTGGCCGAAGTGGATGCCGGCTTCGATGAGGTCCTGGACGAGGGAGCTGGGCTTATCGTCAGCCATGCGGGGTTCCTTTCAGCGACACCGGCGGGGTCGATCGCACCGGCTCAGCCGGGACCGCCGCACAAGGGCGCTTGGTGTGCCGGGCGAGCCGGCAGCGGGGGACAACAGAAAAAGATGCCGCCGGCAGGATCACCACGACCCGTCGGCAGCTGCCCGGGCGCGATCGTGCCCGGGTGCTGACATAGTAGACATCTCGTGGAGCCCTCTCGACAGGCCGGAGGCCGCGGAGCGAGACATCGCGGGCCTCACCCGGCTATGCTCGGTCGCTCGGGCGCATAGCTCAGTTGGCTAGAGCGCTGCCGTCACATGGCAGAGGTCACAGGTTCGAGTCCTGTTGCGCCCATTCCCGGGGGGTTTTATGACCTTCCATGAGGCTTCCTGACGTCTGAAAGGGGTTTCGGGGTGACCCTTGAGCCCCCCTGATGCGTCCTGATGCAACGGGTTGTGCAACGACTTTTGCAACGGGTATCGATGCCGCCTCAGCATAGTCTGCGTCCGTCGCGTGTTCGTAGAATTCGGCCGATGTTCGTGCGTTGTGGCCAAGCCACTGCTGGACCACGCCGGCCGGGTGCTGACGGCTCAATTCCATGTGACGAGTGATCCGGAGGTTTTGCCAGAGCTTCGGCCAGCTACCGACAACGGCACGATCGATGATGCGCTGAAATTGGGTCCGGAGGTTCGAGGCAGTGGAGCGGTATCGCGTGATCACGTGCTCGGTGCCGGGCTCGGCCTGGTCGAAGACGGTTTGGAGCTCGGCGGCGATCTCTGGGAACAGTGGGGTGTAGCGGACGCCGCCCGATGAGTGATGGGCCGTCTTGCTGGCCCGGACACACAGGTGGTGAGAGTTCCACGGGACGTCGCCTCAGGTGAGCGCCGGCGACTCGCTTAAGCAGCACAGGCCCCGACGCCGTCGGGCTTGATGGTCAGCAGATGCGCACGGAAGGCGTGATCGACGCGAGCGGATGGGAGGTATTGAAGAAAGCGATCAGATGCTTACGGGCTCGGTGGTCCGTCTGGATCGTGGACAGCTTGATATCAACGGCACGGTGCCGGATCTACCGATCGACGAAAGGGGCCGAGCGTGGTTTCAGTCCTGGATGAGCAGAGGCCGGAGCCGGCGAGCTTGTTGGTGAGCGCATCGGGCGCGGTGATCAGCCAGCTCCGCGTCGCGGCGGCCCGATAGAGCCCCATCAAGTACAGCGTGGCCGGGCTGGCTGAGCTCCACTAGAGCGTCCTCACTGTTCATGTAGCGTGTATCCGCAATGTCTGAAGCAGTTGGCGGCGTCGCTGGCGGTTACCTGATCGAGCACCGCTTGCATCGACGACCACGGCGTCTCGACGCTTCTGCACGCCAGGCTCCGCAGCAGTTGCTTGACCTTGCTGAAGACCATCTCGATCGGGTTGAGGTCCGGGCTGTAGGGCGGCAGGAAGACCAGCTCGGCCCCCGCCGCCTCGATCAGCTCACGCGTTCGAGCACGCTTGTGGCCGAGAGGTTGCCCAGCACGACGACATCGCCCGGCCGCAGCTCCGGCACCAGCACCTGCTCCACGAAGGCCTCGAAGATGTCGGCGTTGACCGCGCCGTCGACCACGGCCGAGCACCGCACGCCGTCGACGCCGAGCGCCGCGATCAACGTCGAGGTCTTCCAATGCCCGTGCGGCGACCGATTGATCAGTCGCTCGCCGCGGGGAGCACGGCCGCGGAGCCGCGTCATGTTCGTCTTGGCCCATGTCTCGTCAATGAAGATCAGCCGGCGGGCGTCGCGATCGGGCTGCTCGTCACGCCACCGCGTGCGCTGCTCGGCGACATCGGGGCGGTCCTGCTCGGCCGCATGGATCGTCTTTTTTTGAAGGTCAAGCCGAGCTTCTTGAGCATCATGTAGATCGCCGTGTCGGTGACGCGCACGCCGGTCCGCTCGGCGAGGCGATCGCGCAGCTCCGGGTCGGTGGCATCGGGCTGCTCGGCGACGAGGGCGGCGAGCACACCCCGCTCGATCCTCGGCACGCCGGGCGAGCCGGCCTTGCGTGGCGCGGTCTCGCCGGTCTCGCGTCGGCGCTGCTTGAGCCGGTGGACCCAGGCGGGGCTGACAACGAAGGTCTCGGCGATCTGCTTGGCGGGCATGCCGCGAGCGGCGGCGGCGAGCACGCGATCGCGCAGGTCCTGTGAGTACGCGGCGGGCATCCGTGCATCCTTTCGGGCCCGATCGCCGGGTCCGGGATCAAGCTGCCGTGGCCGCCACGATCACGCAACCAACCACGCGACAAACGGCGCTGGAAAATCAGTTCGGACGCTCTAGAGGCGGTTCATCCGAAGAGAAGCGGTCGGGTTCGGTGATCATGATTTGGGCCTCGACCGCGGGGCGTTTGCGGTATGTGTGTATAGGTCAAGCATTCATAAGACATTATCGATGTCAATGTGAAACAGCCAGCGGTTCCGTTTTGAATTCGGGTTCATACTCGCAACCGTCTAGCGATCATCGCGCAGAATGAGCCCCGATTCATCTTGCAATTAGCGGGGCTTTAGTCATCCGCACGATTGTTCTGCTCGGAGCGACCGTGATCCGGCACGCCCGCCGGCCCACGTGCTCGCGGAGGACACAACTTTGGAACTGCAAACACAGATAGATCTGATGACATACTGGCTCCACGACCTGCTCGCAACGGAGTCCGAGATCGAGCACGCGGCGATGACCGCCGAGACCTGGGTCGAGAGCGAGATACTGTCGGCGGCGCTCGGCGGCGCGGCAGCAGGTTCGGTCAACCGGCAGACCCGCATCCGCCACCTGCTCCAGCTGTTTGGCATCAATAAGAAAAAGTTTACGTTCGGCGCCCCGCCACTGGCCTCGCATCCGGTCTCGCACCCGTCGCGGGCGGTGAGCATCGATTCGAACGGCACTGCACTCGATCTGGCTGCGGCGGTCAATGCGCGGCGGATGCTGGCCGCGGCCCAGCGGCTCTACGCCGATCTGGCCGACAACGCCGAACGATGGTCGCGCACCGATATCGAGAACCTCGCCCGGCTGGCCGAGATCGGCATCGCGAGCGATCTCGACGCTCTTGGTGCAATGACGGACCAGCTCAGCGTCGCCTTCGCAGACAAAAACGAGCGGCTCGATCCGGACGCAGACCAGCAGCCGGGCGATCAGCCGCCACGCGTTCGCCCTGCGGGCTGACCGCCGGGCGCCTCTTCCACCAGGTAGACCGACCGCTACTCTTCGTCCGTATGCTGCGGAGAGGAATTGTGGGCATGCGTGTATTGCTGATCGAAGACAATTCCCGGCTCGCCGAGGCGGTCCGGGCCGGCCTGACTGATCAGAGCTACGCCGTCGATGTGGCTCACACCGGGTTCCACGGCGAAGAAGAGGCCGCGGACGGTACTTACGACGCGATCCTGCTTGACCTGATGCTGCCAGATCGCGGCGGGAGCGAGGTCTGCCGCAACCTCCGGCGGCGGAAGATCCACACACCAATCATCATGCTCACGGCGCTCTCGTCCACCGAAGAGAAAGTCGGCGGGCTCGAGGCGGGGGCCGATGACTACCTCGCCAAGCCTTTCAAATTCGATGAGCTGATCGCCCGGCTGCGATCGGTCATGCTGCGGGGTGAGGCAGCCGAGAGCCGCATGCTCCGCTGCGGCGGGCTAAGCCTCGCCCTCTCCACCCGCGTCGCCTCCCGGGGCGAGACCCGCACCGAGCTATCCGACCGTGAGTTCGCGCTGCTTGAATGTCTGATGCGGAGCCCGGGCCGGGTGCTCTCACGTGCACAGATCGGCGAGAAGATTTATGATTCGAGTTTCGATACAGAGGGCAACGTCATCGATGTGTATATCGCATCAATCCGCAAGAAGATCGACCGCGGCTTCGAGCACGAGATGATCCAGACCATCAAACGCACTGGCGACCGGATCATCGATACGATCAGCCATACCGGAGATCGGCAGGGACGTGGCGGCGATTCTGCATGACCCGTCGCACACCGCTTTTTCGTCTCTCGATCCGGATGCGCATCACGCTCTGGGTCGTTGCTATCTTTTTTGTGGTCCACATCACGTTGTCGCTGGTGGTCCTGCTCTACAAGCGGAATGAGCTGCTGGCCGAATCGGCTCTCGTGGCCCGATCGCTGTCGGACGCGGCGAGGGCGGTTGTGATGTCCCGCGATTCGGCCGGCGATGTGCCCGAGGCTGCGCTCGACGCCGTCCTGCGTGCCCACAGCGAGGGCCGGGCCTCGGCGGTCGCACTGATCGATGCACCGACCGGCCGGGTGATCGCCTGTCGGGGCGTCGCCGCCGACGAACTGACCGCCATGCTCGGCGACCCGGTCACGGAAGCGGCGGCCGCCGTGCTCGGCGGCAACTGTGGTAGCTTTCGCACCGACTCGAGATCGGGCGCGACGCTGACGATCCGTATCGACGAGCTGGCCGATGCGCAGGGCCGGGCCGTGATACTGGTTGCCGCCGCTTCCTATATGGAAGCCGAGCGGTCTGTCGGCCTCATTATGCAGATGCTGCTGCTGGGCGTCCCGGTGACGCTACTCAGCATCGCAGCGGCCTCGTGGATTATCAGCGGTATCGCTGTGCGACCGCTCCGGCAGCTCGAGGCCTTCGCCACCCAGCTCGGTCCCGAGAACGTCGGCGATCCGCTCGATCTCGATGACGCGAGCCCCGAGGCTGCGGCGCTCCGGGCCAAGCTCGAAGCCGCGATGGAACGGCTCGAGCGTGCCTACGACGAGCAGGCCCGGTTTCTGGCAACTATCTCGCACGAGATCAAGACCCCGATCAGCATCGTCCGTGCCCAGGCCGAGGTCGTACGGATGAAGAACCGCAACCCGGGCGAGCGCGATCTGGCCGAGGTCGACCGCTTCATCGACAGCACCGCTGAAGAGATGAAGCGGCTGGGCGGCCTGGTCGAGAGCTTCCTGCTGCTGACCCGCGTTGAGCACGGGCACAGCCGCGTCCGCCGCTCGAAGCTCCCGGCCAATGACCTGACCATGAACGCTTTCGAGCAGTGCGGCGCGATGGCCCAGGAGCACGGGGTTGAGCTGCACCCCACGCTCTGCGAAGACGAGACCGAAGCGGTCGTCCACGGCAGCCCGGAGCTGATCGAGACCGGCATCGGCAACCTGATCCGCAACGCCATCCGCTTCACACCCGAAGCGGGCAAGGTCGAGATCGACTGCCGCACACGCGACGGCGGATCTTCCGTTGTCTTCGGCGTGCGTGACCATGGACCGGGTGTGCCCCCGGAGCTGCTGCCACGGTTGTTCGAACCATACACGCAGTCGTCTGACGAGCGGCGGCGGGGCCGGGGCACTGGGCTGGGCCTGCAGATCGCCAAAGGGATCGCCGAGCTGCATCGGGGCACGGTCGAGGTCGAGAACCTCGACCGCGGCTGCGAGTTCCGCTTCATCCTGCCCGCCGCTGACGCCGATACCATGTCGCCAAGAGAGAAGGACCGTTTCGGATGAAGCACTTTTCACCCGCATATCACACAGATGAATATCTCTCGCCTTATATCTATTGTATGGCTACGCGTTTGTTTGTCATCGTCTCGTTGCTCGTGATGATCGGATCCGGCTGGGTCCTTTTCGGATCGACAGGCCGTGCGCCGTTCGCCGTGCACGCGGCTTTCCTGATCACTCTGGCGGTCTTTTTGGTCTCGGTGCTGCTGTGCTTCCGGCGCGAAGCGATGCGGAGCGTCTTTCAAGGCCCCCGCAAACAACGCGAATACCGACCAACGAGCGGATCGAACCGCACGCCACGCCGCGGCACAGACAAAACAGCAGATCGCGACGATCCGGCCGACCCAAATCCTGGCGGCCCGAGCCCCGCATAAGCGGTGAACGTCCGCCTGTCTGCTGGGTGCTCGGCATCTCGACGCTCCATTGATTGACCCGATGATGATGTCAAATTGACAGATCCAGACACGCAGCGGATTGCCAGTCGCGGGTCTGGAGCATGCCGTGACCAGCCGGTCTCGCGACAAAGAGTAGTTCGAGTTGTGCGCATACGTCTCCGCGTTCGCCAACGCCGGTGCAGTAGAATTATGGTGCGCGGCCGCGCTCCCGGCGGCAGGGGCCAGTCCACCGGCAGGCGGTTTCCGCTGCGGGAGAGCGGCGCCGCGACGCGCAGTCGCTCCCGACTTTAGACTCCGGCATCCAACGTGTGTCGCTGTCAATCGTATGATGTGCGGATCGCGAGACCTCTATGACACATGACACACATGTCTCGAATGTTGCGGCGGATCTGCCATCGACGTTCGATCAGTTCGATGCACTGATCGAGCTTTCGGGCGAGTTCATCGGCGTGTGCGACCTGGACCGCCGCCCGGTGTTCGTCAACCCGGCCGGGCTCCGGATGGTCGGGCTCGACTCGCTGGAAGACGCCCAGGCGCGCCGGGTCGATGACTTTTTCTTCCCAGAGGACTGCAAGAAGATATTCGATGAGTTTTTCCCGCACGTGCTCGCGAAGGGCAGCGGCGAAATCGAGGTCCGCTTCCGCCATTTCAAGACCCAGAAGCCGATCTGGGTACTCTACAACTGCTTCCTGCTCAAGAACCGCGACGGCGAGACCGAGCATGTCGCCACGATCAGCAGCAACATCACGCAGCAGAAGGCCGACGCCCGGCTCGCCGAAAAGCGGGCTAAGCAGATCCAGACGCTCGCCGACTCGCTCCCCGCCCTGGTCGCGTATGTCGGGCCGAACAAGCGGTACAAATGGGTGAACGCCCAGTACGCCGAGCAGTTCGGCGGCCGTCCCGACGAGATCATCGGCAAGGAAGTCCGGAACGTGATGGGCGCTGAGGCGTACTCGACCGTCGAGCCGTACCTCGACAGAGCGCTGGCGGGCGAACGGGTGACCTACGAGCTGGATCTGCGTGTCGTCGGCACCGACGATGTGCTCAACAAGCAGGTCACCTATGTGCCGGATTCCCACACCGATGACGGGGCGGGCTGCTTTGTCATGGCGGTCGATATTACATCCCGCAAGCAGCTCGAGCACGAGCTCCGCGAGACGCTCGCGGAGCTGTCGGAGCTCAACGGCCGCAAAGACCGCTTCCTGGCGACGCTCGCCCACGAACTCCGCAACCCGCTGGCGCCGCTCCGGACGGGGCTCGCTCTGCTCGAGAACCAAACCGAAGGAGACCAGAAAGACCTCGTGCAGTCGCTCACAAGGCAGCTCACGCAGGTGGTCCGCCTGGTCAACGATCTGCTGGATGTGGCCCGCATCTCCCGCAACAAGATCGAGCTGAAACCCGAAGCGCTCGTGCTCCAAGACATTCTGAGCGACGCGATCCACGCCGTGATGCCGTTTGTTGAAGAGAACCGCCACACGCTGCACACCGAGATCCCGGCCGACCCGCCGGTCGAGCTCTTCGCCGACCGGGCCCGTCTCATCCAGGTGTTCTCGAACGTGCTGCACAACGCGGTCAAGTACACCCCGGATGAGGGCGAGATCCGTCTAGCGTTGATCGCGTCGGACGACGAGGTCGAGGTCAGCGTCACCGATTCCGGCCGCGGGATCGACCCGGCCCACCTCGAAACCATCTTCCATCTCTTCGCTCAGATCGAGCGGACCGAGGATTCCCGCTCCTCCGGACTCGGTCTCGGGCTGACCGTTGTTCGTTCGTTTGTCGAGATGCATGGCGGGCGGGTATCGGTCGAGTCCGATGGGATCGATCGGGGATCGACCTTCAGAATTTTTCTGCCCCGCACCGAGGCGGGGACCGCCCACCCCACCACGTGGTTGCCGCGCGGCGCGCACCGGAAGACAACACCCGGCGGCTCCGGGTGCTGGTGGTCGACGACAACACCGCCGGGGCCGATCTGCTCGCGGGCCTCGTCCGGTCGATGGGCCACGAGGTCCAAGTCGCGTACGACGGTTCCTAGGCCCTCGAGACCGCCAATGCGACGCGCCCGGAGCTGGTGATCATGGATATCGGCATGCCTGTTCTCGATGGCTACGAGGCCGCGTCTGCGATGCGTTCTGCGCCGTGGCGGAAGCAGGCCATAGTCGTGGCGCAGACCGGGTGGGGGCAGGAGAGCGACCGGGTCCGAGCCATCGATGCCGGTTTCGACGAACATATCGTCAAGCCGGTCGAGCCGGATCATCTGGAGACGCTTGTGCAACGCGTCGCCGCATCGTCAGCCAACCCGAGGCATTGAGGCCCAGCAATGAGTGCGTCTCCACCACCCGAGCCCGAGCAACGCCGCAAGCAGCGTCACGACATCCTCAACACCATCGGCGTGATCAAGCTCGAGCTGCGCGTCGCGAAAAACCTATGCGATGGCAAGGCCACCGAAGCGATCGCTTCGGTCGAATGCGAGGTCAGGAAGCTCCAGGACCAACTCAAGCACGTGTTCGACGAACCGGACCCGTGAAAGCTCGCCTCACGCGCGACAGGCGTGTTCGCGTCTGCCCGCGGTCCGAGCATCGCTGCCATGCGCGCAGCCAGGCCATCAAAAATCAAAGCCTTCAATACGCCCGAGGATCTCGTTCGATGGCTGGAAGCGAACCACGCACAGTCCGATGATCTGTGGGTGAAGGTCGACATGAAGGCCTCGGAAAAACCAGCAAGGACAAGAAGACCTACGAGACGCTGAACAAGACCAGCCGCTACGCGATCGCGTACGGGCCCACTACGGTCAAGAAGCCAGAGACCCGTGAGCGGCGGTTCGAGAAGTTCCCGGGCATGCGTACCCGCGGTGAGAAGCCCGATTTCGGGTTCAAGACACGAGCGAGCATCGAAGAAGGGAGCCGTCGTCATCGCAGAGGTCAGGGTGCGCGGAGCCCTTTCCTGAGCGTGATCCGGTTGCCGGTCTGATTCCATTCGAGGCTATCGGTGTAGGCGCGCATCAGCAGGAGCCCGCGGCCGCTGGGTTGTGTCAGGGCGTCTCCGGACGTCGGGTCTTGCACACCGGCCGTATTAAAGCCCTGGCCGTCGTCTTGGATCGCAACTGCGGCCTCCGTCGGGGTCACAGAGAACTCCACACGGACACGTTTTTCGTCGGCGTCGGCGGACCGCTCGGCCTGCTCGATCGCTTCGAAGTAGGCGCCGGGATCGGTCTCTCGAATCGCGGAATCGATGCCGAAATTGCCGTGAACGATCGCGTTGGTCATCGCCTCGGAGACCGCCAGGCGCAGCCGGAACCGGTCGTTCTCGTCGGCGAGATCGAACTGAGCGAGGACCGTATCGAGAAACCCCGCCGCCAGCCTGCTCGACTCGAGCCGGCTCGGGAAGTCATAGACCGCGGCTGTCGAAACGAGAAAGGGACGCAGCGTCGCACGGATCGGATCGCGATCCAGGAGCTGGACCATCTGCTCGATGGTGGACCGGAGCTTATACGTCGCTTTGTGCTTCGGCACAAAAGTGGAAGCGCCCAGGTGGAGATGGCGGACCACGCTCTCTGCCGCCTCGCTCTCAGCGGTGACGACCACGATCGGGGCCCCGTCCGCTCTGTTTCGGATGGTCTCGCGACGGTCCGCATCGTGCCACACAGCAGAGGAGACCACAACGGCCGCCAGCACGCCGGCATACGAGTCCGCTACGGAGCCCGGGTCGGTGATCCGAACGATGCTGAAACCAGGACCGACGGCTTGGGCGATCTCGTCGGCGTCTGTATCGCTGACGATGAGGATCTTGGCGAGGTCTGACACGGCTGTTCTCCTGTGCGGCGACGTCCGGTGCGCGCCCCACGCGGCGTACGACGAGTCACGGGTCTCGGAGCAACGCGTCCTCGGCGATCTTCCTGAGGGTAACGGGGACGAACTCGTTCCGATCGAACGCGAATGCGCTGACCTCTTCGATGCCGTTTGCACACCGGAGCACGAGGAAACCATTCCGTTCGCCGCGGCGGCGGACCGACAGCGCCGTGCCGGCCTGGAGTACCCGGGCGTTGTACGCGTTTCCCTTCTCTCTGCCGACGGCGGTACTCTCGAACTGGCGGTGCAGATGGCCCGCAAGGACGGCGTCTACACCAAGCGGTTCAACAGCGGCGAGCAAGCGGGCCGCGTTTCCGACCACCCGGTACGTCGGGGCGTCCCGGGGCACACAGAACGGATGGTGCGCGACGAGCAGCTTCGTCGATGCGTCAGCGTTCTCGCGGAAGAACGACTGAGCGGTCGCGATCTGGTGCCCGCTCACTGTTCCGCGAGACCAATCGAACGACACGTTCCACGAGCGGGCGGTGTTCAACGCCAACACAGCGACGCCGCCGATTCTCGCGGCATCCGTGCTGCCGGCGGCGATGAACCTGTTGTACCGCCCGAGCGGGAAGAGGAACCGCTGGAACATGGCATACGCCGGTATGTCGTGGTTGCCGGGGCACGCGATGACGGGAGCGTCGATGCGACGCAAAAAGTCTCTCGCGGCGGCGAATTCATGCATACGCCCGGCCATCGTAAAGTCGCCGCTCGCGACCACGGCGTCGGGCTCGATGCCGCGGATCGCTCGCAGCAACGCCTCGTCGCTGCCCGGCACGATCCGATCGAGATGCAGATCCGAAACGTGGACGATAGTGGTCATGCGCCGGCGTCCGGCGATGGCCCGGGGATGATCACGCGGAGTGCGGATCGCTTCTGGGTGATCACGATCGGCGGCTCGAGCGACAGGATCTCGCCGTCGACCGAGACGGCCACGGTCGGCGCATCCGAATCGATGCTGATTTCTTCGACGGATGCAGCGCGGAACGACCGGTCGAGCTCGAGTTGGCCAGTGATCAGCGTCTGCATCAGCACGAACCGGCCGAGCAGACCTTTGTGCGTGCTCATATACAGACCAATGGTGCCGGCATCGAGCGACGCGCGGCCGAACCCGATGTCGTGATGGCGGTGGAGCCGGTTGTTGCTGGCAACCACGCAGAGGCTCCATGTCTCGGTGATGCCTTTATCCGTCTGCATCCGCATCGCAGCGGGACGATGGCACAGCGCGATGCGACCGGCCGCGGCGAGCGCCGCACCGCGTGCGACGACATTTCGCCGAGAACGAAACGCCTCACGCTGAGCTCCGATCGCCGGGACCAGACCGGTCGCGACGGAGTGTAGAAACGTGTGTCCGTTGATTTCTGCGGTGTCGATTGTCGCTGCGGTGCCCATCATGTAGCGATCCACAAGCCGGTCGTTCGCATCCGACGCACCGAGGTCCTTCGCCGTCAGGTTCATGGTTCCGCCGGGAACGGGCAGAAGAGCCGCCCTAGCCCGCATCGCAGCGTCGGCACACGCCGCGACGGTGCCATCGCCACCGAGTGCAATAATCAGATCCGCTTCTATGGCATCGAACTCGGCCAGGGCCTCTTTCACGCCCCGTTGGTGTGCGTCGATCCGGGTTGCTTCCCAACCGGCATCCTCGAGTGTCGAAAGGAGCGAATCCGCGACACGGGATGCCGGCTTGGCCGTCAGCTTATGCGATGCATTATCGAAGAGGACAACGGTTCCGGGACTGAGACTCCAGAGGCGGCCGTCTCCCTGTGCATTCGCGTGATCCCGGCCGGTGCGTCCTGCAGGTGCCATACTTCAGGATACTCTTTCTTACACGCGGCAGTATCATCCGCACGTACGAGCGTGAGGGCGCGTATCGGTCATGAAGTCGTGGCCTGATGACTCGGCCTCGCTACCGGGTTGCGATGATATAGATCGCGTGCACGACCCCGGGGATATACCCCAACAGTGTTAGCAGCAGGTTCAGCAGGAACGCTCCGCCGATGCCGGTCTCGAGCGCAACGCCGAGGGGCGGAAGCAGGATTGCAAACACGATCTTGAGAACATTACCCATCGGAAACTCCCCTTCGCGGGATCGACATTGTACGGGCAGAGAGGGTGCCGCGTTGGCGGGCCTTACAGCCGGCCCATGAGCAGCAACACGACCAAGATGATCAGGATCAGACCGCCGATCCCGCCGACCCATGCGCTTTGCAGGAGGACGGCCAGCAGCAGGATGATCAACAAGAGCGAGATAGCTCCGATACGCATAACAAGTTCTCCAATGGACGTGTGTGTATGTCGATTCGTGAACGCACCGAGCGGTGCCGTTGACTACACCCGGCCGCGGCGGACCTCGATCTGCCGCGTGGATTCGGTGCCGATCCAGCCGCCAAAGATGCACATCACCAGCGACAACGCTGCCACGCCGAACGCCGACCACAGCACCGCAACCGCATAGTCCGAGGCGGCTTCGGTCGCCTCGGCCGCCGCGGTCTGCAGATCCGCCAGCTCCGTCTCGATATCACGCACAACGCTGGTCACCAGCTCGTCGATCTGCCGGTCGCTCAGCGAGGTGTTAGCGGTCAGGACATCTTTCGCGGCTTCGGGGTCACCCTGGATCAGCCGCAGGCTCACCCTCTGCAGCGCCGCGGCGTCAAGCTCGTTGATCGCCTGGCGGATGTCAGACTGCGTGATTTCGGCCCCGCCCGCATCATCAAGGTCGGCAACGAAACCGCTGACCCGATCGCGGACGATTGTAGAGATGTCGGCAACCAGGCCCTGATCGTCGCCGGCCTCGCCGATGAGCTCTTGCACCTCGGTGGACATGCCTTCGATGATCTCACGAACTTCATCTTCCGACAGCCCTGTAGCCGACCGCATCTCCTCGCGGGCTGTCTGCGTCTCGCCGGCGATCAGCGCGCTGGTGATATCGGTCAGGGCCTGTTGATCGAGCCCGTCGATAGCGAGCCGGATCTCATCGGCGTTCACATCGGCGCCGCCGCGGGCGTCCAGGTCTGCGATGTAGCTGCTGGCCTTGCGCTTCAGCCTGGCCTGGATGTTATCGCTCAGCGGTGAGTCGATAGCGGCGTCGGCGGCTCTCACGGTTGCCTGAGCCGTGCTCTGCGCAGCCGAGGCCACACCAGTGATCGTCGTACCCGCCGCGTTGCCCGCCGCGGAGATGAACCCCTGGCCTGTTTGCACCAGCTGCGACATGCCGAAGAAGCCCAGCACGATGATCAAGGTGGTCGACACACCCCAGAGCGAGATGCCGTGCAGGATGCCGACGGTATCGTCTGTCTTGCCGCTGAGCCGCGAGGTGAGCAGAGACCCGATAAAGAAGGCGGCGCACGGCGTCAGGATCATCCAGATCACTGCGCCGATGCCCAGCCCGTTGCCGATCGCCGCGCCGTCCGTGGCGTCTGCAACGCTCACCCCGAGCGCGGCTCCCAGCAGGTAGAGAAGCCAGCTCATGCCGACCACAACAAACAGGCCGGCGAAGATCGCCGCCCAACTGATCAGCCGAGGCCGCTCGAAGTCGATGTCAACAGTCCGGTGTGAGTCATTTTGGTTCACGGCCGCGTCCCTTCAGATGACCGGCGATGGACAACGGGCGATGGGTGATGCATTGACAGGCAAAAGAAATCGAGATGGATAAAAATATCGCGGCACGGGCGACCGGACCGCCCCGTCACCCGCACGCAATAAAATGGTTTGGGCATATGGAGCTAATATGAGGTATAAATAAAACGGTTTCATTCTGCTGTATTGGGGCAGGTTGAGACCAAGGCGAGGCCATGTCACCAGAGCCGATGCAGGCCTGGGCAAGCCAGGGCAAGCCCGTCGCCGTGAGCCATTGCGTTCAGCACCCGTTCTGGAACAGGTCGACCCAGGCGAAAAAGTCGCCGCCGGTCACATCGCCGTCGCGGTTCACATCAGCCTCGGGACGCTGCTCATCGAAGGCCTGCACCCAAGCGAAGAAGTCGGCGCTGTCGAGCGTGCCGTCGCCATTCACATCACCCGCGCAGCCTGCACCGGGCTCGCCCGTGAAATACAGAGCCCAGTCTGATGTGTACGGGGCTGACCACGATGTGTCGTGCGCCGGGAAGACGCCGATATCCAGCTCCGCGTACGCAGCTTTTGTGTCAACAGCGACCGCCGACCGTTCCGAGATCTCATCCGAGAAATCGAGTTGCACCCGGTCCGTCTCCTCGGCGAAGACAACAATCGTGCCGGCCTGCTCGGACCGGACCGCGAGTGTACCATCGCCGTTGTTTTCAACCAGTTCGTTCGCTGGCTGCATGTCGAGCTCGAACCGATCCCGCCAGAATGTCGCGTGCGACTTGAGTGCCGCCGGGTTCGTGTAGCCGATGTCGTTGTCGAAGACAGGGTCCTGGTTGAAGAAGCCGTACCACCCGCCGACACCGCCGGCCATCGCCGAGCGCCACATCAGCAGCCGCGTGCCGTCGCTGTCGAGGCCCCACCGGCCGAGGACGTTCCGTTCTTCGAGCAGGTGCGGCTGCTGCGGATCGGCCGCGATCAGGCCGACCAGCTCGTCGTAGTCGGGGATGCGCGGCGTCGATTCGCCCAGCTCGTTGTCACCCTGCGCGTAGCCGAGGATAGCCGACGTCGGGGATTCGAAATCGTACGATCGCGCCGAGATCAGATGCGGGAAAACCAAGGCCGACTTCAGGTCGGTCTTCCAGATTTCCAGCTCCGCCGGCGTCACCCATTCGTGCAGATCGAACCCGTAGCCGATTGACCACGACGGCAGCGCGCCAAGCCGCTTCGCCAGATACTCCGTCACGCGGCGGTCGGCCTCGCCGTTGATCCCGCCGGGCAGGTTCTCGGCGGTCCACCCGCGGTTGGCATCTCCCCACCGCCAGAAGTGGACGTGCAGCCCGTTCGCATTGGCGGTCGCCACGATCTGGTCGAGCGCATCGAAGGCGAGCAGGTCGGGGTTGGGCGTTGTGACATCCGAGCCTTCGAATGCGCCCAGATCGCTGAGATGGTTATTGAGCATCACATAAATCGCCGAGAACCCGTTCGCGACAGCATAATCCGCGTAGGCCTGCGTTCGAGCGACGGGATCGTCGGCCAGGTCGGGCAGGTGCATGTGCTTGAACGGGCTATCGCTGCCGGCCGGGTCGCTCTGCACGATGTTGAGCAGGAAGCCGCCGAGCTCGCCCGCCGCACCGCGGCGCACAGCGAACTTTGAGCCGCTCGACGTCACAAAGCCGAAGCCATCGGCCGGCTCAACCGACAGCGAGCCGGTCGCGCCATCGAGCGAGTCGATGCCGCTCGATGTGGTGAAGCTGTACTCAACGCCCGGCGCTGTGCCCGTAAACCGCAGGCCAAACCGCAGCTCGCCGGAGCCCGTTTCGCCCATGTAGAACAGCGGCGCGTCGAACTCGGACCCGTCGCTCCCGACGAAGCGGGCCGTCGCGTCAACATCGAACGGGTTACCGGCGACGGCCGACGCATCGATGTCGATCGTCCACTCGGCCGCCTCGTACATCGGGACGCTGCGATCGGCGAACTGCGGCGCAGCCATCACCGAGCCCGCCCCGGCGGACAAGACAACACCGGCCGGAAGAGCTGGTGTCGCAGGCAAAACACCGAGGGCCAGGCCGGACGCAAACACAAGCGAGCGGGTCGAAGCACGAACCATTTGAACAATCCTCCATGCGGGCCGCTCTACGCGCAGCCGCTGTCTACAAAGAGAATCGTGCCGCACCCTCGCTCGCCGATGAACCCACAATAAAACATGCTTCATACTGCGGCCCGACAGCATGAATCGTTTTTCACCATCGCTTCAGGACACGATCACACTGCACAGCGATATTTCTGTGTCTGTTGATCGAAATGGAGCGACACGATGACACTGATCCCGAGCGCCGCACGCGGCGCTGCTGCCTTGGCGATCGCTGCTGCCGCCGGCACCGCCCTCGCCATTCCGCCGGAATGGGAGACTGAGACCGGTCCGCCGCTCGACGGGCTGACCGACGCCGGAGACGACGAACGCGAACTCGTGTCGCTGCCCTTCTCATTCCCGTTCGCCGGGACCGGCTATGAACAAATCTGGGTCTACGCCAACGGTGTTGTCACGCTTGGCACCGAGCAGGAGCTCGACGCTGAGCCGGAGCCGGACGATTTAAGCGAACTCGAGCAGCCCACCCTCGCCGCGTTCTGGAGCGACATCAACACCGAGGAGGGCGGCGTGGTCCGGTTCAACCAGTTCGACGACCGGGCCGTGATCACGTGGGACGCTGTGCGATCCGATGCCGCGGATGACGACGCTGACTTCAGCTACACCTTTCAGATGCAGTTGTTCGACGACGGCACCATTGTGTGCGGCTACACGAGCGGCTTGCTTCTAGGGGATAAGTTCCTGAACGCCAACCTCGTTATCGGTGTATTTGATGGGTCTTTCCCGAATGTGTACAGATTCTCCTCTGACGTGCCCTTTTTCGAACCATCGAACGCGTTCTATGACTTCTGGCCCGAAGAGAGCGGGTTCTTCCCGCTGGAGAACGCAAACCTGGTCTTCACACCCGGGCCGAGCGGCGGATTCGATGTCACAGACACCTTTGAGCCCGAACCATGTCCCGCCGAT
>JBCDEF010000016.1:0-22369 GCA_039179915.1 Planctomycetota bacterium | reverse complement strand
GCCTGCCATGTTTGGCTATCTCCACTGAGCGTGCCGGCCGGTGTCGGCCGGGTTCGGCTATGACTCGCGCCGCGTTCCATCGCGACCGAGCGGGACTCAAGCTGGTGGGTCGCGCGGGCGGCCCGGCCCACCGGGCGGCCTGCCGCCACGGGCCTTGCGCGGCCGCGTCCCCCGCACGCCGGCCTGCGATGCTATGCAGCAGCGCCCCAACGATGCAGGGAGACCAAGACCCACGGTTCGTGAGCACCAAAATACATGTTTCCGGTGTATTCAAATATGATCTAGAAAGACGCATCGTCTGGTTCAGACTCCGCGTCCCCGCCGCCGGTTCGCGCCCCGCCCAAAGAACGCTCGCTCGCGATCGAACCGACGATCGTCACCACACAGCCGATCGGCACCAGCCACCAGAGGTCTCGACGAACCGCCAGGGCGATCCAGCCCGGCACGCCGAGATACGCGATCAGGTGGTACGCCCCAAACACCAACGCCAGACCCGCGGCGGTTATCGACGACGGACCGACCCAACCGACCCACCAAACCTGAACACCTTCCAAACCTCCGCGGCGACTGATCGCGAGCAGCCCGATCCCCACCGCCCCGATCAGCAGCCCGAGAAATGTCCAGACCTGCTGCTCAAGCGTGCCCATGATCGGTCCCGCCAGCCCTACAGCATGGCCATGGCAGGGGCCGTGATCATCGCCGACCCCTGGGCATCCATCACCGCACCGATGTTCAGCAGCTTGGCCTCGGGTGAGCCGACGATCATCGACGCCGCCGCCAGGGCTCCGGTCGAGCTCCACCGCGTCGGGTTCTGCTGCCACGCCAGGCTCGCGATCAGATCCTGCGGCTTGCCCTCCACCAGGCTCTTGAGCAGCTGATGGTCCTGCTCGAGGACCTTTCGGCGGTTCTGGTCCGCTTCCTGCGAGTCGCCGGCGAGCTGCACCTGATCCCCGTAGGACGGCCCGACGTGGCTCATCTCGGCCGAAGCGACCACCAGCGTCGGGCCCTCGAGCGAGCCGATGGCCGACTTCGCCGCTTCGACGAACTCATCGAGCCCAATGCCTTCGCCGTCGTACGCCTTGCCCTCGTTGACCACCGGGTCGTGCACAAGAGCGGCAAAAATCGGCGGGCTCGTGCCGTCGTCCCCGCCGAAGACTTTCTGCAGCCAGCCGCACTGCAGCTCGATCGAGTGCTCCCGCTCATGGTCGTAGCGGTGCTCGAAGAGCTTGTCACCCAACGAATTGCGCAGCGCATCGGCCATTTCGGTGTCCAGCGGGCTGCGGCCCACTGGAGTCCGGAAGCCCTTGTCGCAGCCGACAACGCCGGTACCCATGCCGAAGTGGTTGGTACCCAGAATGAGAATCCGTTTGGGTGTGTCAACCACCCGCATCCGGCCGTAGACCACCGAGTACGCCCGCCAGCCGTTGCCGTATGGCACACTGGGCACGACGATCGCCCTGGGCAGGCTCTCGAAGCTCGGGTCTTCCGCCTCGCTGAGGGTCTGGTCCATCCAGGTTTCGAGCTGCTGGGCCAGTTTCGGCCCGCCCTGCTCGGCCTTTTCCTCGTTGGTCGCGGACCGGCTCTCGGCCTGCTGGACCGCCTGCTCGACGAGCATGTCGGCGATTGCCGCGGTCTGGGCCGGCGGCAGCTCCTCGGCCGAGTCGAAATCGGCCTTCATCTTGTCCCACATCGCGTCGAAGGTCGGGCCCTCGATCAGCCCCGCGTCGTCGAGCTGGGCGACAAACGCCTCGAGCATCGGCCGCTGGAGCCCCCGTCCGACCTCGGTCACGATCTCGTCGAGGCCCTTCTCGCCGGTCAGATGCGGGATGACCGCCTGCATCGCGGGCTGGGTAAAGACGACCTTCGGCGAGATCTGCTTCGCGTCGGCCAGACCCATGACCTGGATCTGGTTGCCGTCCGGGCCCTGTGCGGGGGCCGCAAAGCCGCGGACCGGCCGCAGCCGCGGACGCTGCTGGTGCGCCGCTTCCGGGTCAAAGGGAGGCGGCGGGGTCGGCTGGGGCGGCGTCGGTGCTTGATCGTCACTCATGGACCGCAATGGTAGCGCCGCGGCCGACGAATGCTTGCTCCCGACAGCTCCCGCCGCCTAGAGTTGCGGCCTGCTCGGGCCGTGGTGGCGGCCGGGCGAATCACGATCGAAACCCGTCCGAGGACCCGGCCATGCCCGCTGCTGCTGCACCCACAACCGCCTACGCCCCCGGCGCCAACCTCTCTCTGACCATCAGCAAGGTCCCCAACAACAAGGCCGCCCGCGACACCATCGCCCGGCTCATGCGTCAAGACCCGGCCAATATCAAGGCCCTCAAGCGGTCGCAGAAGGCCCGCGAAGAGAAGAACAACTTCTACATCCGCGGCAACCGCATCTGGGGCGCCCGCGCCAAGTGCGGCAAGATCGTCCGCGTCGCCGAGGGCGAGAGCTGGTCGATGCCCTTCACGCCGCAGCTCGGCCGCGACCTGGCCTCGGTCGAGAGCTTCCTCGATATCAAGCCGAAGTAGCCCGCCCGGCTAGCACTCGACCAATCGAACAGACAGGTTCACGGCCAGTCCGCCGAGGCTGGTCTCTTTGTACCGCTCGTTCATCTGCTGCGCGGTCTCCCACATGGTGGCGACGACGTCGTCGAACGACACGCGCGCATGTGCCGGCTCGCCGTTGACCGCCAGCACCGCGGCAGAGATCGCCTTGAGCGCCCCCATCGCGTTCCGCTCGATGCACGGGACCTGGACCAGCCCGCCAACCGGGTCGCAGGTCATGCCCAGGTGGTGCTCCATCGCGATCTCGGCGGCCATGAGCGCTTGACCGGGTGTGCCGCCCATAAGTTCCGTCAGCCCGCCGGCGGCCATCGCGGATGACACGCCGATCTCCGCCTGGCACCCGCCCATCGCGGCGGAGATCGTCGCGTTCTGCTTGAACAGCGCGCCGATCTGGCCCGAAACCAATATGAACCGCAGCGCTTCGTCGGTTGTCATGGGCGCTTCGCCGAAGCACGCCCGGTACATCATGACGGCGGGGATCACGCCGGCCGCGCCGTTGGTCGGCGCGGTGACGACTCGGCCCAGCGCCGCGTTTTCTTCGTTGACCGCCAGCGCAAAGCACGAGACCAGCCGCAGCATCGTCTCGAACGGCAGCGTCATGCCGCGGAGCGTGTGCACGAGCGATTGGTCGCACTCGGCCGGGTACTCGGGCACCAGCTCGTGGATCAGGTCCGGCGCACGGCGCGTGACATCGAGCCCGCCCGGCAGCACACCTCGCGTCCGGCAGCCCCGCCGGATGCAGGCGCGCATCGTCTGCCACAGGCGGTCGGCCTGCGAACAGATCTCGCTCTCGCTGAACCACGCAAGTTCGTTTTCGTACACAACGCGGCTGATCGGCAGCCCGGTCTCGTGGCAATGCTGAAGCAAGTCCTTGCCAAAGCGGACGGGCCGCGCCGGCATCGCCCGCTCGCCGATCGTGTCGTCGAGCTCGTCGGGCGAGGCGACGAAGCCGCCGCCGACGCTGAAGTACGTCCGCGTGATCTCCCGGCCGTCGGCCAGCTGCGCGAAGCACCGCATCGCGTTGGCGTGCCCCGGGTGCCGCTCGTTCTTGAGCATCGCGACATCGCGCTCGGGCTCGAAGTGCACCGGCTGATCGGCGAAGGTCGCCGCGTTGTCCGCTGCGAATTTCGCGAGCTTGACATCGATCTCATCAACCGGCACGGTCTCGGGCTGCTCGCCGAGCATCGCGAGGCAGATGGCCTTGTCGGTCGCGTGGCCTTTGCCGGTCAGCGCGAGCGAGCCGAGCAGCTCGAACCGGACCCTGGCGACGGCGACATCGGGCGCTTCAAGGATGACCCGCTGCTCGAACCGCTGGACGATCCGCCACGGGCCGAGGGTGTGCGAGCTGGAGGGCCCGACGCCGATCTTGAACATGTCGAAGACACTGACGGTGGGCATGCCGGATTGTATACAAGACCGCGAGGGCTTACTGCTCGTGCTCCAGCTTCACCGAGACGGAATTGATGCAATACCGCAGCCCGGTCGGGGGCGGGCCGTCCGGAAAGACATGGCCCAGATGGCTGCCGCAGTTCGCACAGGTCACCTCGGTCCGCACCATCCCGTGGCTTGTGTCTTCGATTTCGTCGACCGAGCCTGGCTTGGCCGCGTGGTAGCTGGGCCAGCCGCACCCAGAATGGAACTTGGTCCCCGATTCAAACAGCGGGTGGTCGCAAGCCGCGCAGCGGTAGATCCCCGCATCGGTCGTATCGGTGTACTCGCCGGTGAAGGCCCGCTCGGTGCCCTGCTGGCGGAGGACGCGGTACTGCTCGGGCGAGAGCCGCGCCTTCCACTCGGCCTCGGTCAGGCCGAGCTTGTTGCGGGGGTCGGGCGTGCTCTTGGTGCTGCCGGTGCTGTCGGTCATGATGTGTCTCCTCGGGTCAGCCAATGATTGAAGCATGGCAGTATTCGAGCCGCACCCTGATCCCGATGCCATCCTCCGCCGAGCCGCGAGCCTGATCGAGGCGATTCTCGCCTCTGAGAAGGCCGACCCGGTCAAGCCCACGCCCGAACCGGCTCAGGCGATCCGCGACCTGAAGCTGGCCATCCCCGAGACGGGCCTCGGCGACGCGGCAGCGCTCGCTGCACTGGAAAAGGTCATGCTCGCCACGCCCAGCACGACCGGGCCGGCGTTCTTCAACCAGCTCTTCGGCGGGCGGGAACCCGTGGCCGTCGTCGCCGAGATCGTCAAAGCCGTCGTCAACAGCTCGATGTACACCTACAAGGCCGCCGGCGTGCAGGTGCTCCTCGAGCAGCAGCTGATCGAAAAGAAGCTCGCCTGCGCCGGCTGGCCGGACGGCGACGGCCTGTTTACGCCCGGCGGCTCGATGAGCAACATGGCCGGCATGATCATCGGCCGCAACGAGATGCTCGGCCGCTGCCGCGAGGGCGGGCTGACCCAGTCGCACACCGGGCCGCTGGGCGTGTATGTCTCGGAGGAATCGCACTATTCGGTGCGCAAGAACGCTGGGCTGATCGGGCTGGGGCGCGATTCGGTCCGGTTCGTCGCGGCGGATGAGCACGGCCGGATGATCCCTGGGGCGCTCGAGTCCAAGATCGCCGAGGACGCCGCTGCGGGCATCCGGCCGATCATGATCGTCGCGACCAGCGGCACCACGGTCATGGGCGCGTTCGACCCGATCGGTGCGCTCGCCGACGCCGCCGAAAAGCACGGCCTCTGGCTGCATGTCGACGGCGCGTTCGGCGGAACCGCCCTGCTGCACCCCGAGCACAAACGAAAGATGGCCGGCCTCGACCGGGCCGACTCGCTGACCTGGGACGCCCACAAGATGATGGGCGTGCCGCTGGTCTCGAGCGTCTGCCTGACCCGCGAGCCGGGCCTGACCACCAAGCACTTCGACGAGTCGGCCAGCTACCTTTTCCAGCAGGACTCGGACGAGCTGAACCCCGGCACGCGGTCGATCCAGTGCGGAAGGCCCAACGAAGCGATCAAGCTCTGGGCGCTCTGGCAAGCCCTCGGTGATAACGGCTACGCGGCCCGCGTGCAGCGGCAGGTCGATCTTGCCCGGCACGCCGTGGACAGGATCAAAGCCGACCCCGACTTCACGCTCAGCTTCGACCCGGAATGGATCACCGTCTGCTTCGAGCTGACCGGCAAGCCCAGCGACGCGATCTGCGACCGGCTCGACGACGAGCAGCTGGCCAAGCTGGGCTTCGGCATCGTCAAGGGCCGGCGGGTGATCCGGCTGGTCACCGTCAACCCGCACCAGACCCCGGCCGATCTCGACGCATTGCTCGAGCACATCAAGCGGGTGGGTGCTGATCTGGCCGAAGCGGACAACGCGGTCACGCCGGCCGAGGTGATCGGCTGACGACGTCTCGAGTGAAGTGATCTCGGGTGCCACGGGTTGACCCGCAGGGCAACCCAAACTCCGGTGCCCACACGGCTTGCCGAGGACGGCCAAGCCGTGGCACCCGGAATGTCCACCCGACCGGAACATGGCGTGCGACCGCTCGCCATCGCCGGCCGCGGCTAGGGTTCGTGCCGTGAACGACCCGAAGCAAACCCCGGCCATGAAGCAGTTTTTCCGCTTCAAAGAGCAGCACCCCGACTGCGTGCTGCTCTTTCGCATGGGCGACTTTTACGAGCTGTTCTTCGATGACGCCGAGCTGGTCGCGGGCCAGCTCGGGCTGACGCTCACGCAGCGGACCGGCGGCGTGCCGCTGGCGGGCGTGCCGCACCACCAGCTCGATACCTATCTGCGGAAGCTCGTCGCGCTGGGCCACCGCGTCGCCATCGCCGACCAGATCCAGGACCCCAAAGACGCCAAGGGCGTGGTGGACCGCGCGGTGACGCAAGTCGTGACCCCCGGCACGCTGGTCGATGACGGGCTGCTCGAAGGCGCTGCCGCGAGCCGCTTGGCGGCGGTGCATTTCACGGAGTCCGGCGATGCATCGGCCGCCTCGATCGCCGTGGTCGATGCGAGCACGGGCGAGTTGACGCTGCTGGATGCCGAGTCGGGCTCGATCGCCGATGCGCTCGCCGGCCGGTGCGTGGGCGAGGTGCTCTACGCCGAGACGGCGACCGGCGAAGCGCCGCCGCGCGTCCGCCGGGTGATCGAGTCGCTCGGCGCGCACGGGACCGGCCGGGCCGCGTGGCACTTCCGGCGGGACGAATCACTCGAGATGCTCCGCTCGCAGTTCGGCGTCTCGACGCTCGAGGGCTTCGGCCTGACCGACGCCGACCCGGCGGCCCACGCGGCCGGCGCCGCGATCCGCTACCTCCGCGAGACGCAGGCGATCGACGACGACGCGGCGCGTAGCCGGCCGGGCTCGTTCGCGGCATCGACGCTCGCGCACCTCCGCCCGCCCAAGCGCGAGACCACCGACAGCCGGTGCGTGATCGATGCCGTGAGTCTGCGGTCGCTGGAAATCGAACAGACCATCCGCGAGGGCACGACGATCGGCTCGCTGCTCGGGCTGTTTCTCGGCAAAGCCGGCGCGGGCGGCTGCCGGACGGCGATGGGCAAGCGGCTGGTCCGCGACTGGCTCTGCCGGCCGGCGTGCGATATCGCGGCCATCGAATCCCGACACGCGCGGGTCGCAGCGCTGACCGAAGACCGCCGATTCTCGCGCGAGCTGGGCGACGCGCTTGCCCCGGTCCAGGACATCGCGCGGATCGCGGGGCGCGTGGCGCTCGGCCGCTGCTCTCCCCGGGACGTCGTCGGCCTGGGTCGATCGGTCGCTGCGGCCGGGCCGATCGCCGAGCTGCTCGAGACAACGCCCGCCTTCGCCGAGACAACAGGACGCATCACAGCCGCGCAGGCGCAGGCCGGTCCCGTCGCGGACCGGATCGCGGCCGAGTGCGTCGACGAGCCGCCGGCGCACCTCCGCGACGGCGGCGTCATCCGCGATGGCATCGACGCCGAGCTCGACGAGGCCCGCACGCTGCGGACCGACGCCTCGGCCTGGCTCGCGTCGTACCAGGCCAGGGTCGCCACCGAGCTGGGCCTGCCCGGGATCAAGGTCGGCTACAACAAGGTCTTCGGCTATTACGTCGAGCTGTCGGCGGCGCAGGCGGCCAACGCGAAAGCCACGATCGACGGCGCGGGTCTGATCCGCAAGCAGACGCTCAAGAACGCCGAGCGGTTCATCACGCCCGAGCTGAAAGATTTCGAAGAGAAGGTCCTCCGCGCCGAGGGCCGGAGCCTGGAGCGGGAGCGCGAGCTGTTCGGCGCACTCGTCCGGTTCGTCGCCGAGCGGCTGGCGGCGCTGCTCGAGCTGGCCGACGCGCTGGCCGAGATCGATGCGATGCTGGCCTTTGCCGACCGCGCGGCGAAGTTCGGCTGGACCCGGCCGGCGATGACCGAGAGCCGCGTGCTGCACATCGACGAGGGCCGGCACCCGGTGCTCGAAGAGACGCTCGCGGGCGATTTCGTGGCCAACGGCGTCGAGCTCGGCGGCGCGCACGCTGGTTTGTCGCTGATCACCGGGCCCAACATGGCGGGCAAGAGCACGTACATCCGCCAGGTCGCGCTGATCGCGTTGCTCGCGCACGCGGGCAGCTTCGTGCCAGCGGCTTCGGCGACGGTCGGCCTGTGCGACCGGATCTTCACCCGCGTCGGCGCCGACGACGCCCTGCACCGCGGCCAGTCGACCTTTATGGTCGAGATGATCGAGACGGCCAACATCCTCAACCACGCCACCGACAGCTCGCTGGTCATCCTCGATGAGATCGGCCGGGGCACCAGCACGCTCGACGGGCTGAGCCTCGCCTGGGCGATCGCCGAGACGCTCGCCGGCACCGACGATTCGCCCGGGCCGCGGACGCTCTTTGCCACGCACTACCACGAGCTGACCGATCTGGACGAGCGGCTGCCGGGACGCGTCGCCAACCTGCACGTGACCGTCCGCGAGTGGACGCCGAAAGGCAGCGACGGCGCTCCCGGTGAGCCCGAGATCGTCTTCCTGCACCGCGTCGCCCCGGGACGCGCCGATCAGTCCTACGGCATTCAGGTCGCGCGGCTCGCCGGCGTGCCGAAGGCGGTCACCGAGCGCGCGAAACAGGTCCTCGATTCGCTGGCCGTCCAGCACGGCCCCAAGGCGACGCCCGTCGCGACCGCGCCGCGGCCCGCGCCGCAGCTCTCGCTGTTTACCGAGCTGCTGCCGCACCCGGCGGTCGATCGGCTCAAAGAAGTCAACCTGAACGAGTGCTCGCCGATGGCCGCCTTCGAGCTGCTCCGAGAGCTGCGGGCGATGGTCGACGAGGACTAGCGCGGATCAGCACCGAACGACCGCGTCGATTCCTGCACAAACGCCGCGACCCGATCCGGGTGCGTCAGCGTGATCAGGTGCCGGGCGCCGGCGATCGTCTCGTCGGCCTCGCCGCGGACATCGGGGATGATCGCGTCCCGCTCGCCGTGGATGTGGCGGATCGGCAGGTCGAGCATCGGCGGGCCGGGCCAGCCGGCGCACGCGGCCGACGACCAGTTCAGGAACGCCGGCTCGATGTCGCGAGCCATCTGCACCAGCAGTTCGGTCGAGGCGGGGTCGAGCGCGTCGCGGGCGGCGAAGCGCTTCGCGAATGGCACATACAGCTTCTTCGCGAGCGCCGCGGGGACCATCGCACCGAGTTTGGCTTGTCTCTTGAACGCGGGCGAGATCTGGTGCCTGCCGCGCACGCCGCAGATCAGGACGACGCCCAGCGGCTGCGGGTCGAGCGCGGCCGCGAGCTCGAGCGCGAGCTGCCCGCCGAAGCTGAACCCGCCGACGGCATACCGGCCGTCCGCCGGCAAGTCGCCCGCGAGAGATTCGGCATAGCGGAGCGCGTGGTCCCGCAAGCTCTCACGCGGCTTCGGCTCGATGAACGCCGGCACACGCATGCCCGGCAGCAGACCGCGCAGCGGGTCGAACAGCCGACCGTCCGCCGCCAGCCCGGGCCAGAGCAGCAGCGGCATATTCGTATTGTGCAAAGCCCCGGTCTGCATGCTGCGCGTTCGCCTTTCGTGAATCAGCCGATGCTATCGTCGCCGAACATCCACACGGAGCACCGCCATGTCCGAAGCCACGCAACTCGACCACTTCGTCAGCCTCGGCCGGTCCGGCCTGCGCGTCAGCCCGCTGTGCCTGGGCACCATGACCTTCGGCGAGGACTGGGGCTGGGGATCGACACCCGAAGACTCGACCGCGATCATCGATGCCTATCTCGACCGCGGCGGCAACTTCCTCGACACCGCCAATATGTACACCAAGGGCCACAGCGAAGCGATCATCGGGGAACATCTCGCCAAGACGCCCAGCAAGCGTGACCGGCTCGTCCTCGCGACCAAGTGCACGGGCAACATGTTCGCCGGCGATCCCAATGCGGGCGGCGGCGGTCGCAAGAACCTGATCGCGGCTGTCGACGAGTCGCTCCGACGCCTGAAAACAGACTACATCGACCTGCTCTGGGCGCACTTTTTCGACAAGCACACGCCGATCGAAGAGACGCTGCACACCTTCGATGTGCTGATCGAGCAGGGCAAAGTCAGGTACGTCGGGCTCAGCGATCATCCGGCGTGGGTCTGCGCCAAAGCGCACTACCTTTGTCATCAGTACGGCTGGCACCGAATGAGCGCGATCCAGATCGAGTACTCGCTCATCGAGCGGAGCGTCGAGGGCGAACTGCTGCCGATGGCGATGGACCTAGGCATGGGCGTGACGCCTTGGAGCCCGCTCAAGGGCGGCATCCTGACCGGCAAGTACCGCCGCGACAAAGTGACGCAGGAAGAGGGCCGCGGCGCCGCCTGGGAACGCAAGATCGACGAGCGCGGGTTCACCATTATCGATGCGCTGCTCGAAGTCGCCGAAGACGCCGGCTGCTCGGTCGCGCAGGCGGCGCTCAAGTGGGTCCAGGACCGCGCGGGCGTGACCAGCTCGATCATCGGTGCCCGGACCATGGACCAGCTGACCGACAACCTGGGCGCGATCGGCGTCACCCTGACCGAAGAGCACACGAAGAAGCTGGACGAGGCGAGCGACATGCCGCAGGCCTTCCCGCACCAGTTCCTGGCCGGCATCCCGCAGGTGATCCAGGGCGGCACGACCGTCAACGGCGATACCCGCGAGCTCTCGCCCTTGGCACCCAAGAACGACGGCGAACGCTGGTAAGTCGTCAAGCGATGCCCCTCGCTTGCGCTTCGGGCTCGTCAAGACCTTGACTCTGACGAGCCCGAAGCGCAAGCGAGGGATGACCCCCTACGCTCACGCATGCTCACACCCGATTTCCTCCGTTCCGAGTTCGAAGCCGGCCATGCCTACGACGCATATGTCGCCGCGGGCGATCCGGGGCATCAAGAGTCGTGGAAAAAGTTCCATGCCGGCGTGTCGCTGACCGCGGAGCAATCGAAACTGCTGGGGAGCTTCGACCGCACGCTCAACGTGCTCGTCTCAAGCGGCACGTGGTGCGGCGACTGCGTGCAGCAGGTGCCGATGCTCGACCACATCGAGAAAGCCGCGGGCGGGAAGATCGTGACCCGCTACGTCGACCGCGATGAGCACGCGGATCTGGCCGAGCGGGTCAAGATCTGCGGCGGGCTGCGGGTGCCGGTGGTGCTGATCCTCAATGAAGACTTCGACCTGCTCAGCCTCGAAGGTGACCGGACGCTGGCGCGTTATCGGGCGATGGCCGCCCGCCAGCTCGGCCCGAGCTGCCCGCTCCCCGGGGCCCCCGTGCCGCCGGACGAGGTCGCGGCAACACTCGCAGACTGGGTCGCCGGCTACGAGCGGGCCCACCTGATCGCCCGGCTGAGCACCAAGCTCCGCCAGCGGCACGGGGACTAATCAGCCGCGATCTCCCCCCTCGCCCGGCCCTTCCCTGCCGAACGGCACGCCCGAGAACGTTCCAATCAAAATACAAACTGCAGGTCCGGCAACCCGTTTTCCATGAAATCTGATTGACAACACCCCCGCGCGGCGTCATGCTCCGAGGGCTGGGGTACCCCCCCGGACACAGGGAGAAGGCTGCCGCGGGAGGCCGCAGCGGTTCAGAGAGCAGAGACGACAGCGATACCCAAGCGCCAGGCGACGCCCCGCTCAGGGTTCGAGTCATGGGAAGCCGCGTGAGGCGGCACGAGAGAGAGGGCCGGCCCTGTTGTGCCGGTCCCTGAGATGAGAGATAGGAGACAGATATGAAGACGCTCGCAGTGATCGCCATGGCCGGTGTTGCCGGCTCGGCCGTCGCCGATATCGATCGGTCGAACACCCGCATCCTTCAGAACGGCGTTGATGTCTTCATCACCGCCAGCCCGCTCGAGGGCGGCAGCGAAAACGCCGGCCGCGGCACGACGACCGACTTCTACTCGGACCTCGACGGCGGCAGCGGTTTCCAGGCGTTCGCACCGGCCGACGGCATCATCGGCACCGATGACTACCTGAGCACCGCGACCGACGACATCGTCCTCGCCGAGTTCGGCTTCGTCGGCGGCGTCGACACCGACGACGGCATCATGTTCTTCGACTTCTTCGATTCGACCGGCACGACCCTGGTTGACTCGTTCGGCATCGTCCTCGGCGCCGGCAACTTCATCTACACCATCACCATCGGCTCCGAGGTCATCATCCCCGCCGGTGGCATCGTCCAGTCCGACGTCCCGGGCACCATCCTTGATCCGGTCACCGGCGCCCCGACCGCGGCCGGCGTCCTCGGCCAGTGGTTCATCGCCGACGCCCTGCCCGGCACGATCATCGGCGACACGCTGGTGCCCGTCTCGACCGGCATCTTCGGCGAAGAGCTGAACCACAAGTTCCGCCTCAACGGCACCCTGGTTCCGGCGCCGGCTTCGGTCGCGCTGCTCGGCCTCGGCGGCTTCGCCGCTGCCCGCCGCCGCCGCTAATCGGCGACCTACCCCGACCCGCTCCGTGAGCGGGCCGGGATCACGATTCTGGTCCTGCGAGCAGCGGCCCCGTCATCAGGCGGGGCCGCTGTCTTTCGAGTACCCCACCGCCGCTGCTACGATCCTCCGATGAAACTACCAGCCGACCGACTCGACCAGATCCGTGCGCTCGTCGGCGGACGCTCGTTCTGCGTCACCGGCGGGGCCGGCTTCATCGGTGCTCACATCGTTGACACCCTGATCGCCGCGGGCGCGGCCGTCACCGTGATCGACGACCTCTCTAACGCCACGCTCGACACCCTGACCGACCACATCGAGCTCGACGGCGGCCGGTGCCGATTCGTCTACGGCTCGATCCTCGACGACCGCGCGCTCGACGACGCGATCCAGGGCGCCGACGCCGTGCTGCATCTGGCGGCCATGGGCTCCGTCCCCCGATCGTTCGACGAGCCCGCTCGCGCGTTCGCCGTCAACGCGACCGGAACACTCCGCGTGCTCGAGACCGCCCGGCACCACGGCTGCCGACGCGTCGTGCTCGCCGCGAGCAGCTCGGCCTACGGCAACCCGGCCGAGATGCCCTGCGTCGAAACGATGCCGACCGACCCGCTGAGCCCGTACGCGGCCAGCAAGCTCGCGGCCGAATCGCTCTGCCGCGCCTGGTCGGCCGGGTTCGGGCTCAGCACCGCGTGTCTTCGGTACTTCAACGTGTTCGGGCCACGGCAGCGACACGACTCGGCCTACGCCGCGGCCGTCGCCGCCTTCGCCGGGCGGCTGACCACGGGCCGCCCGCCGGTGATCTTCGGCGACGGCCAGCAGGTCCGGGACTTCACCTACGTCGCCAACGCCGTGGTCGCCACGATCCTCGCCGCCACGGCCGACGCCCCGCTCGCCGGGGAACCGATCAATATCGGCTCCGGTGGGTCCGTCTCCGTCGCGGAGCTGGCAAGGATGATGAGCGACCGCCTCGCCCCGAACGCGCCCGCCCCGGTCTTCGAGCCGGCTCGACCGGGCGATGTCAAAGAGAGCCGCGCCTCGAGCGAGCGGGCCCGCGAGCTGATCGGCTACGAGCCCGTGATGGCCTTTCAGGACGGGCTCGACCAGACCTGCGACTGGTACCGGCTCAGCGTGGCCGAGGGCAGCTCGGCGTGAGGCAGCCGCCGCTGCACCGGATACCCGCCGCCGCTCTTGCGCTCCTGCGCCTGGCCGCTGCCACCGGCTTCCGGCTCCGCGGGCGGTACTGGCGATGGCGGATGCAAACCGCCTTCGGCCGGGGCCGGCCCGGACCCGCCCAGCTGACCGCCTCGCTGCTCGACTACGGCGAATGGGTCGCCCGCATGCGGGCCATGTCGCGCCCAGTCGGACCGCCGACCGCACGAACACAGACCCGGCTACCCTACCCGTCCGAGGGCCCCGGTGGCGGCCCGAACCACAGCGACACCGCCGGCTGATGACACGCCGGCACCTTCAGCGGGGACTTTTTCTATGGCCGACCAGGCATCCAGCGGCGGATTTGTCAAGGCCTTCATCCCGGGGCTGATCGTCGGCTTCATCGTCGGCGCTGGCGTCGGCGTGATCATCACCGCCACCGGCGGCGATATCGGCAAGCTCACGGAAAGCAACGAGGCCACGGCAGAAGCAATCGGCGAGGGCCAAACCGGCGACCGGGCCGACCGAGAGTTCGGCGACCGGCTCCGCGACAACGCCGAGCAAGCTCTTGAAGATGCCGAACAAGCGGTCGAGGACGGCGCCGATGCCATCAGCGAAGCCGCCGAAGACGGCGCGAGCCGGATCGAAGACGCGATCGACAACGCTGTCGACGGCATCACCGGCGACAGCGACAGCGGCGGCGGCTGAGCCGACGCGATACCCGTGGCACCCCACAACGACACCACGACCCAGGCCCTGCGCAGCCTCGCCCGGCAAGACGCAGCCACCTGCGCGCTGCTCGGGGTCGACTTTGTCCCCGTGAAACCGCGAACGGCTGCCACGCCGCTGCCCGAAGGCAGCGAACCCGAAGCACAGACCAACGCGCCCGCCGCGGACCATACGGGCGACAAGCGGGCCCAGCTCGACGCGCTGCTCACGCGGTACGAACACGATGCGCCGCACGCGCCGTACATCGATTCGTTCACGAAGATCGTCTTCGGCGACGGCGACCCCGATGCACGCCTGATGTTCGTCGGCGAAGCGCCGGGCGCGGACGAGGACAAGGCGGGCATCCCCTTCGTCGGACGAGCTGGACAGCTGCTCAACAAGATGATCAACGCCATGGGCCTCTCGCGCGAGACCGTCTACATCGCCAACGTGCTCAAGGTCCGCCCGCCCAACAACGCCACGCCCACGCCCGACGAGATCGCCGCCAGCAAGCCCTACCTGCTCGAACAGATCGACATCATCCGGCCGGCGGCCATCGTCGCCCTCGGGCTGCCGGCGGCCAAGTGCCTGCTCGGCGTCAACGACTCGATGGCCAACCTCCGCGCCCGCTTCCACGACTTCACGACCCCCGGGGGCCTGAGCATCCCCGTGATGCCGACGTACCACCCGGCGTACCTGCTGCGGTCGTACACCGCCGAGAACCGCAGCAAGGTCTGGTCCGACCTGCAGCAGGTCATGCAGCGGCTCGGCTGAGCCTCTACCGGCTCTGACAGTGCCGTGCGCCACGATCCGTGTGTCGCAACACGCAGGCTTGGATCCAGATCGATTTTCTTGGACGTGCTGGAAACCGGTTCTCACATGGTGCGGATTGTGTGTTGTCGGCACCACATGGCTGACACGCACGACAGACCCCCACGAGACCTGGCGTTTGGCACGGTGCCGAGCGCCGGGTTTTTTTGTTGCCGTTTCTCCCGCACGAATATGATCAGGGCGCGGGCCGCCAACGCTCAGGCGAGGCCGAGGCATCGAGACCATCGACCTCCATCGCTGCGCATCCAGCACGGAGGCGTTCCACGGCGCGTGATCCGAGCGTCACGTCAAGACTGACGCGGCCGTCGTCGGAGTAGCCGCGGTCGTGGATCTCGCCCAGCCGCTCGATCTCGCTGATGACCCGCGATTCTGAGAGCGGCAGCCCGATCGACACACGCACTGGCGCGCCCATCGCCGCCAGCCGGACGCGCTCGCGCAGCATCTCGATCCCCGGGCCGTCCGCGTCGATCGCCGACACCGCCATCGACTCCGGCACGCGGCTGGTCCAGACCAACAGCTCGCGGTTGTCGGGCAGCAGGTCGGTCTTGTTGAGCAGCAGGATCTGCTCGGGCCTGGCGGTGGTCACGCCGTCGCGCCCAGCGCCGCGTTTTGCTTCCCGCTCCTCGGCCTGCTCGACCGACTCAAACAGCTCGTCGAGCGTCCGCATGACCTCGCGGTGTTGCAGCTCCGCCGCGGGGTCCGACACGTCGAGCACGATCAGCAGCAGGTCCGCGTGCGTGGCCTCCTCGAGCGTCGCGCGGAACGACGCGACCAGGTTGTGCGGCAGGTCGCGCACGAACCCGACCGTGTCCGAGAGCATCACCGTCAGCCCGTCGCCCAGATCCCACTCCCGTGTGCGGGTCATCAGCGTCGCGAAGACGCGGTCGTCGGCGTACGCCCCGCCGCGGGTCAGCGTGTTGAACAGCGTGCTCTTGCCCGCGTTGGTATAGCCGACGAGGCCGACCGTCAGCGCCCGCTCGTTGCGCGCCTGCACCGAGCGGGTCTTGCGCGCCTGGACATCTCTGAGCTCCGCGAGCAGCCGGGCCTTGCGACGCTGGACCAGCCGGCGGTCGATCTCAAGCTGCTGCTCGCCCGGCCCGCGCGTGCCCACGCCGCCCGGCGAGCCGCCGGTGATCCGCTCGAGGTGCGACCACATCGCGCGGAGCCTCGGGTATGTGTACTCGAGCTGCGCGATCTCGACCTGCAGCTTGGCCTCCCGCGTTGTCGCGCGGCTGGCAAAGATATCGAGAATCACCTCGCTCCGGTCGAGCACCTTCCGCTCGACCGACCGCTCGATCGCCGCGATCTGCTTCGGGCTCAGCTCGTGGTCGAAGATGACAGTCGAAGCGTCGGTCTCGGCGCACAGGGCCTTGAGTTCTTCCAGCTTGCCCGAACCGATGTACGTGCCGGACTCCGGTTTCTGGCGGTGCTGCTCGAGTTCGCCGACGACCACCGCCCCGGCCTGCTCTGCAAGGCTCGTGATCTCACCGAACGGGTCGGCAGGGTCATAGGTCGAATCGGGCAGTCGCACGGCCGCGACGACCGCACGCTCGGACTGGACTTTCAGCTCTGTTCGTTCCGCCAATCGGGCCTCCATTTCTGGGAAGCCTGATTCTACGGAGCCCGGCCGCCGACGGTTTCTACCATGCTTCGTGCTGATCCTGGGCATCGAGAGCTCGTGCGACGAGACCGCCGCCGCCGTTGTCGAAAGCGGCACCGGCGTGCGGTCCACCATCGTCGCCAGCCAGCACGCGATCCACGCCGAGTACGGCGGCGTCGTGCCGGAGCTGGCCAGCCGCGCCCACGCCGAGCGGATCGTGCCGACGATCACCGCCGCGCTCGCCGACGCCGGGATCCCATCCTCCGACCTCGACGCCGTCGCCGTCGGCCACCGGCCCGGGCTGATCGGCGCACTGCTCGTGGGCGTCTCGGCCGCCAAGAGCCTTGCCTGGTCTCTCGACGTTCCGCTCGTCGGCATCGACCATGTCCACGCCCACCTCTGGGCCGGGCTTCTCGAGCAAGACGCCCCCGCCGACCTCTACCCGGCGATCGGCCTGGTCGTCAGCGGCGGGCACAGCGCGATCTACCGCGTCGACGCGCCCACCGAACTCGCCCGCCTCGGCGCGACGATCGACGATGCCCTCGGCGAAGCCTACGACAAGGCCGCCGCCATGCTCGGACTGGGCCACCCAGGCGGGCCCGCGATCGACGCGCTCGCTTCCGATCCCACCGCCGACCCGACCATCGTGGAACTGCCCGTCAGCCGTCTCGGCCGCGAGTCACTCGACTTCTCATTCAGCGGGCTCAAGACCGCCCTGCTCTACGCGGTCCGCGGCGTGCCCGGGCGCGACGGCGTCTTCCCGGATGACACCCCGATGACCGATGACCGACGCCGCGATCTGGCCGCCGCGTTCCAGCGGGCGGCATGCCGCGCGGTCGAGCTCAAGCTCACCCGCGCGATCGACGGCTGGACCGGCGACCGGCCGCGGTCGCTGCTGCTCGGCGGCGGGGTCGTCGCCAACTCGCGGCTCCGCGGGACACTCACCGATCTGGCCGGCCGCCACGGCCTGCGGCTGGTCATGCCCGAGCCCCGCTACTGCGTCGACAACGCCGCGATGATCGCCGGACTCGCGCACCACCAACTCGCGGCGCACGGGCCCGACGGCCTCTCGCTCCGCGCCGTGCCAACCACCGGATGCTGACCGGCCGCGAGCTCATCGAGCCGCTGCTCATCGCCGCCCCGCACCCGGCCGGGCTCGACGACGACACTATCATGCGCGAGATCATCCTCACACGCGGGCGAACCAGCGGCCCGGGCGGCCAGCACCGCAACCGCGTCGAAACCCAGGTCACGCTCGCGCATAACCCCACGGGATTGGTCGCCGTCGCCGGCGAGCGACGCATCCCGGCCGACAACCAGCGCGTCGCGCTCCGGCGCCTGCGGCTGATCCTGGCCGCCTCCTGCCGAGCACCCGTCCCGCTCGGTGAGATCGGCTCGGACCTCTGGCGATCACGGAACCGAGGCGGACGCATCGCTGTCAACCCGTCGCACCGCGACTACCCGACACTGCTCGCCGAGGCGCTCGACGTCCTCCATGCCGCAGGCCTTGACCACAAACGCGCCGGGCTGCGGCTCGATGTCTCGCCCAGCCAGCTCATGAAGCTGATCGCCAAGGACCTGCCGACGCTCGACGCGCTCAACCGCGCCCGTGAGGCCCGCGGCCTGCACAGCATCCGCCCGGGCTAAGAGCGTGGACCAAGAGCGCAGAAAAAAGCCCGCGGCGACCGCGGGCTTGAAGTGATCTATCACACGATCTTGAGTTGATTACCGGCGACGACGGGCCGCGGCGAGGCCGCCAAGGCCGAGCAGGGCGGCGCTGGCCGGAGCCGGGATCACCGCGCCAACAACCAGCGAGCTAGCCGCGGCAAACGCGGGCAGGCCGCCAGAGTCGGTCCCGAGCGCGTCGATCGTGATGCTGCTGATGCCGGCAGGGTTGGTGAAGCCGACGAATCCACCGAAGGCACCGAGATCCTCGACCGTGCCGTCGCCGAGCGTCACGGTCACGGTCGCATCACTGTTGATAAAATCGATATCCGTCGAAAGGAACTCGCCGCCGACAGCCGTCGTGTTCGCGCTGAAGGTCAGCACGAGCGCGTCGGTCGCGGAGTTGGTCGAAAGCAGACCAACGTCGTTGAACAAAACGTCCGCGAAACCGTCGCCGTCGACCGGGCTGTCAACGGTCGAAGCCGTGGCCGAGAAGCCATTGCCCGAGAAGAAGCTCTCGTCACCGGCGAAGGTATTGCCCGAGAAATCCTCATCGAGGAAGGCCCCGTCGAGCTGACCCAGGAACGAAGCCAGGTCGCTGAACACAACCGTGCCACCGGCCGATGCCGGCGCAGCGATCGCGCACGCACTAATAAGAAACGCTGCAGTCTTCATCTTTCACTCCCACTACCTACATGATGCCACCGCAGCAACGCGCCGCTCGGCTCACTCTTCCGCGATGCAGCATATCAAATCCGCGGGTGCACCCAAAGAAGGGACTGAAAGAAACCAGAAAAACGCGCAATTTTCACGCAGAATCTGAGATGCAGGTCATCTCCCGATCCAGAAACCGGCAGGAGACGAATTCCCAGGTCGGCCCGCTGGAACCGATCGGCTCAGCCGCAGCCGACGCCGAACGCTGAGACCCAGGCGAAGAAGTCGCCGCCGTCGCACAGAATGTCGCCGTTGACATCGCAAGCGGGCGATTGGGCCCCGAACGCGGCGACCCACGCAAAGAAGTCGCCGCCGTCGGCGACGCTGTCGCCGTTGATGTCCGCGGCACACGGTTCGATGTCGACGGTAAAGAGGTACGCCGTGCCCGCCTGCTCGCCGGCATCGTTGTTGCCCTCGGCCCCGACGAGCACGCGGTCCTCGGAGATCGCGACGGCGTTGCCGAAGACATCACCCGCCTTCCCGTCGCTCGGCAGCAGCGTGGCGATCTGCCGCCGGCTCGCGCGGTCGAAGACGTAGACCGCACCAGACGCGCTGCCGTTGAGATCCGCCCCGCGCGAGGCGACCACGATCCGGTCGCCGTCGATCGCGACCGCTCGGCCGAACTGGTCGCCCGCGGCGTTGTCGGTCGCGATCAGTTCGCCGATCGCATTGCCGGTGTTTAGATCGAACACGTAGACCGACCCCGAGGACGCTCCGTTGCCATCGGAGAAGGGCGCGCCAACGACCAGCGTGTCACCGTCCGCGGCCAGGCCGAGCCCGAAGTTGTCATGCGCAGCGCCTTTTGGCGCGATGAGCTTGCGCAGCTGCTGCCCTGTGGCGGCGTCGAACATGTAGACCGCGCCGCTATCGGTCCCGTTGTCATCGTCGAAGGGCGATGCCGCAAACACCCGCCCGCTCGCGGTCGCTACACGGCGGCCCATGTTGTCGGCGAAGCCGGCATCGCTCGCGAAGAACTTGCCGATCCGCGTGCGAGTCTGCTCGTGATAGATATAGACCGCGCCGCCGCCGCCGTTCGCCCCCTCGACATCGCCCGGCGAGCCGACGGCGATAAACCCGTCGCCCGCATCGACCGACCATCCGAAGGCCGCGCCGACCGGGTTCTCGCCGACGAAGACGATCCGCTCCGGATCGAGCCGGTCGATCTGGTTGCGGCTGGGCGCGTCGAAGACGTAGACGCGGCCCGATTGCCGGCCGTTGGCCTCGTTCTCGGGCGCGCCGATATAGATCCGCCCGTCCGACACCGCGACGCCGTCGCTGAACCCGTCGTCCGCGGCGGTGTCGGTGCCGACGATCCGGTCGAGCAGCGCACCGGCCAATGCGTTGAACACGAACGCGGAGCCGGCTTCCGATCCGCGGAAGCCATCGAACAGCGCACCGACGACAGCGGTCTCGCCCTCGATCGCGACGTTGTGGCCGAACTGCTCGCCCGCGGAGATCCCGATCGGCACGAGCCTGACATCTTCGGTGATCACCGGGCCGCCCGACTGTGCCGCCGCAGAGCCCGCTGCAACGCCGGCGGCCACAGCAGCCGTGAGACCTAATGCAACTAGATCGATCCGCTTCGCCACATCACCCATCGCTCACCCTCCGCGCGGCGACCGCGCACTGCACCCCCGTGCAGGCACGAACCGGGCCGCGACGGCGGCTCTTCGCGCTTTGATCGAAAAGCCGAGGCCCTCCGCAGCGGCCGCCCGCTACGGACAGCCCTGGCTGAACGCGCTCACCCAGGCGAAGAAGTCACTGCCCGTGCAGAAGCCGTCGGTGTTGACATCGCACTCGGGGGCTTGGCTTCCAAAAGCACTGACCCACGCGAAGAAGTCGCTGCCGTCGGCCTCGCCGTCGCCGTTGACATCCGCCGGGCAATCCGAACCCGGCACACCGATCGTGCCATCGACAAGCAGGTTCGCGGTTTCGATCCCCGCCGCCGCGAGTGTCGGGTCCAACTCGATCGTGGCGAACGCCCCCTGGACCGAGTCGAAGCCCAAGACCTGGAACACATCGCCCGGCTGCGGCACGAAGCCGCCCACCGACTCAAACCGGATCGTGCCCGCGGCGTTGAGCGTGCCGGCAACAATCAGTTGGTCGTAATCGACCCCTGCTGCCGTGCCTCCCAGCCGCAGGGTCGTCGTCGCGGCGCTCCCCAGCGACAGCGGACCGTCGAAACGGATGCCCCCCGGATCGGAGCGGCCCGAAACGCCGTCACGGATGAAGACCGTGCCCGCCGTGCCCGGCCCGCCCGGGCCCTCGATGCCGTTGCCCTGCAAGGAGCCGAGCAGCGAGTACGACGAATCGCCCGTGACGACAAACGTCCCGTCGTTCTCCACATCACCGACCTGGTTGAACTGCGACGCACCGGAAACAGTCACCAGGCCAGAAGCCGTGTTGTCAAGATCGCCGCTCAGTGTTGCATTCGCAAAGACGACATCGAAGTTCGCCCGGTTTTCCAGTTCATCGACAGCCAACTCGGCCGCGCCGCGCATCACCCATTGATCCAGGTTCAGGGCATCGTCGTTGATGTCCAGCGAGGCGAATTCCGGCGAGAACGGCGTGCCGACGATCTCGACCGTGCCGCTGTTGCGGAGCGCCGGAAAGCTCCGGCTGTTGCTTCCGATCCTGCCGCCGGGCGAGCGGACCGAGATGGTGCCGTCGCTCAGGATGAGCCAGTTCGAATCGAAGAACCCGCCATCGATCTCGACAACGGACGAATCATCAAGGACGCACCGGCCCCTGACAATGATTTCCGATCCCGGCCGCAAGGCGACGGTGGCCGAATCGAGCTCGAACGCGTCCAGGCGGAGCACCCGATCCTGCGGAACAAAGGCATCTCGCTCGAACCGGATCCGAGCTGCCTCGTTAAACGGCACGACCCCAAACTCCCAGTTGCTGTTCACGAGCAGATCGTTCGACGTGTTCCCGACCCAGTCTTCGTAGGTATCAAAATTGAGCTCGCGACCGTCGCGTCCTGAAAAATTCGGTAAGAAAAAACCAAAGCTCTCGCGCGACGCGAGCGTGTTGAAATCCGGCCCGTCGGCACCGGCGTCGGTCGCGTTGGGATCGATCTCGAAGAAGTAGCTCAGGATGCGGTCATCGAACGGATCGATCGTCACGACATGCGTGCAGCCGATAAAGCCCGTGGGCGCCGACACCGCGGAGGGACCGACCCCGCCGTCGGTACCGCCGAAGGCAAAGAGCACGGCCGGGTCGCCGCCGGCCGTGTTGCTGAACTCGTCGGTCACGACCCAGCGATCGGCCGTCGTGAAGCTGCCATCGCCGGTAGACGTGAAGAAAATCGCGGTGTTGCCGT
>JBCDEF010000015.1:0-23066 GCA_039179915.1 Planctomycetota bacterium | reverse complement strand
CTACAAGTCGACGCGTTTGCAGACGCGGTCTTCGGCGGCAACCCGGCGGCGGTCGTGCCGCTGGAACGCTGGCTGCCGGACGACGTTCTGCAGGCCATCGCCGGCGAGAACAATCTGTCGGAGACGGCCTTTGTCGTGCGGTCGGATCAGGCCGGCATCGACTACGCGATCCGCTGGATGACGCCGCGGGCGGAGGTCGACCTCTGCGGCCACGCGACGCTCGGGGCGGCCCACGCGCTGTGGACACACCTCGGCTTCGACGGCGACTCGCTTACGCTCTCGTCCCGATCCGGGCCGCTGCGAGTATCTCGGGTCTCCGCCGGCTACGAGCTGGATTTTCCGGCGTTGCCGCTCGAACCGATGGCATTCGATGACGCCGTGGCATCGGCGCTCGGTGAGCGACCCACCGAAATGCTTGCGGGTATGGATCTTGTTGCGGTGTATCCGTCCGAGGCCGACGTCCGCTCGATCGCTCCGAATCTGAATGCGGTTGCCGCGGTCGAGGGCTTCCGGTCGGTCGCGGTGACAGCCCCCGGCGATTCGTGCGATTTCGTCAGCCGGCTTTTTGCCCCGGCGCTGGGCATCAAAGAGGACCCGGTCACCGGCTCGCTCCACTGCATGCTCGCGCCGCTGTGGGCGGGTCGGCTTGGCACAACATCGCTCGATGCCCGGCAGCTCTCGCCCCGCGGCGGGCGGATCGGCTGCGTGATCGATGGCGACCGCGTTCGGCTGACCGGCTCGGCGGTGACGTATCTCGATGGAACGATCGCCGTGCCCGAGTCGCTCAGCTGACGGGCGTGAGCGCGTCGCGGATCCGTGCGGCCGATTCGATCACGCCGACCGCGGTCTCGATGTCCATGACCGTTGCGCCGTCGCTCTTGGCGTTGGCCGGGTCCGGGTGGGCCTCGATGAACAGCGCGTGCACGCCTGCGGCCGTTGCGGCCCGGGCGAGCAAGGGGGCACGCTCGGGCCGGCCCCCGGTCTGGGTGCCGGATCCCGGCAGCTGGGTCGAGTGCGTGACGTCGAAGCAGACCGGCGGGCCCAGCTCGAGCAGGTCGCCCAGGCCCGTGAAGTCGTTGACCAGCCGGTGGTAGCCGAAGAACGTGCCGCGTTCGGTGAGCATCGTGTTGGTGCAGCCGGCCTCCGCGAGTTTGTTGATCGGGCCGGCCATCTCTGCGGGGGCCATGAACTGGCCCTTCTTGACGTTGACGGCCCGGCCGTGCTTCGCCGCCGCCTCGCCCGCGGCGAGCAGCAGGTCCGTCTGCCGGCTGAGGAAGGCCGGGATCTGGAGCAGATCGATCGCTTCGGCGGCAGCCCCGGCGTGGGCCGGCTCATGGATGTCGGTTGTCAGCGGGCAGCCGAACTCGGACCTTATGGTCTCGAACCATTTCAAGGCTGTTGTGAGCCCTGGGCCGCGGTAGCTGGTGATGCTGGAGCGGTTGGCCTTGTCGAAGCTGGCTTTGTAGATGTAGCCCAGGCCGAGCCGCCGGCAGACCGGGGCAATGGCGTCGGCGACCCGGCGGCCGACCTCGAGCGACTCGAAGACGCACGGCCCGGCGATGATGGTCAGTGGTTGGTCGGGGCCGATGCGCACAGCGCCGGCTTCCACGTTACTCGTCGAACCGTTTGTCATGCGCAACCGTAGCCGAACTCGATAGAATTCTCTCCATGCTTGTCTTGCACGAGGTCACCAAGTCGTTCGGCCGCACACAGGCTCTGGCGGGCCTGTCGCTGCGCGTCGAGCCGGGCGAGGTGCTCGGGCTGCTCGGCCCGAACGGGGCCGGCAAGACCACCACGATCTCGCTGGCGGTGGGGCTGATGCGGCCGACATCGGGCCGGATCGAGCTCGAGGGCCTCGGCAGCCCGCACGAGCGGGCAACGCGGGCGCGGATCGGCGTCGCGCCGCAGTCTTTGGCGATCTATGGCGAGCTGACCGCGGCGGAGAACCTCATCCTCTTCGGCGGGCTCTACGGCCTCGGGCGGAAAGACCGCCGCCGCCGGGCCGCGGAGGTGCTCGAGCAGGTCGGGCTCGCGGACCGCGCCGACGATCGGACCGCCGGCTTCTCCGGCGGCATGAAGCGCCGGCTGAATCTCGCCGCGGCGCTGGTGCACCGCCCGCGGCTGCTGCTGCTCGACGAGCCCACGGCCGGCGTCGACCCGCAAAGCCGCAGCGCGCTGCTCGACACCATCCGCGACCTGCGCGACGACTCTATCACGGTGGTCTACACCACCCATTACATGGAAGAGGCCGAGCGGCTCTGCGACCGCGTGGCCATTGTCGACCGCGGCCGGCTGCTGACGCTCGATACCGTCGAGGCCCTGATCCGCCGGCACGCCGACGATACCAGCCGCGTGCACGAGATCATCGAGAAGCCCAGGGCGCCGCAGCCGCGGCTGGCACGTGCCGTCGGCGCCACCGGCGATCTCGAGAGCGTCTTCCTCGAGTTGACCGGCCGGAATTACCGAGATTGATCGGGCCGATCGTTCAGCTCGCGCTCAAGGACATGCGGCTGCTGGTGCGCGACAAGCTCGGCGCGTTTTTTACGTTCGCGTTCCCGATCCTCTACGCGTTGCTGTTCGGGCTCATGTTCGCCGGCGCGACCGAGGGGCCGTCGGCTGTGCCGCTGGCGATCGTCGACCTCGACGGCTCGGCTGGCTCGGGCGCGTTCATCGATGAGATCGAAGACTCGGGCATGATCAGCGTGCTCTGGCCCGCGGACGAGGCTGATGGGCGGCGGCTGGTCCGTCGCGGCAAGGCGGCCGCGGTTGTGATCCTTGAACCGGGCTTCGGCGATCCGGCCGAGTCGATGCTCGCCGGGGATCGCATCACGCTCCGCGGGACGGTCGATCCGAGCCGCCGCCCCGAGACCGCGGTGCTCCGCGGCGCGATGCAGGCGGCGCTGCTCAGCCGCACGGCCCGGCTTCTCCAGGACCCGGAAGCCGCGCAGGTCGCGATCGACCGGGCCCGAGTCTCGGCAGACGATTCGGAGAACGCCTTCGCCGCCGGGCTGCTGGCCGGGCTGGACGCGGCACTGGCTGCCGCACCCGGCTCGGTCGCCGATGCTGCAGAGGGGCTTTCTGAGGGCCCGCTCGGGCTCGATCTGGAGGACCTGTCCGCCGCGGAGCGTCGCACGCCGGCGACCGCCTTCGCGTTGACCTTTGCCCAGGGCGCCGCGTGGGGGCTGATGGCCTGTGCGCTAGGCAGCAGCCTCTCGCTCGTTGGCGAGCGCAACAGCGGCACGCTCGTGCGGCTCACGCTCGCGCCGGTCCACCGCTGGCAGATCCTGGCGGGCAAGGCAGTCGCGTGCTTTCTGACCTCGATGCTGATGCTCTGCGTGCTCGCGGCGTTCTTCCATCTGCCATTCTTCGGCGTGCGGATGAGCTCGTATCCGCTGCTTGCCGCGGCGATGGCGGCGAGCAGTTTCGCGTTCGTGGGTGTGATGATGTTCGTCGCCGTCTCGGGCCGCACGGTCGCGGCGGTCGAGGGCTTCGGCCGGGCGGTCCTGCTGGTGCTCGCCCTGGCGGGGGGGGCGGCGGTGCCGGTGTTCTTTATGCCGGGCTGGATGCAGTCGGTTGCGGGCGTCAGCCCGTTCCGATGGGTGATCGAAGCGCTCGACGGCGCGGTGTGGCGAGGGTTCGGCCCGGCGGAGATGCTGCTGCCGGTCTCTGTGCTGGTGGGTATCGGCCTGATTGGGTTTGCCGTCGGCGCCGCCGCCTTCCGGCACGGCCGTGCGATCGACGGCTGACCGGCTTCTATGCTGAACGAGCCGGCATGCCGCCGGCTGCTGAAAGACGGGGCCGACCGTGAGCACAGGCAAGCACCAACGCAGGCTGCTGATCGTCGCCAACCGCCTGCCGGTCAGGCGCGTCAAGGTCAAGGGCCGCTCGGCGTGGGAGACCAGCCCCGGCGGTCTGGTCGCGGCGATGGAGCCGATCCTCAACGAGACCGGCGGGTCATGGGTCGGCTGGGCGGGCACGCCCGGCAAGGCCCCGGCACCGTTCAAGCACGAGAACATGCAGATCCGGCCCGTCCCGATCTCGGCCGAACAGCTCGAGAAATTCTACGGCGGTTTCAGCAACTCGACGCTCTGGCCGCTCTACCACGACTCGGTCCGCACGCCGCAGTTCCACCGCCGCTGGTGGTGGCCCTACGTCGATGTCAACACGATGTTCGCCGACGCGACCGAGGCCGAGGCCCGCCCGGGCGACACCGTCTGGGTGCACGACTACCAGCTCCAGCTCGTCCCGGGCATGCTGCGCGACCGGGGCGTCGATGTGCGGATCGGGTTCTTCTTGCACATCCCGTTCCCGCCAGAGGAGCTGTTCGCGCAGCTGCCATGGCGCCGCGAGATCTTGTCCGGGCTGCTCGGCGCCGACGTGATCGGCTTCCAGACGCCGCAGGGCTGCAAGAACTTTGTCGCGGCGGCCAAGATGTTCGCGGGCGCGCGGGGCACCGAGCGGCAGCTCGAATTCCAGGGCCGCCAGATCACCGTGCGGCCGTTCCCGATCTCGATCGATGTCGCGAGCATGGAATCGGTCGCCAAGTCGCCCGAGGTCTCGGAGCTGACCGACCAGCTCCGCCGCGACCTGAGCGCGACCGGGCCCGCCCCGCGGCGGGTCATCCTGGGTGTCGACCGGCTCGACTACACCAAGGGCATCGACATCCGGCTCCGCGCGTTCGAGGAGATGCTCCGGCGGGGCTCGATGACCGTCGACGACTGCGTCTGCGTGCAGGTCGCGGTGCCCAGCCGGGAATCGGTCGACGATTACGCCGAGCTGCGTGCCTATGTCGAGCGGCTCTCGGGCCGGATCAACGGGCAGTACGGCCGACCCGGCCGGGCGGCGCTGCATTACCTGTACCGCTCGCTGCCGTTCGATGAGCTGGTCGCGTACTACCGCATGGCCGATGTCATGATGGTCACGCCGCTGCGCGACGGGATGAACCTGGTCGCGAAGGAGTACATCGTGGCCAACAGCGGCGACCGGGGCGCGTTGGTGCTCAGCGAGTTCGCGGGCGCCGCCCACGAGCTCCGGGCCGGCGCGCTGCTCGTCAACCCGCACGACATCGACGGGCTCGCGGCGACGATGGAGGCGGCCGTCGCGCTCTCCGACGCCGAGCGGGACCGCCGGATGGCGCTGCTCCAGCGCACGGTGCGACGCAACGATGTGTTCCGCTGGGCCGAAAACTTCCTTTCGGCGCTGGCCGGCTGAGGACGACCGACGCATGGACCTTTCTGACCATATCGACCGGCTGGCCCGCGTGCCCGTGCTGCTGGTCGCGACCGACTACGACGGCACGCTCGCGCCGATCGTCTCCGACCCTTCGCAGGCCAAGCCCGACCGAGAGGCGATGGTTGCGCTCCGCGGGCTCGCGGAGCTGCCCAACACCTCGGTAGCCGTTGTCTCCGGCCGATCGCTCAACGACCTCGCATCCCTGCTGGGCGAGGCGGATGGGGTCTCGCTCGTCGGCTCGCACGGCTCGGAGTTCGATGTCGGTTTCGCGGATGCGATCGACCCCGATGCCAGGGCGCTCCGCGACCGGGTGGAATCGGAGCTGGCCCAGATCGCCAGCAGCGGCGAGGGGCTGGCGATCGAGACCAAGCCGGCGAGCATCGCGTTCCACTACCGCAACGCGGCGGAAGATGTCGGCGAGGCCGCCAGACGCCGGGTCGAAGAGGGACCTGCCGCGTGGGATGGCGTGCACGTCAAACGCGGCAAGATGGTCATCGAGCTCGGTGTGGTCGGCACCAACAAGGGCGACGCGATCGAGGTGCTCCGCAAACGCCACAGCGCGACCGCGACGCTCTTCATCGGAGACGATGTGACCGATGAAGACGCGTTCGAGCGGTTGCACGGTCCCGACGTGGGCATCAAGGTTGGTGCCGGGTCGACGGCCGCGAACTTCCGCGTCGGCGATGTGCACGATGTTTCGCGGCTGCTGGCCAAGCTGACGATGCTGCGTCAGGAGTGGGCCGCCGGCTCCGAGGCGACGCCGATCGAAGACATGGCCATGCTTTCTGACCAGCGGACGGTCGCGCTCGTAACCGCCGGCGGCAGGATCGTCTGGATGTGCGCGCCCAAGGCCGATTCGTCGGCTGTCTTCGCCGACTTGCTCGGCGGGCCGACCTCGGGCTCCTTCGACATCCGCCCCGTCTCGCCCGGCGCCGAGGCCGGCCAGCGCTATCTGCGCGACACCAACACCGTCGAAACCCGCTACGGGTCGATGACCATCACCGACTACCTCGACTGCTCGGGCGCCCGGCCGACCCAGCGGGCCGGGCGGAGCGACCTGGTCCGCGTGATCGGCGGCACGGGGCGGGCCGAGGTCGTGTTCGCGCCGCGGCTGGATTTTGGCCGCGCCGCGACCACGATCCGCCAGGTCGACAACGGGCTGGTCGTCGAGGGCCTGCCCGATCCCGTTGTGCTCCGGTCGCCGGGCGTGAACTGGCGGATCGACCGTGAGGGCACGCACGATACGGCAACGGCCTCGATCGAGGTGATCGGCAAACCGGTCGTGCTCGAGCTGCGTTACGGCACGGGCGACCTGTCACCCGGCCGGCTCTCCGAGCCCGACCGCCGAAAGAACACGGAACGCTACTGGGCGAAGTGGGTCGCGGGCCTCGATGTGCCGGACGTCATGCCCGAGCTGGTCAAGCGGAGCGCACTCGCGCTCCGCGGACTGGTCCACGGGCCGACCGGGGCGATGCTCGCGGCCGCGACGACCAGCCTGCCCGAGGATCCAGGCGGCGTCCGCAACTGGGACTACCGGTACTGCTGGCTGCGCGACGCCTCAATCGCGTGCGAGGCGCTCGTGCGCCTTGGATCCCACGCCGAGGCGATAGACTTCCTGTCGTGGACGCTCGGCGTGCTGGACCGGACCGCCTCGGCCGAGAGGCTCGCGCCGGTCTACACCCTGGCCGGCAACGAGCTCGGCCCGGAAGCCGAGCTGACCGAGCTGGCCGGCTACATGGGCTCGCGTCCGGTCCGGATCGGCAACGGCGCGAGCTCGCAGCTCCAGCTCGATGTGTTCGGGCCCGTGGTCGAGCTCGTCTGGAGCCTTCTCGACGCCGACGCTCCGGTGACGTTCGAGCACTGGCAGCTCGTCGAGCAGATGGCCGGCGCCGTCGCCGCTCGCTGGCACGAGGCGGACCACGGCATCTGGGAGGTCCGCGACGACCGCCGGCACTGGCTGCACTCGAAAGTCATGTGCTGGGTCACGATCGACCGGGCGGTCCGCATCGCGGAGCGGTACCTCGGGCGTTCGCGTGAGGACTGGGAAACGCTTCGCGACACGATCCGCGACGACGTGCTCGAAAAGGGCTACAACGAGCAGATCGGCGCGTTCGGCGCGTCCTACGGCTCTACGCAGCTCGATGCGGCCACGCTGCTGATCGGTACCACCGGGCTGATCGATCCGTGGGACGAACGGTACCGCCGAACCGTCGAAGCGATCGAGCGGGAGCTGCGCTCCGGGCCGACCGTGTACCGCTACAAGTTCGACGACGGACTCCCGGGGGGCGAGGGCGGCTTCCATCTGTGCACGACCTGGCTGATCGATGCGTTTATCGCCACGGGCCGAACGGACGACGCCTGGCAGCTCTTCGGCGAATATGCGTCGCTTGCCGGCTCGACGGGCCTGATGCCGGAGGAGTACGACCCCGCCTCGGGCCGGAGCCTCGGCAATCATCCCCAGGCCTACTCGCACGCGGGGCTGATCTTCAACGCGTTGCGGCTGGCCGCGCTCCAGCAGAGCGGGGCGTGACCCCGACTGTCGCCGAAGGCCGCGGGCTGCTCGTCGCCAAGGTCGGCAGCGCCGTGGTCGCTCCCGACGGCCGGATCGACACCCGCCGCTTTGCAGGGCTCGCCGAGGACCTCGGCCGCGTGCGAGCGGCCGGCTGGCGTGTCGCCGTTGTCTCGTCCGGGGCGGTCGCAGCAGGCGTGGCGGCGCTGGGGATGCCCGACACACCCCGGGCGATCGTCGAGAAGCAGGCCGCGGCCGCCGTCGGGCAGCCCGGGCTCGTCGCGGCATGGGCCGATGCTCTTTGCGCCCACGGCTTGCGCGTCGCGCAGGTGCTGCTCACCGCCGGCGACCTCGACGACCGTGTCCGCTTCCTCAACGCCCGCCGCACGCTCGAGACGCTTCTTGAGGCCGGCGTCGTGCCGATCACAACCTAGAACGACTCGGTGGCCAACGACGAGCTGCGGTTCGGCGACAACGACCGGCTGGCCGCGCTCGTCGCGAGCCTGCTCGATGCGGACCGGCTCGCGCTGCTCTCCGTAGTCGAGGGACTGCTGGATGAATCTGCCCGCGTCGTCCCCGAACTCCCCACGCGGGACGCCGCCATGGGGCTGGTCCGGCCCGATCGCTCCGCCGGCGGCACGGGCGGGATGGGCTCGAAGCTCGACGCCGCCTTGCTCGCCGCCGAGTCGGGTGTGACGGCCACGATCGCCAGCGGCACCGAGCCGGGCGTGCTGGCAGGCATCGTTTCTGGTCGCGCCATCGGGACCACCGCGCGGCCTTCGATCGGTTCGAGCGCCCGCAAGCGATGGCTCGCCACGGCGCTGCGGCCCAAGGGCACCCTTGTTGTCGATGACGGGGCGGTCCGCGCCCTCCGCCGCGGCGCGAGCCTCCTGCCCGCAGGGATCACAGACGTGCTCGGCAGGTTCGGGGGCGGGGCCGCCGTCGCCATCGTCGATCGGCAGCACTCCGAGATCGGCCGCGGGCTGACGCCGTACACCTCCGATGAGGTCACGCGGATCATGGGCCGCCGGACCGAGGAGCTGCCGGCGATCCTCGAGGCGGTCTACGCCGAAGAGGTCGTCCATCGCGAAGACATGCACGTGCCGCCATACGACGACGCGCCACCCGACCCGGCCAGATCGGAGGCAGAGGATGAATGAAGTGCAGGCCGCCGCCGCGCGGTGCCGAGAGGCCGCGAGAGCGCTCGCGTCGCTGTCGTCCGAAACAAAAGACGCCGTGCTGCGGACGCTCGCCGCCTCGATCCGAAACGCCGCGGCGGATGTGCTCGCCGCGAACGCGCGTGACCTCCATACGTCCAAAGCGAGCGGCCTGGCCGACGCCAAGCTCAAGCGGCTCGAGCTTTCGCAGGCCTCGCTGGGCCAGATGGCCGCCGGCATCGAGCAGGTCGCCGACATGCCCGACCCCGTCGGCCGGGTGACACGGGACGAGCCGGTGCCCAGCGGCCTTCGGGTCCAGAAGGTCCGCATGCCGCTCGGCGTGATTGCGATGATCTACGAGGCCCGGCCCGGCGTGACGGTCGACGCCTTCTCGCTCTGCTTCAAGGCCGGCAACGCCTGCCTGCTCAAGGGCGGCCGGGAGGCCGCCGCTACCAACGACGCGCTGCTCGCGCTGATCCGCGATGCGCTGCGGGCCCACGGCTGCCCGGAGTCGGCCGTCGAACTCGTCACAACCTCAGACCGAGACCAGATCCGAGCGATGCTGACGCTCACCGAGTCGATCGACCTGGTGATCCCGCGCGGCGGGGAAGCCCTGATCCGGTTCGTCCACGAGCACGCCCGCGTCCCCACGATCCAGCACTTCCACGGCGTCTGCCACGTCTACGTCGACCGCGCGGCCGACCTCGATACGGCGCTCGAGATCGTCGCAACCGGCAAGACCAGCGCGCCCGCGACCTGCAACGCCACGGAGTGTGCGTTGATCCACGCGGATGTCGCCGATCGCTTCGTTCCGATGCTCGCCGAACGCGCCGCTCGCGACGGGTTCGAGCTGCGCGGCGACGCGTCGGCCGCGGCTTTGGCCGACACCATCGTGCCGGCGAAGCCCGACGATTTCGGGCACGAGTTTCTCGACAGCGTGCTCGCCGTTGCGGTCGTCGGCTCGGTCGACGCGGCCTGTACGCACATCGCCCGCTACGGGTCGGACCATACCGAGGCCATCGTCTCCGAGGACGCCGCAGCGTGCGACCGCTTCGTTGCTGGCGTGGGCAGCTCGTGCGTGCTGGTCAACGCATCGACGCGGTTCAACGACGGGTTCCAGCTCGGGCTCGGTGCGGAGATCGGCATCTCGACCAGCCGCATCCACGCCTACGGGCCGATGGGCCTGGAGGAGCTGACGATCGAGCGGTACGTCGTCACCGGCTCAGGGCAGACCCGCTGAGCGGCCGCCGCACCGTCTATCGTCTTCAAAGCACGCCGGGGCGGGTAGCTCAGTTGGCTAGAGCGTCCGCCTTACACGCGGAAGGTCCGGGGTTCGAGCCCCCGCCCGCCTATTCGATGTCAGCCCCGGGGGGCCACGCATGAACCCGCTCGATGCCGCGTACCTGCTCGGTGGCGCCCTGAGCGCCCCGGCCTGGGCCCGCAAGGCACGCGGCGACTGGCCCGACCGGCTCGGTTTCGCGGTTTCTGCTGCACAGACGCGGCACGCGAGCGATCGGCCCCGCGTCCTGCTGCACGCGGTTTCTGTGGGCGAGGTCAACGCGCTACGCACGCTCGTCCCGCTGCTCGCACCGCGAGCCCGGGTGATTGTGACGTCAACGACCGACACCGGCCTCGCGCGCGCCCGCTCGCTTTTCGAGGCGACCGCCGAGGTCGTCCGTTTTCCGTTCGACTTCTCCTGGGGCGTGGACGGGCTGCTCGATCGTGTTCGGCCCGATGTCGTCGGGCTGGTGGAGCTGGAAGTCTGGCCAAACTTTCTCGCGGCGTGCCGAAGACGGGGTGTGCCGGTGGTCGTCGTGAACGGGCGGCTGAGCGAACGGTCCTTCGCCGGCTACCGCCGGGGCCGCGCCGCAATCGAGGGGGCGTTCCGCTCGCTGACCGTCGCGGCCGTGCAGGACGAGGGCTACGCGCGCCGGTTCCGTGCGATGGGAACCCGCCTCGTCCGTGTCACGGGTTCGATGAAGTGGGACGCCGCCGACCTCGAGCCGGTGGGCGACGCGGCCGAGGCGCTCGCGTCGGCCATGGGTATCGACCGATCCCGCCCTCTGATCGTGGCCGGCAGCACCGGGCCCGGCGAAGAAGCCTTGCTCCGCGCAGCCTGCCCGACCGGCGTTCAGCTCCTGTGCGCCCCGCGAAAGCCCGAGCGGTTCGACGGCGCCGCGCTTGATCTTGAGCCCTGCATCCGCCGAAGCCGACCCGGCACCAGCGCGACCGGCGGCACCCGGTTCCTGCTCGACACCATCGGCGAGCTCCGCGCGGCCTACGCCCTGGCGGATCTTGTCGTCATGGGCCGCAGCTTCTTCGATCTCTACGGCTCCGACCCGATCGAGCCCGTTGCGCTCGGGCGGCCGACCCTCATCGGGCCGCGGATCGGCGACTTCGAGGGCATCGTCGCCGCGTTCGAGTCCGCCGGCGGCATCGCCCGATCGACCCGGCAAACGCTCGCCGACGACCTCGACCGGCTGCTCCGCGACGACACCGCCAGATCGGACCTCGGCCGCCGCGGCCGGGCCTGCGTCGAGGCCAACCGCGGCGCGAGCCAGCGGCACGCCGAGCTGCTGCTCGATGTCTCCCGTGTCCGCCGCCGATCGCGTCGCGGCGCAGGGCCTACCGCGGCGAGACTGTCAGGCCGCTGATGACCGGCAGCCCGTCCCGGACCGTCAGGTCGAACTCTGCCGCGACCGGTTCCCCGACCCGATCGATGGTCGACTCGCTCGGCAGGCCGCTGTCGGTCGGCTCGATGATGCCCCAAATGGGTTCGCCCGCCTCGTCGATGCCGATGAATGCCGCCGGGATACCGCCGCGGATGCACAGGATCGCGCACGCACGGTGCCGGCGTCCTTCCCCGGGCTTCATCGCGCCCGAGAAGCACTTGGTATCGATGATCTCGCCCGTCGCGCGAACGCGCCGCGACGCGGTTGGCACGCCCGAGACCTCGGCAGCAGCGGGGGCTTCGGCGAGCGCGCCATCACCCGCCGCGAGCTCGATCAGCCGGATCGCGCCCCGCTCGATCGCGGCGCCCCGCACGCGCACGCCACGGTCCGCAAACGCTGCCGCACGCTCCTGTGCGCCGAATTTGCCCTGCTCAACCAGCAGCACGGGGCCGTCAGGTGTGACCACGTGCGGAACAGGACGAAGGCGCAGAACACCCTCGACTTCCGCGACCGCAGAGGTATCCCAGACCGCAGCACCCGGCTCGTTCATCGTCCCAGCCGTCAGAATCCCAATGCCTGCCGCGAGAACCAGGAGCAGGGGCACGATCGCGCGCAGCGCGAGCAGGTGGCGCCTGGGCGTGGGCATGTAGCCGACATACAGCGGGCGATCGGTGCTCATGCGCTGGTTCCCCCTGCGGCGGGTGAGCCCGGCGTGTTCGCCTCGGCTCGGATGTGGATCCGGTCGCCTTCGACGCGGAGGTCGTACGTCGGCAGTCGCTCGGTGTACGGCGGTGGGGAGCAGCCGTCTTCGGCGCGGTACTGGTAGCCGTGCCACGGGCAGGTGACGCAGCCATCAACGATCTGCCCCTCGCCCAGCGGTCCGCCCTGGTGCGTACAAACGTTGCTGATCGCCGAGAAGCGATCGTTGTGGCGGAAGACCGCGACGGAGTCGCCGCCGGGGAGCGTAACGATCGCCGCGCGGTCGGGCCGGATTTCTTCGGCTGCCAAAGCATCGACCCAGCCGTCGGCGACCGTTGTTCGGCGTGATGCCGCATCGACGCGAGCCTGCCGAAGCCCAGCGGCGAGATGCACGAGCATGATCGCCGCGCCGCCCAGCAGCGTCAGCACGCCCAGCACCGGGCTGACCCGCTCCATGGCCGCCCCGAGCAGGACATGCGCCGCGGCCAAGCCGTACGCGGGGTAGACGAGCATGTGGAGGCGCTTCCAGCCGCGTGGGCCGAGAAACGCCAGCCAGAAATCGTGGCTCGTCGCCGCCATGACCGCGAAGATGATCAACGAGAGAAACCCGAGCAGCTCGAACGGCACGCCGGCCCCGGGCCGGTACGAGCCGGCGACGACATTGGCCAGCCAGACGCCCCGGCCGAATCCGCCGTAGAACCCGATCGCGACCACAGCGTGCAGCAGCAGCACGACGAACATCGCCACACCAAGGTGCCGGCGGTTGTAGAGCAGCGGCGCAACGCGATCATCGAGCCGGGCGAGCGGGCCGATCGCCAGGATCAGGTGCAGCAAGAGGAACCCGGTCAGCCCGAGGGCACGCATCAGCAGGATCGGCGGCGAGACGTCCGACGGCGGCGGGTGCAGCACGAAACCAATACCAACGAACGCCGCGATCGAGACCGCGATGCAGGCGGCCAGCACGGCGTCGTAGATCTTCTTGTGACGGTTCCATTGCACCCAGCGGTAGGTCGTGCTCATCCGGGCAGCCTTTCGGTCGCGTCGGCCTGGCCGGCGGGCTCGGGGTTCTGGGCAACGGGCCGCGCCGGCGGATCTCGCTGCAGCAGCACGATCGCCGCGAGCACCAGCGCCGCGGGCGCGGCGACGAGCCAGATCAGCAGGTGCGCTCGGCGCTGAGGGCGGGTCATGATCCGGGCTCCGATCTGCCCGCGATCAGCTTTGCGAGCACCAGCGGCCAGAGCATCGCGGCCCCCGGCAGCAGCAAGAGCCGAACGCTCCGCTTCGAGTCGTGCATCCGGTGATCCAGCCGCCGACCCGCGAAAACCGCGAACGCCAGCCCCACAACCAACCCAAGACCCGCGTAAACGCCCAGGCCGACCAGCAGCCACCCGATCGGGTTCATGGCGATTCCCTCCACGCCCGCGGCTCCTCGAGCAGCAGCCAGAGCAGGTTGTCCGCGAACGAGCCTTCGCGCGTCAGCCCGATGTGCTCCCCGAGCAGGAATTGCACGCGGTCCCACGCGATCGGGCTCTGGAGCTTGGGCACGAAGACATGCCCGGTCCGCTCGTCCATCAGCGCGCTGCGGCGTGTCACGGTGCCGTCGCCGGGCTCTGATTCGATGACCCGGATCCGCCCGTCGTCCTGCACCGCGAAGATGGTCGGTGTCGGCTCCGAATCGCCCGTAAACAGGCTCAGCCGCAGCCCCGCCGGCGGGGCGGCGGGCAGGTCCAATGCCCGATGCAACTGCTCGGCCTTCGCGAGGCACTTGGCCAGATGATCCAAAGCGATCCCGCGGCGGGCCTCGTCCGAATCGACATCCGGGAGCAGCTCGGCGATCTTCTCTTCCTGATCGGGGTCGGCCAGGCCCCAGCCGTACCGCACCCAGGTCTCGGGGGCGTACAGGTCCACGGGCTCGCCCGTGGCCTGCGTGATCACCCGCGCGTGCCGGGTCCTGGGCATGATCTGATAGATCGCCGGCATCGTGCCCAGCACCGAAGACCGGTAGTTCGGGAACAGCGGGTGCAGGTTCCAGCCCCGGACGAGCTGCTGGAGCGAGAGGACTGCGCCGGCGTTCGGCGTGCCGATCAGGATCGCCTGTTCGACGTGCTCGGCTCCGGCCCAGGTCAGCTCGGGCAGGGAGCCGTCGTCGGGCAGCGGCTGCTCGCCGTAGCGGAGGTAGTACCGCAGCAGCAGGCCGCCCATCGAGTGCGCAACCACATCGACCTTCACCGGCGCATCGTCGGGCAGCCCCCGGCCGACGCGGGCCGCGGCCTGCGCATCGCGGATCCGCGCACCGAGCAGCATCGCTGATTCGCTGATGTCCCGCCGCCAGTCGTAGCCGTGCTGGAAGCAGGTAAAGTGCAGCCCGCCGTAGTCGATCACACCGACCTCGCCCAGATCCTCGTCCCGGTACTGACCGGCGGCGAGCGTCCGCAGGATGTCAACGTAGGCCCCGATCTCCAGCCCGCGGAACAGCCCGACATCCGCCACGACCACATCGAGCACGCCCGTCTCACGGTTCGCGTCCCGCAGCTCGCTCAGCGGCGTGCCGAGCTGCATCGGGAGCGCGACGAGCCTTGCGCCCTCCGGCGTGTCGGCGTCGGCCGCGCCGAACGTGAACGACCCCCAGACCTTGGTGCCGTCGGGTGCCTCGAGCTTCGAGCCCAGGATCCCGGGGATCACGACCACCGGGTTCCGTGCGTCGCCGATCGCCTGCGCCGGCGTGTCATAGATCGCCGCCAGATCGGCCGAGGGCGGCGACGAGATGCATCCCGCTAGACCGGCCGTCATCACCGCAGCGAGCGCCCATCGCTTCATCAGATCAGCTCCGGATCGCTGACCACATCGAGCGTCGAGGGGCCCTCGTACGCCAGGGCCTCCGCCAGTGCGGCGTCCAGCCCTGCAGCGGAGTCGACGCGGAACCCGCGGCCGCCGCAGCTTGTCACGTAGTCGGCGATGTTCGGGTTGCTCAGCGATGTCTGCCACACGTCCCACTGCCCCGCACGCTGTTCCTTGCTGATCTTGCCCAGCTCGCCGTTGTTCAGCAGCACGTGGGTGATGTTCATGCCGTGCAGGACGGCCGTGTTCACCTCCCAGGCGTACTGCCCGAACCCGCCGTCGCCCGTGACGCAGACGATCGGCCGGTCGGCGAACCGCTTCCAGAACGGATCGTCCGAGTGCGTGTGGGCCTTGCTTGCGGCCCAGGCGCCCATCGCGGCGGGATAGCCGAACCCGATCGAGCCGAGGTAGCCCGACATCAGCACCGCCTGCCGACCGCTGGCCTCGAAGTACCGCCCGAAGCTATAGGTGTTGTTGCCGACATCGACCGCGATGATCGCGTCTTCCGGGATCATCCGGTTCATCGCCTCGAACACCGCGACCGAGCTGACACCCTGCCCCCGGTCATCGCCCAGCCGGCTTGCTTTTTCGCGGCGCCAGATCGCCCAGCGCTCGGCGATCTCGGGGCGATGATCGGGGCTCGAGTGGCTGTCCTTCACGGCGTCGAGCAGCGCCCGCGCCGTCTCGCCGATCTCGCCGAACAGCGGGCAATCGATCGCGTGGAACCTCGCGAGCTGGGCGCGGTCGTTGTCGACCTGGATCGTCGGCTTCTTGGGCGTGATGCCCGTGTGGTTCGAGAAGCTGGCCCCGAAGACCAGCAGCAGGTCGCACTCGTTCATGAACCACGAGGCGATCGGTGTGCCCGACCGGCCCAGCACGCCGCAGCCCAGCTCGTGCCCGCCGGTGCCGGCTGGCGTCGTCGCGCCGTGATCGCCGATCAGGCCTTTGCCCTTGAACGTGGTCATGACCGGGCAGCCGAGCGTTTCGGCCAGCTCGATCACGGCGTCGGTCTCGAACCGTGAGCCGTGGCCCAGGATGATCGCCGGCCGCTTCGCGTCCCGCAGCATGCCGACGGCCCGGTCGAGCTCTTCGGTCGGTGCGCGGACCATTGCCGACGCGATGCGGCCCTCGGGTGAGCTCGGCCCGGCGTCGCCGGCCGCGGGTACGGTCTGCACATCGTCGGGGAAGATGATGTGCGACACATCCCGGTTGAGGATCGAGGACCGGATCGCCAAACCCATCAGCTCGCCGTGGTCGGACCCCGGCAGGCAGAGGTGGCTGAAGGTCGCCACGGCGTTGAACGCGTCCTTCAGCGGAAGCTCCTGAAACGCGCCGGGGCCGAAGACCTGCTGGTTCACCTGGCCGGTCAGCGCGAGCATCGGCGCGCGGTCGACTTTGGCATCCCAGCAGCCGGTCAGCAGGTTGGTCGCGCCCGGGCCGGCGATGGTCAGGCAGGCCGCCGGCCGACCGGTCAGCTTCCCGAACGCGCTGGCGGCGAACGCGGCGGCGCCCTCGTGCCGGATGCCGACGTAGCCGAGCGAGCCCCGCTCGCACTCGCGCCGGATCGCGTCGGCGAGCCCCAGGTTCGAGTGGCCGACCATGCCGAAGACGTGTGTCACACCCCAGGCGGTCATGGTCTCGGCCATGACATCGGTCACGGTCCGCTCGTGGTCCGGCTCGGACTCGATGCCGATGTAGACCCCGTCGTCACGTGACTCGACCGGGTAGGTCGGCACGCCGTCGTCGAATCCTCCCGGCGGCTTGCCGGTCAGCGGGTCGAAGTCCCATCCGTGCCAGGGGCAGCGCAGCAGGCAGGACCCGTCGGCGGCTTTCTCGATCGAGCCCTCGCCCAGCGGGCCGCCTTGGTGCGGGCAGGCGTTGTCGAGCGCGCCGTAGGTCTCGTTGTACCGGGTCAGGCAGACCTGCTGCACGCCGTCGCCCTTGGGCACGGTCACGGTCGTCACGCGGCCCTCGGGGAGCTCATCGGGCTCGGCCACCTTGTGCCAGGTCAGTGTCACGCGTTTTGTTTCAGCCATCGTCGATCGCCCTCCGGCACGCGTTGTAGGCGTCGGCGATGAATGCCGCGACACGCTCGTGTTGCTCGGCGGGGTCCTCGGTCGAGGATACCTCGCTCGCGGGGAGCACCGCCATGGGCGCCGCGTCGCCCCGTGGCTCCCACCGGCCGACGGGCAGGTCGGGCCACGCCGCACCGCCGCCCGGCGTCCGCGACCACGGCGAGACGTACCAGTACCCCTCGGCCGACACGCTGTCGGGCGGTGTCAGACCGAAGCCGATCGTGTGCTCCATCTCGCCGGACGCGTCCCGCGAGACGATTTTGAGCACGGCCAGATCGAAGTGGTGCGGCCAGGTCACCGGCTCGCTCTCGGTGTCCAGCAGTTCGTGCACCCGGCCGAGCACCGCGTCCGCGTTGCTGTAGAACCGGATCAACTCGGCGATCGCGAGCTGGTTGGGCTCGCCGAAGGCCGACCCCGATGCCACCGGGTGGTCGGGCAGGTCCGGGGCGGGCTCGGCGTCCTGCACGGCCGGGCCGATCGCCCCCTCGGCAACCGACCGCACCCAGCCGAGCGCCCGCTCGAACGTGGTGCCCTCCAGCTCGACCGAGTCGATCGGCGAGCCCGCCGCGTCGATCAGGAACAGCTTCATATCCCACGGCCTGAGCAGCGCACGCGCCGGCCGGCCGCCCTCGGCGAGCCGGCTGGCAAAAAACTGGTCCTGGAGCCGCTCGGCGTTCGGGATCCAAACCAAGGTGGAGTGGCTGTCATCGGCTTCGGCCCGCGCCCAGCCCTTGCCGAGCTCGGCGACAAGCTGCACGGCGTGGTGCAACTCACGCCAGGTCTCGAGAAGCCCTCGCTCGTCGTGGTGGCCGGCCAGTTCCCACCACTGCACCCCCTCGATGATCTCCCGGCTCGTCAGTTCCGTCAAAACGATCCTCGCTGTCTAAAGGCCGACGCCCTCGCCGGCGTCGCTGGTTCTCGGTGGCACGATCATCGATTCCGGGTCGTGTCCCAGCAGATATTCAACACGCCGGTGCTCGTAGCGGAGCGTGTGCAGGATGGCGCCGACCTCGGCGATGCTCGTGACCATCGCGGTCAGCATCAGCACAACCCCGGCAGAAAGCATGTAGACCGAGCCGCGGTACAGCGGGGCCGGCTCTTCCACGAGGTGCTGGGCCCCCAGCAGGAGCATGGCGATCAAAAAACAGGTGATGGCTGTGAACAGGATCAGCATCGTTGCCCGGAGCAGCCTGGCGCGGATCAGCAATCGGTGCACCTGGTGCTCGAGGCCCTCGAGCCTGGTTTCGCGCACGGCTTCCTGCTTCGAGCCCGCCGCCGGGTCCTGGCACCAGACATCGAGCTGCTCGCGATGGAACGTCCGGATCCGGGCGAGCACGACGTTCATCCGCGCTGTCGACGACAGCAGCAGCAACGCGGAAGCCGGGATCATGACAGCCGGCGCCACGAGTTCCTGGATCACGCCCGGGACGGTGCTCATCGCGAGGCACCCCCGTATCGGACGCCGGCCAGATCGGCGACGTCCCGCTTCCAGGCGGTCAGGTCCCGGGCGGCGAAGCCCGAGAGTGTGTCGTGGCCGCAGGCCCGGGCCATCACCTGCATCAGCTCGACGGACGCGGCGAAGAACTTCGCCAGCCGCGAGGCGGATTCGTTCATGATCAGCCGGGCGCGGAGATGGTCTTTCTGCGTCGCGATCCCCACCGGACAGTTGTTGCTGTGGCACGCCCGCATGCCGAGGCAGCCGATCGCCTGGATCGCCGCGTTGGAGACCGCGATCGCATCGGCGCCGAGCGCCAGGGCTTTCGCGAAGTCCGCGGGCGTGCGCAGGCCGCCGGTGATGATCAGCGTGGTGGCCGGGCTGACCCGATCGAGGTGGGCCCGAGCGCGGGCGAGCGCTGGGATAGTGGGCACAGAAATGTTGTCTCGGAACAGCAGCGGCGCGGAGCCGGTCCCGCCGCCGCGGCCGTCGAGGATGATGTAGTCCGCCGAGGCTTCAAGAGCAAAATCGATGTCGTCCTCGATGTGCTGCGCACTGAGCTTGAACCCGATCGGGATGCCGCCGCTGGCGTCGCGTACCTCGTCGGCGAGCGTGCGGAAGTCGGCGGGGATGTGCAGATCGGGGAACGTCGCTGGGCTGACGGCGGTCTGGCCCGGTTCGATCCCGCGGACCCGCGCGATGGTCAGGTCGACCTTCTCGCCGGGCAGGTGGCCGCCCGTGCCGGTTTTCGCGCCCTGGCCGCCCTTGAAGTGGAACGCGGCGCAGCCCGCGGCCTTCCCGAGCGAGTAGCCGAAGCGAGCCGAGGCCAGCTCGTAAAAATAGCGGCTGTTGGCCTCGCGCTCTTCGGGGAGCATGCCGCCCTCGCCCGAGCAGATGCCCGTGCCGGCCATCTCGGCGCCCATCGACAGCGCGACCTTGGCCTCGAGCGACAACGCGCCGAACGACATATCGCTGACCAGCAGCGGGATCTCCAGCTCCAGCGGCTTGCGGGCGTTGGGCCCGATCGTCACCCTGGTCTCGACAGGGTGGTCGTCCAGCAGCGGCTTGGTCGCGAGCTGCGCGGTCACGAACTGCAGGTCGTCCCAGGTCGGGAGCTGGTCGCGGGGCACACCCATCGCGTCGCTCGGGCCGTGGTGCCCGTGCTTGGAGAGCCCGTGCCTGGCGAGGTGCTGGATCAGCCCGTTGTGCGGCTCCTCGGCGGCGCCGGTGTGGTCCTGGTACTGCCCGAGGTACGCCTCGCGGTCGTAGGGCTGGGGGTTCTTTGCGTGCCAGGCGGCGACCTCGTCCGACTCGACGACGACCCAGTCCTCGCCGTCGATCGTCTCGATGCGAGCGTCGAACTTGTGCAGCACCTCGGCGTTGTTGTACTCGCTCACGCCGGTATCGACGCGGTAGTCCCAGCCGTGGACGCCGCAGATCAGGTTGTGCCCCTCGATGTGCCCGTCGGCCATCATCGCGCCGCGGTGCAGGCACCGGCCGTAGAGCACGCTGACGCCTTCGTCGCCGGCGATCTCATACCGAGTCACAACCAGGTCGACATTGGCCACGAGCGCCGCGATCGGCGTGTTCGGGGTGAGATCGGACCAACGGGCGAGTCGAGCAAGCGGCACAGCGGGTCCTTTCCTGCGGATATGCCCATCCGCTGGTGTAGAACAATATCGCCCTTGACGTGATGCGGCTTTGTGCGTGGTCCGATTGACATATCTATTCATGTAGTGTATATTTTTGCGTGAGCCGCCAACGCCGCCATCACGCCATTCTTGACCAGCTGGCCGCCGGTCCGGTCCAGAGCCACGCCGCGCTGGGCGAGGCGCTCCGCCGCCGGGGGATCGAGGCGACGCAGGCGACGCTGTCGCGCGATCTCCGCGAGCTCGGCGTTGTGAAAGCGCGCGACGGGTACAGGCTGCCGGAGGCCCGATCGGACTCGGCAACGCACCGTGATCATCCGGGAGCATTGGAGGCGGGGGTGCTGCGGCAGCACGTCGTGCAGGTCTCGGTCGCCGCGGGCTTGCTGGTTGTCCGGACCACGCCTGGCTCCGCCGGCATTGTGGCGCTCCACTTTGACCGTGTGCCGCCCGCTGGTGTGGTCGGCACGGTCGCGGGCGACGACACGGTCTTCCTCGCGCTCCGGCCCGGTTCGGATCCGGGCACGCTTGCCAACCGGTTGTCAGCGGCGGCCGGCCTTCGGACGAACGGTCGGTCTCGGGCGGCGGCGTCATGATGCGGGCCGGGATCGTGGGCATCGCGGGTTACACGGGACAAGAGTTGGCCGCCTTGCTGCTTGCGCACCCGCACCTCGAGCTCGCGGGTGTCTATGGCTCCGATGCCAGCGACGGCCGCGCCGTGGGTGAGCTGTGCGGATCGCTCCGCGGCACGACACGGCTGACGGCGAAGACCGCGAGCGTCGCCGCCATCGCCGGTGACGGGATCGAGACGGTCTTCCTCGCGACGCCGCACGAGGCCAGCGCGATGCTGGCCCCGGGCCTGCTCGACAGCGGCATCCGGGTCGTCGACCTTTCTGCGGCGTTCCGGCTCAAAGACGCCGCGCTGTACCCCGAGTTTTACGGCTTTCATCACCCGGCGCCAGCCCTGATCGACGAGGCGGTGTACGGGCTGCCGGAGCTTGGTCGCGATTCGCTTCGCGGTGCGCGGCTCATCGCCGCCCCTGGCTGCTACCCGACCTCGGTGATCGTGCCGACAACGCCGCTGCGGCGGGCCGACCTGCTCGCCCCGGACCGGCCGCTGGTGGTCGATTCGACATCGGGTGTGACCGGGGCAGGCCGGCAGCCGTCGCCGAGAACGGTCTTCGCGGAGGTCTCGCAGTCGCCCTACGGCGTGCTTGCCCATCGCCACGGGCCGGAGATGGAACAAGCCCTCGGCGGTCGGGTGATCTTCACGCCACACCTCGGTCCGTACGCACGCGGGATCTGTTCGACGATCCACGCCGAGCTCATGCCCGGGACGACCGCAAGAGACATCCACAGTTGCCTGCATGCCGCATTTGGGGACGAACCTTTCGTGAGGCTCCTGCCAGAAGGGGTATGGCCGAGCGTCGCGGGGGTGGAGAGGACGAATTTTGTCGATATTGGATTGGCCGTCAGCGAGCGTGACCGGCATCTGATCGTCGTGTCGTGCATCGACAATCTGACAAAGGGCGCCGCGGGTCAGGCAGTGCAGGCGTGCAACGCCGCGATGGGGTGGGACGAGCGGCTCGGTCTGCCAACGGGCGCGAGCCGTGGCTAAGAGCGGACCGACCCTGGTGAAGCTCAGTGGCAAGCCGTTGGCAGACCCTGCCGGTGCCGGCGAGCTCTGGTCGGCGCTCGCCGAGCGCGCCGGTGAGACCGTGCTCGTTCACGGCGGCGGTGTACAGATCGACGCGTTGTTGGAGCGGCTCGGTGAGGCCGTTGAGCGTCGCGACGGTATCCGTCTGACCCCAGGGAATCAGATACCGATTGTCGCCGGCGTGCTCGCCGGGCAGGTCAACCAGCAGCTCGTCGCGGTGCTCGTCGCGGCGGGGGTGCAGGCTGTTGGAATGAGCCTGGCCAGCGCGGGCATGCTCCTGGCCGAGCCCGATCCGGGAATAGGCGGCCGGGTCGGCCGGGTTGTCGGCGGCGACGGCGCGGCGGTCCGCCTGCTCGTTCGGTCCGGGTACACCCCGGTCGTCAGCCCGATCGGGAGCGATGGCTCGGGCGGGCTGCTGAACATCAACGCGGACGACGCCGCGGCCGGTCTTGCCCGCGCGATCGGGGCGCAGCGTGTGCTGCTGCTGACCGATGTTCCTGGGGTGCTCGATGCGAAGGGCAACACGGTGCGGTCGCTGGCTTCGGAGGAGATCGAGTCCTTGGTTGAGCACGGGACAATTCGAGGCGGTATGGCCGCAAAGGTCCGCGCAGCGGCCGGCCTCGCCGATGCGACCGGGGCCGAGGTCGTGATCGGGTCGTGGCGAGACGCCCAGGCCCTGCTCCGCGGCGACGACCGGCACGCGACGCGCATCCTCGCAAGCGAAGGCCCCGAGTCCTCAGGAGCGCACCAGCACGGCGGGCGTGAGCGATGACGATGCAGACTTTTGATACCAGCAGCGTCTCATCGCGGTCCGTACTCGGCGTGTCGGACTTGACCGCCGACGAGATCGGGGCGATCACACGCGATGCGCTCCGCGGCAAGCTTTCGCCGCCAGACCGCGGCGCGCTCGATGGCGTCGGTGCGGCGCTTTTGTTTGAAAAGCCGAGCCTTCGGACCCGGGCCAGCTTCGAGTTCGGCCTCGGTGGGCTCGGGGCAAACGTTGTCTATTTCGATCTCGCCTCGCAGCGGATCGGCGTCCGCGAGAGTGTCAAGGATTACGCGAAGAACCTCGAGCGGTGGTGCGACATCGTGATCGCGAGGGTCTACGACCACAACGTCTTGGTCGAACTCGCCGAGCACGCTTCG
>JBCDEF010000014.1:0-23873 GCA_039179915.1 Planctomycetota bacterium | reverse complement strand
TACTCGTTCAAGCTGCGGCGCGAGGGCGTGTTGCTCGGCGCGGCGCGCGACTTCTCGCTCCTCCGGCGGATCCCCGTCACCAGCGTGCCGATCGAGCCGCTGCCCGAGGAGGCGGTCTACCCCTCCGACCCGTTGGCGAAGCTCATCTCGCTGCACGCGGTGCACCACGTGCCGGACTTCGTGGTGACCGATACCGAGGGCCGGTACCTGGGCATGGTCACGGGTCGCGACATGCGGACGGCTCTGATCGACCGCGAGGCCATCCCGCTGCTGCTGGTCGCCGAGCTGCTGCGGACGGATCTGCCGACGCTGGTGCCCGACGAGGCTCTGGACACGGTGGTCGATAAATTCGCTGATTCGGACCTGTCGAGCCTGTGTTTGGTGACCGACGGGCCGAACCCCCGGCCGATCGGGCTGATCACGCGGCAAAAGATGATGAATAGGTACCGCCGGGCGCTCGAAGAGAGCTAGGCCGCCGCGCCGATAGACTTCTGATATGACCCGCCTACACCGCCCGATCCCGATCGTGTTCTTCCTCGCGCTGCTGGGTGCGTCGGCCGCGCTGACCGGCTGCCGGACGGTCTGGGAAGACAGCTACCGCCCGGTGGTCGGCGCCCCGCCGCTGCCAGGGACGGCGGCGGTTGTGGTCCGCGAGGTGCCGTGGGAGCGGATGGACCGGGCGATCGAGGACTCGAACGCGCGGGTGGCGGCCAGCGATGTGCACCCCTCGGAGTGGTCCGACGAGGAGAAGATCGAGGCCCGTGCCGAGCTGCTGACCAGCCTGCAGATCGCGGCCGACCCGGCGGCGACGCGGGTGCTCGGCGTCAGCTCGTTTCGCACGACCAACCGGATCCGGCCCTGGGACGGCTCGCTGGCCGCGTTCGCCCGCGAGGTCGGCGCCAACCACGTCGCCTGGTCCGACCGGTACCTGGGCAAGGCCGAAGCAATCGTCGACCGGACTGTGTATATCGATTCGTTCGGCTACGGCCGGCGGGGCTTCCGCTCGCGTCGCACCACGGTCACCGAGCCGGTGGTCATCAAGAAAGACGAGCGCGGCTACACCGCGTTCTTCCTGCACATCGAGCCCTAGGCGGCGTAGCGAGGCTCACCCCTCCAGCGTCTTCTTCCGCCGCAGCACGTGGTGGTATGCCTGCGCGAAGCGGTGGGCCTCGTCGCGGACCTGCTGCAGCAGCTTCAGGCCCAGATTCTCTCGCCCGAGCTTGATCGGTTCGCTCTCGCGCTGCACGTAGACCAGCTCTTCTTTCTTGGCCAGGCTCACGACCATCGGCGGTTTGACCTCGAGCTCGTCGAAGACGGCCTCGGCCGCGTGCAGCTGGCCCAGCCCGCCGTCGATCAGGATGACATCCGGGTAGAGCTCCTGGCCCTGCCCCGCGTCGCGGTAGCGGCGGCTGACGACCTCTTGCAGCGCTCGGTAGTCGTCGTTGTTGACGCTGCCGACCTTGTAGCGCCGGTACTCGTCTTTGAACGGCTTGCCGTCGACGAAGCAGACCTTGCTGCCGACGGTCTCGTTGCCCATGAGGTGGGCGATGTCGAAGCCCTCGATGCTCCGGATCGGCTCGGCGAGCCCGAGCGTTTTCTGCAGGCTCTTGACGCCGCGCTGGGGGTCGATGTAGCCGATCTCGGTCTCGGGCTGCCAGCCGTCGCCGGCGCTGGCCCGCTCGTCGAGCCGCTCGATCGCTTTGATCTGGTCGCGGAGCGTGGCGGCGGTTTCGAACTTCAGCTCGGCGCTGGCGGCGGCCATCTCCTGCTTCATCTCGCGGATCATCGCCGACCGCTTCGAGCCGAGGAACCGCGTGAAGCGGTCGATGTCCCGGCGGTACATCACGGGGACGATCTTGTCGGCGCACGGCGCGGTGCACTGGCCGATCGAGTGCAGCAGGCACGGCCGAAAATACTTGTTCTTCGGGTCGCCCGCGTCGATGTCGAGCTTGCAGGTGCGGAACTTGAAGACCCGCTGCAGGATCTGGACCGCCTCGCGCAGCGCCCCCGCGTTGGTAAACGGGCCAAAGATCTTGGCGCCCTTCATCTCGGGCGCCACGGCCCCGGTCTTCGGGTCGACACCCGACGGGTTTCGCGTGACGAACACGCGCGGGTAATCTTCCTTTTGAGTGACGACCAGGTACGGGAAGCTCTTGTCATCGATCAGCCGCACGTTGTACTTGGGCTTGAGGTCCTTGATCAGCCGGTTCTCGGTGAGCAGGGCCTCCCACTCGCCCTCGCACTCGATGGTGTCGAAGTGGTCGACGACGCCGAGCATCGGCTGCTTCTTGGGACCGAGGTCGGCCGAGGGCACGAAGTAGCTGCTGACGCGGTCGGGCAGCTTCTTGGCCTTGCCGACGTAGACGACCGCGCCCGCGGCGTCCTTCATCAGATACACGCCGGGGACCGGGGGCAGCCCGCGGGCCTGCTTGAGCAGGCGGGCGAGGCGGGCGTCTTGCGGCTCGCCGGGATCGGTCACAGCGGATCGTAGTCCGCCGACGTTTCGCGCCGATGCTGAGCGCGTTCCAGCGGAAGGGCCGATCACCCGATAGCACCAGGACCGACCCCGGAGAACCGACCATGCGCCGCCCGCTGATCGCCGCGACCTCGCTCGTGCTCGCCCTGCCCGCCGCCGCCCAGTCCGACGAGCTGTTCCAGATCGTCGTGACCGAGCAGGGGAACCCCGGCAACCAGATCTTTGTCGGCGGCAGCAGCCTGCCAGACCTGGTCAACGACCTCGGCGACACCACCGGCGAGTTCGAGAGCTTCGACGGCCTCGCCTTCGACGCGACGCTCGATTACGGCGGTGTCGAGTCGGCGATCGATATCAGCTTCGACCCTGCGGGCGGCAGCACCGGGGGCGATCTGCTCGTGATCAACAACCTGCTCGGGTTCAGCGGCGGGCCGATCACCTTCGACTCGGCCGACGGCGAGATCGGCGACCAGCTCGAGGACTTCTTCCTCGGCGACGGCGAGGACGGGATCGAGGACGCCGTCGAGCAGTTCCTCGCGGCGATCGCCGAGCAATCACTCGTCGCCGCGACCGACGGCAACCCGCTGGCCAGCACAGCCCGTACCGCCCGGTCCAGCTTTATGCGGTTCGGCCTGTTCAGCGACGTCACCCCCACCGACCGCGAGCTCTGGCGGATCCACAGCGACCGGACAAACCCAACCAACGGCCAGAACGAGCCGCTCGGCGACGAGCCCGCGTTCGATTCTGGCTTCGACCCGGGCTTCGACCCGGGCTTCGACGAGATCGACGACGGCGCCTCGCCGAGCCTGTTCTCGGCGACCCAGGGCGCCGCCGAGCGTCGCTACGGCTTCGCGCGCGTCCGCGCCGACTTCCGCGGGCAATCCGTCGATGCCGACGGCTTCGAGGGGCCCGCCTTCGACCTGAACCTCTCCGGAGAGATCCGGTTCCACAGCCGGGTCTCGGCCGTCATCGGCATCCCGCTCGCCTTCCACTCCGTTGGCGACGGCGATGTCTACAACGCCGGGCTCGTCCTGGGCCTGCCGATCAGGCTGCTCATCCCCGACAAGCACGAAACGGTCGGCGTCAAGTGGCAGGTCACGCCCTTCGGCGGGGTCGACGCCCTGTTCAGCTACGACCTGGCATCCGCGGGCCTGCTCTACAACCTCGGGCTGAACAACGTGATCGCCTTCGACTACGGCCCGGTCTCGCTCGTGACTAGCCAGCAGTACACCTTCCACCAGTCGATCACGCTCGAGGCCGACGACTTCTCGATCGACCCCTCCGTCGACCAGCAGATCCTCAAGCTCGGCGGCAAGCTGCAATACAGCGTCAGCGACAATTTCTACATCTACGGCGGCGGGATCTGGACCGACTTCGTCGAAGACGCCGCGATCGATAACTACGCCACCGCGCTCGCAGGACTCGGCCTGCGGGCGAGCAACGGGTTCAACTTCGTCATCGGCTACGAGGGCGACTTCGGCGACGACTACGAGGCCCACGGCGGGTCGGTCACGCTGCAGCTGCCGTTCTAGATCCGGCTGCGATCTGATATCATACGGACATGGGTGCGTTTGCCTGGGACGCGTGGCTAACGGTTGGTGTCGGCGGTGTGCTTGTGCTATGGGCGCTCTACTGGGACCGCAGCCGCGGGCGGCGGCGATGCCCGAAGTGCTGGTACGACCTCGGCGAGGTGCAGGGCAGGCTCTGCCCCGAGTGCGGACGGACGGCAAAGCACGAGGGCCGGCTGTACCTGACCCGCCGGCGTCTGGGCTGGGCGGCGGCCGGCGTGGCCGTCATCGGATCGGCCTGGTTCGTCTACAGAGTCCCGCTGCTGCGCGAGCACGGGGCGGTGGTCATCACGCCGACGTGGTATATGGCATGGCGGTTCCCCGACTATGAGAGCCCGCCGTCGATCAACGGCCGCTTCGGCTCGGAGCTGACCGATCGCATCGGCCGGCCCGAGACCGCGGACTGGGTGCGTCGACTGCTGATCAAGCGCGCGATTGAAACCGCCAACGATCCGGACGCGACGCCCGAGCAGATCGACTCCGCGCTGTGGTGGATCCTCGATTCCGAAGACCCCAACGGCGGCACGATGTACCGCGGGTTCGTGGTCAACGAGCGGCCGAGATACCCCGACCGCGTCGCAGCCACGCATATCGACCGCCAAGGCACGATCGACGGCATCGTCCGCGGCCTGCGGCACGAGAACGGTTCAGTCAAAGACCGAGCGATCGCGGCGGCCACCAGCCTCTACTCGTCGGTCGGCGCGCAGAAGTCAGAACATGGCTTCTTGCCGGGGCACGCCGTGCTGCTGGGTGCGCTCGCCGATCCGGATCCGGCGAGGCGAGCGGCGGCTGCGGGCGTGATCGGCTGGCAGTTTCTGCCGACCGAGCGTACTCAGGCGCTGTGGCGGCTTGCACACGACGGCTGGCTTGAGCAGCCTCTGCCGCCGGAGATCGCCGAATACGACGGGCTCTATGGCGACGATGACGCGTTTGCCGAGCGTGTGATCCGGGATATCGACCACCCCGACGAGCGCATCGCGGTGCTCGCCCTGCACGCGGCTTCCAACTTGGACCCGGCCTATTCCGAGCGAGTGTCCGACCGCGTGCTGCCGTTGCTGCGTGCTGAAGACGCGCGGCAGGAGCAGGCGTGGAACACCGCTTTCGCACTGGCCGAGCGTGGCTCGGAACACCCCAACCCGCAGCGACTGATCGATGCCGCCATCGAACTCCGCGAATCGGAAGACGGGCTCGAGCGGCTCCTGCTCGTCTCGACACTCAGCGATCGGATGCCCGACACGCTGTTCGACGCGGTGCTGGAAGCGTTCCAGCGTGACCCCGACGATGCCAACAGAAAGACCACGGCCCGCGCCTGGCTCCGATCATGGATGGAGAACGACACGCTCGACGCGCGGCAGGCCGAACGCTTCGCCGTTGTTCTGCAGCTGGAGGGCGGGTAATCAGCGATCAGAGCGCGAGCGTGCAGAGCGCTTCCACGCCCATCGCGATCGCATCATCATTGAAATCAAACGTCGGCGTGTGCAGCGCCAGCGGCTCGGCCGCGCCCTTCGGCTTCGTCCCCAGGAAGAAAAAGCAGGCGGGCACGTGCCGGCCGTAGTAGCTGAAGTCCTCGCCGCCCATAACGGGCCGCTCGACCTCGGCGATGCGGTCTTCGCCGAATGCGCCTGAGAGAGTTCGCATCGCCTCGGCGGTCAGGGCTTCGTCGTTGCGCGTGACCGGGTAGCCGTCGATCCAATGGATATCGGCCGTGCAGCCGTGGGCCTCGGCAACGCTTGTGGCGATACGCTTGACGGTGGTCTCAAGCGTGGCGCGGACCTCGGGCAGCAGGGCGCGGGTGGTGCCCTCGAGCTCGACGGCGTCGGGGATGATGTTGTCGACCGTGCCGCCCTCGATCCGGCCGATGGTGCAGACGCCGGCGTCGAGCGGGCCGATCGCGCGGCTGACCGCCGTCTGCAGGCTCATCACGACCGCGGCCGCGGCGACAACCGGGTCCTTGCAGGTCTGCGGCCAGGCCGCGTGCCCGCCTTGCCCTCGAACCGTGATCAGAAACTCATCGGTCGAGGCGAGCAGCGGGCCGGACTTGGTCGTGATCGTGCCCAGGTCCTGCGAGGGCCAGGCGTGCTGACCGAAGATGCGGGTGACGGGTTCGCCGATGCCGCCGCCGGCATCACCCAGAAGAGCGCCATCAGTGCACATCTTCTCGCCGCCGCCGCCGTTCTCTTCGCCGGGCTGGAAGACGAACGTGATCGGCCTGGGCCGATGCTCGGTCTGGCCGAGCACGCGCGCGGCGCCCAGGAGCATCGCGGTGTGCCCGTCGTGGCCGCAGGCGTGCATCACGCCCGGGTTGGTGCTGGTGTAGGGCGTGCCGGTGGCTTCGGTGATCGGCAGGGCGTCGATATCCGCCCGCAGCGCGATGCAGCCTTCGGTCGAGCCATCGCTGGCGGGCAGGTGCGCGACCACGCCGGTCCCGCCGGCGAGCCCGGCCTTGAACGCGATGCCGAGCCGGGTCAGTTCTTTCTGGATCCGCTCGCTGGTGCGGAACTCCTCGAAGCTCATCTCCGGGTGCGCGTGCAGCTCGCGTCGGAGCGTGATCAGCTCCGGAACGGCTTCGGCGATGCGCTGGCGGATCGACATGGCGTTGGTCGCGGTGTTGGTTGCTGTGGACATTCCGCAACTCTATGGCGAACGCACGCCCGCGGTTGCACCGCCTAGGCCTCAGATGCCCAGCACGTCCTTGGCGATGCTGACCGCGTCGTCGATCGAGCGGGCGACGGCTTCCAGATCCGGCTCGGCCGGCTCGGGGATCTCCGCGGCCGGGTGCTCGGCGAACAGCTCTGCGGCAAGGTCGAGCCGCACGGGCACGTTCCGCGAATCGCTGCCCATCAGCAGCCGCTCGCCCTCGGCGCTCAGAATGAACTCAAGAAACTCGGCGGCCTCGCCCGGGTTCGGCCCGCCGCGGACGCGGCCGACCGTGTTCGGGATTGTCAGCGGGCCGAAGGGCATCAGCGGCGCAACCGTCTCGGGCGTCGCGCCGAAGCCGGACTCGACCTGCGAGCTCTCGTACACCAGCCCGACCGGCCAGCCGGCCGCCTGGCCGACCCAAACATCGTCGGTATCGGTCAGGCCGATCTCGATCTCGCCGTCGACGATCGCGCGGACGACGGCCGAGTTCGAGTCGTACATCCGCAGCCCGTTGGCCTCCATCGCCATCAGCCACGACCGCGTGGGCTCCGGGCCCCAGAGGTGAACCAATGCCGCAAGGTGTCCCACGGTCGTGCCGAACTCGGGCCGGGCGATGCCGACCTTCCGCTCCCAAGCGGGCTCGGCGAGCTCGAAGAGCGTTGTGGGCACCGCGTCCGGTTCGAGCTTGCGGGTGTCGTACGCGATCACGCGGGCCCGCCGGCCGAAGCCGTACCAGGTCTCGTCGCTCGCCCGGGCGGTGAAGGGCCAGGCCCCGCCGAAGTCGGCCTCGGCCTGCTCGGCGGTGAACGGTTCGAGCACCCCGGCTTCGGCCAGCCGCACCGAATAGAACGGCTCGCTCGACCACCAGACATCCGCCCGCGGCGCGCCCTGCTCGTCGAGCAGCCGGCGGTAGAGGCCGACGGTCTTGGTCGCCTCGGTATCGCCGACGAGCAGCACCTCGATGCCGGTGCGGACTTCGAACGCATCAACGACCGTGCGGGCGACGTAGTCGTCGGCGCTGGTGTAGACCACGACCTGCCGCTGCGGGCCGGATGAGTCGGTGCCGTTTGTGTTGTCGGTGGTGGGCGCCGGCTCGTCCGCCCCGCCGCCGCAGGCGGCCAGGAAGAGGCTCAGGAACGCAAGGACGGTGAAGGCTGCAATCGATCGCACGGCATCGCTCCGCGGGGCCAAACGGGGTGGGGCCGGGCGATGCGGCGCTCCGCGCCGCGGCCTACTCGTCGCCGGCCTGCTGCTGGGGTGGTGGCGCGGCTTCGTTGCCGCCCTCTGCATTGTCGGCGCGCCGCTCGAGCGCACCAAAATATCGCATCACGGCCGCTTCATACGCCCGCGGGACCCGCATCGATTCGACGGCGTCGGCCGCCTCGCTCGACGCGGCCTGGGCGGCGGCCGAGAACTCGGCCGACGACTCGCCCCGGACCTGGCCCTCGTAGACCAGCCGGGAGCCGATGATCGGGCCGTCGGTCGTGCGGACCGCCGAGCGGGCGGCGGTCGTCCGGAAGCTGGTCTCGCGGCCCTCGGGGCTGGCGCCGTGGCCCTGGCCCGCACCGCCGGAGCCCTGGCCCTGGCGGCTGGTGTCGCCGGCGGACCATTGGCCGGTGCCCTCGCCCTGGCCGAAGCCCTGCATCTCGCCCATGCCCGCCCCTTGGCCCATGCCTTGGCCGAGCTGGAAGGCGGTCTGCTGGGCCTGGTTCATCATCGCCTGCATCGCGGCCATGTCGCCCGAGAGCATCTCCATCTGCGAGAGCTGGCCGCTGAGCGCATCGGCACCGGCCTGCATCTGCGACGGGTCGCCGCTCTGGCTCATGCCCTGGGCCATCTGCGCCATCGCCTGGGCCATCTGGCCGCTCTGCTGGGCGGCCTGAGCGGCGGCCATCGCCTGCTGCATGAGCTGCTGCTTCTGCGCCTCGGACAGATTCTGCATCTGATCGATGGCTTCCTGCAGCGCCTGCGGGTCGGTCGAGGCCGCCTGGGCGAGCTGCCGGGCCTGCTCGGCGGACATGCCCGCCTGTTCGAGCGCGCGTTCGGCCGCCTGCTGCTGCTGGGCGATCTGCTCGAGCTGCTGGGAGAGGTTGCCGAGCTGGTTCTCGAGCTGCTCGCGTTGCTCCTCGCTCATCTCGCCGCTCCGGAGCTGCTGGCGGAGCTGGCTGAGGGCGTCTTGGGCCTTGCCGAACTCGCCGCGGGCCATGGCGCGGGCCATCTCCTCGGCCGGGCCGGGCCCGGGCTGGCGGAGGCGCCGGAGCGAGCGTTCGAGCGCCTCGCGGGTCTGCTGCTCGGGCGCGTCCATCTGCTGGTTGAGCTGGTCGGTCAGGTTGGTGAGCTCTTTGACGGCCGCGGATCGGATGCGCTCGGCGGTCATCTCTTCGGGCGCGGCCAGCGGGTCGCCGGTCTCGTCGTCGCCAAACTCGACATCGAGCCCGACGCGATCGGCCAGGGCTTCCAGATCGGCGCGGGCCTGATCAACCTCGGCCCGGACCTCGGTGGCCTCGTCGGCGTCGGCGACCGTGTCGGACCCGTCCGCCGCGCTCAGCCATCCCGCGACATCGGGCGCCGGCAGCAGGATCGCGCCGGCGGCAACGATCACCGCCGCCACGGGAGCCGCCCAGTGCCGCGGCGGCTCGATCGGCAGCGCCTGCGTGAGATCCACCCCGGCCGCGGTCCGCCCGGCCTGCTCGACCGCGGCCCGGGACCAGGCGTCGGGCTGATCTTCGACGCACAGCGCGGTCGAGAGCGATTCGCGCAGACCCGCCCGGTCATCGACCAGCCGGGCCATCGCTGCCCCCCGCTGCACACGCCAGGCCGCCCAGGACAGCCCGCCCAGGACGCCGAGCACCGCCGCGACGCCATATGCCAGCCACCAGCCGGCAAGAGTCGCCGGCGAGACCATCAGGGTCGAGAGCAGCCGCCAGAGCAGCAGGGCCGCCAGGGCGATCGTCAGCCCGGCGGTCCCCGCCGCGAGCGACCGTGAGGCGAACACCCGCCACCAGGCCCGGCGGATCAGCGTGCGGATCGGTTCCATGGCTCGGCCTCCCGGCCCGCGGACTCAACGAGCGGCGCGGACCCACCACCATTCGACGCACGGACCGAGCGATCGGTTCGCCGCTGCACGATTGTATTCGGATCGGCCGGTTCGGTTGAGCGGTCCCGTCTCGGCGGGTTCGGCCTCGGCTAGGCTGGTCGCACCATGGCCGAGCTCATGACCCCACCCACAGGCCCGTTCGCTGCGATCGACGACGCCCGCGACCGCATCGCCCGGGAGCACCCGCGGTGGCACGCGGCCCACCTGATCGCGGCGATGCTCTTCGGTTTCTCCTACGGCCTGGGCATCACGCCGCTGGAGGTCGGCGGGATCCCGCTGATGCTCGTGACCGTGCTCCGGTTCGGGCAGACGCGGCGGCTGTACGCGGCGCTGCTCCGCGAGCCGGTGGTGCTGGCGCTGCTGGCGTTTGTGGCGTGGGCGCTGCTGGCGTTGTCGTGGTCGCTCAACCGGTCGCACGGGCTGGACGAGATCGGCAGCGTGCGGTGGCTGTGGGTCTTTGTCGCGATCTGGCCGATCGCGGATCGACGATTGCCCGTGATCGCGGCGCTGGCCGCGGGCATGTTCACCCTCCACGGCTCGCAGGTCGGCCAGCTCATCGGCCAGCGGTACGGCATCCCGGAACTGACTTGGGGCCAGTTCCCCGACCGCATCGCGGGCTGGGGCGGGCCCGTGGTGACCGGCTCGCTGCTGAGCGGAGTCTTCGGGCTGCACGCGGCAGCGGCGGTGCTGGGCCGCGGCCGGGTCGCCTGGATCGCCCGGGCCCTGACGCTCGTGACCGGTGTCGCGCTGATCGCGACCGGCACGCGCGGCGCGTGGCTGGCGGCGATGGCGCTCCTGGGCACGCTCGGGCTGGTCGCGGTCATCACGCACCGCCGGTCGATCGGCGTGCGGCAGGTGCTGATCGCCGCGGGCGTGGCGGCCGTGGTCGCCGCGACGGCATGGTTTACGATCGGCGACGCGATCACCTCGCGGATCAGCGACGGCTGGAAAGAGGTCCGCGACGCCTTCGAGAGCGAAGACTACTACTCGAGCACCGGCGGGCGGATCATCATGTGGTACTGGGCGTGGGAGGCGGTCAAGGCCGAGCCGGTCACCGGCGTCGGCACCGGCGGCTACCGGGCCTGGGTCAACGAACGCCAGACCGAGCGGGGCATCGACCCGGCCACCCAGCGCGTGCTCGACCATGCGCACGGCTCGGCGGTGCACGTCGCCGCGGTGCAGGGGCTGATCGGGCTGACGCTCTTTGCGACGCTGTGCATCCTGGTGCTGCGGCGGAGCTGGGTGCCGCCGACGCTGGTCACGCGGGGCGAGGCGCATCCGTATGACCTGGGCCTCTTCTTCGGTGTGCTGGGCTTGCTGCTGGCGGGTGTGCTCGACAGCGTGCACATCAACGCCCAGAGCTCGGCGCTGCTCGCGCTGCTGACGGCGCTCAGCCTGGGTCTTGCCCGGCGGCGGCCGGCGACGCGGGCTGGCCGAAGTCCCTTGGCGTGAGCAGCCCGTGCGAATCCGACCACGGGACGCGGCCCTCGTCGACCAACGCGTCGACCGCCCGGAACCGCGCCTGCCAGAATTCGTCCACAGGCGCCGGCTCTGGGCCGTCGGCGGGCATGGCGGCGCCGGCGCCGTCGCGGACGAGCCGGAGCTCGGCGCCGTTGTTCGCGCCGTCGCGCTCGACGGTGATCAGGTCGGCCACACCGTCCGGCCCGTAGTCGAGGTAGGTCTCGATGCCGTCGTCGTACATCGCGGTGTAGCTGACGATGCGGTCGCCCGCGGCGGTAAGGATGCGCTGCACGCGGACCTCGGTCGGCCGGTCGCCGTCGAACGCGTCGCCGCAGCCGGCGAGCATCGCGGAAACCAAAAGTATCGCAACGGGCACGAGCGTCGCCCCGGCGGCTCTATTCATCGCTGATCACGCGCGGCCCCTCTTTGCCGGCCACGCGTTCCATCACCCCGTCGCCCTTCTTCTCGTACTTCGTAAAGCCGAGCCGCTCGAGGTTCTTGTTGCTCAGCGTCGACTTCTCTTTGATCGGCGACCACTTGCCGGCGATGCGCGTCGGCACGATCGCCCGGCGGCAGGGCTTGCCGGTTTCGGGGTGCGCGGTCAGCGCATCGTCCTTCATGGACTGCGTCCACTCGAAGCGGTCCCCGGTCGGCTCGCCGTCGGCGTCGAGGAGTTCGTACTCGTACGTGGGCATGCGGGTCGGCCTCCGGGTTCGGGCGGGCTACATGAACGTCTGGCCGGTCTCTGGCTCCATCATCTTCCAGCCCATCGACTGGCAGAGCCGGGCGAGCACGAGCCAGGCGGACTCTTCATCATCGACGCGAACGAGCAACTGCATGACCTCGTCGGCGGACGTCGGCAGATCGATCGCCAGCCCGGGGCCGTAGAGCGTTGTCGAGCCGAGGGCGGCGCCCTTCGAGCCGTCGGGGGCAGTGTTGAAGGGCTCGAGCTCGCTCGTGACCCGCCGCGGCGAGCCGAGCGGGTCCATGCCGGCGGCCGGATCGTCGGCGTCGGCGGGCTTGAACAGGATAAGCTGACGCGATGGCACGCCGACATCTTTCGCCGCCGAAGCCGCTCAGGCGAGCGCGGGCCAAGGTTTCGGGCGGAACGAACGCCCGGTGTGGATTCGATGCCGACCGGTTCAGCCGCCGCGACGCGTGGCGAGCAGCTCCGCGGCCAGATCGATCAGCGTGCCCAGCGGCACGGGCTTGATTAGGTACGCGTCGACACCCAGAGCGTCGGCGTACTCCTGGTGGCGCTTGCCCTCGTTGGCCGTGACCATGATCACGACAGGGCTCTCGTCTTTGCCCTTGATCTTTTCGAGGGCCAAAAAGCCGCTGCGGCCCGGGAGCATCATGTCGAGGATGACCAGCTCCGGTGGGTCGTCGCGGCAGATCTCGACCGCGTCGTTGCCGTTGTCGACCGAATCGACCTCGGCGCCCTCGGCCATCATGGCGGCCTCGAACGAATCGCGGATGTCCCGATCGTCGTCGACGATCAGCACGCCGACGCCTTCGAGCCTTCCGACCGCTGTGTCCGTTGCCATCACGAGCCCCTTGCCGAATCAAACTGCATGAATCAAACTGCCTGAATCAAGAACTGCCTGGATCAAGAACTGCTTGGATCAAAACCGGCTGAATCGAGAACTGCCTGAGTCGTCGTTGTACTACGACCCCAGGCCGTGCCCGGTTCGTGCCGCCCGATGCTCGACACGCCGGCCCGCTCCGCTGCGGGCCCCGTGTGGGGCTCCGATGACTTCACGCTGCGCCCAACCCACCGCCAGCACGCAGTATGCCCCGAACGGCGAGCCAGGGCAACGTCGGCCCAGGGGATGCACGCCTGAGCCCGTTGCCTTGGCCCCCGTTCGAGGGCTGCACATCCATCCGGACGGGCCGTCCGAGCGGTTGCGGGGTCCGGGGGGTCAACGATGCGGGCTGTCCGAGAACAGATGGCGTCCGATAACACACGATGAGCGTCGGCCGCACATGGGCAAGATCACCCAAAGCGCCGGCTGCCGGTCTTGGCCAGCCGGGCCGCGTCGGCATCGCTCTGCTCGATAATCGCACCCACGGCGTCCGGGGTCATCCAGGGCAGGGCCAGCAGCTTGTCGCGGAGCTCGGGCGGGAAGCCGGTGCGTTCGATCTCGAACGCCGGCCGGCTCTTCCAGACGCGGTGCATCCAGAAGTACTGCTCGGGGGCTTCTCGGACCATGCGTTCGATGTTGTGCCGCACGCGGGCGGTGATGTAGAAGGCGGGGTCGGGCTGGTCCTTCCAGTCTTCGGGACGGATCGCTTCGATCATGCGGCAGGTGTAGGCCATCGAGTTGCGTCGGCGTTCGAGGGCGGCGTCGTGCAGCTCGTCGACGCCGAGCGAGCGGGGCGGCAGGTCGCGCGTGACCGCGCCGCAGACCAGGACCGCGTTGCGGCGCATCGCGACCGCGGCCACGGACTTGTACGTGCTGGTCATCCGGCCGAAGAAGGGGACGAACTCGCCGCGTTCGCCGGCGTTCTGGTCGGCGACGAGCGCGGGGACCGCGCCGGTGTCAAGGATCGATGGCAATCGTCGCATGGCGCCGAACTTCTCGACCAGCCGCATCCCGGTGCCGGCGCGGGTCTGCTGGACGACGCGGTCGACCGAGCGCAGGTCGAGCGGGCGGTAGATCGCCTGCATCGGAACGCCCAGCAGCGCGAGCGCGGGGCCGATGACCTCGAAACTGCCAAGGTGCGCGGTGACACTGACCACGGGCCGGCCGTCGAGAACATCATCCAACCCGCGGAAGACCGGGTCGAACCGGACCTGGTTCATCCATGAGTCCTCGCGGACCATTCGCCCGGTCAGGGCGACCTCGCCGGCCATGCGGAACAGGTGCCGCCAGACGCCGTCGGCGCACTCGCGGACCCGGTCCGGCGTCCAGTCCGGGAAGGCGAAGGCGATCCGCTCCATCGTCGTGTCGCGCCGGCGGTTGTTGAACCTCGAGCGAGCGAAGCGGGCGCCGAAGGACTCGAGCGCCGCGAGCGTGGTATCGAGCGGCGCGGCCGTGGCGAGCCCGAGCGCGCTGCGCAGCACGATCCCGAGCGAGGCGTCGGCCCAGGCCGGCATCGGCTGCTTCTGCTTCTTCCTTTTCCGCTTCGCACGCGCCACGGGCCGAGTCTACGACCGCGGCACAGGACCAGCCCGGCTCACCGCGTGCGGGACTGCACACGGCCGATCAGCGTGTAGAGCCGGTTTTCGTTGAGCACCGGTACACTGGTACGGCGGGCCTGGTCGAGCAGATCGTTGTAGCGATCGAGCTGAGCCTCGCGGCGGATAAATTGCTCGACGATCGCGATCGGCGCCGTCACGCCAGGGGGCGGGGGCAGCACCGGGGGCGAGCCGAGGACCAGGAAGTCGACCTCGCCCGAGAACTCATCGGAGATCGTGCCGCCCCAGTCTTCGATGAGCGCCTCAATCTCGGCGGCCTCGATCGGCGTCTGCTGGCGGTCGCCGTTGGTATCGAAGTTGCCCGCGACCAGGAAGCTGTACCGCTTGTCGGGGTCGTAGACGGCGTTGGCGATGACATCGCCGGCGACGATCGGGTTGCCGGCACGCTCGGAGAGCACGCGGCAGCGGCTCGAGGTCTCGCCGACGTTGATCACCTCGATCGAGCCCTTGCCGCGCGGGTACTCGCCGGTCGCCTCATCGGGCCGGATCTGGGCGGCGTCGGCGTAGACGGCGAAAGTCATACCCAAGATGACGTTCTGCCGGCGGCCGAGCGAGATGAAGACCTCGTTGCCGCCCGGGTTGGTGTTGACGACGGAGCCGTCGACAAGGCTGGCCTCGTCTTTGGGCTTGAGCAGGGAGCCGCTGGCCTCGCTCTGGAGCCGGGAGACCTGGTCCTCGAGGACGAGGTTGCGGGTCTGGAGCTGGCCGATCTGCTGGCGGAGCTGCCGCTCGGTGTCCTCGGCCTCGCCGCGGGTCGATTCGAGTTCCTGGGCGAAGCGCCGCTCGACGGCATCGATGCCGTCGCGGTAGCTGTTGGCATCGTCCTGGAGCAGGCTGAGCTGGCCCTGGAGGTTGCTGACGGTCTGCCGCTGCTGCTCTTCGAGGGCGGTCATGCGGTCGGTCATGTCGCGGAGGCGGGTGTCGGCGGCGAGGCGGGCCTCGTTGGCCGAATCGCGGGCCTGCTCGAGCGTGGCGAGTTGGGTCCGCTGGGAGCGGATGAAGCCGAGCAGGTTGCCGGTCTCGGCGCCGGGCACGGAGGTGAGCTTCTCTTCGAGAGCCTCGACGCGGTCGCGGGGGTTGCCGGTCACGCGGGTGTAAGTATCGTTGAGCTGGCTGCTGAGATAGCCGACGAGGCTCTGGCCGCCGCGGGTGGCGATCTCGGCCTCGGCCTGGATCGCGGGGTCGGCCCGCTCGGCCGAGCGGATGAACTGGTTGTTGGCCGCGTTGAAATCGACGATCTGGCGGCGGAGCTGCCCGTTGTCGTTGAACTGCACGAGCGCGAACACAAACAGACCGATCGAGATGATCGTCAGCAGGCTGACGACGATCTTCATGAACAGGCTCGTATCGGTGCGGACAGCCATGCGTTGCTCCACGTTGGGGCGTGCCCGCGTGGGCCGCCAGCATTGGTCGGGCCGCAGGCCATCCCGGGCCGCGACCGCTGCTCAATCAGTGTGGTCCGGAAACCCGGGCCTGTCGTCCGTTCGTCGGGGCGGCCACCACCGCCCCGGGGTGTCCATCCGCGGCAGTACCGTGCGGTCGGGCCGCCGCGGGGCACGCATGCGATCGGCTCCGCCGAGGCTGCGGGACACTGGTTGCCATGGTAGCGGCCCCGACCGAGGCACGGCTCGCCCGTTCGCAGGGCCGATCCGAACCGCTCGGCCCGCCGGTTCCCCGAGCAAACGCGGGGCAGAGCGGCTGAACGGAATATTCTGGAACGCCCGATCTATAGAACAACATGGCACCCGCGGGCCGGCCCAAATCGTTCGATACCACCGAGGCCCTCGAGGCCGCGATGGCTGTCTTCTGGGAGCACGGCTTCGATGGGGCCTCGATCGGCAGCCTGGTGGCGGCGATGGGCATCGGCCGGCAATCGCTCTACGACACCTTTACCGACAAGCGCGGGCTCTACCTCGCCGCCCTGGAACACTACGGGCAGCGGGCCGTCGCCAAGACCCTGGCGCTGCTCGATGCGCCCGGCGAGCCGGCGGACCGCATCCGCGCGGTCTTCGAGCAGTGGCTCGCCCTCCAGACCCAGCCAGACTGCCAGGGCTGCTTCATGGCCAACACGCTCGCCGAGCTGGACCGCAGCGACGACGCGGTCGCCGGGGTGGTCGACAAGCTCCAGGCCAGCCTGGCCGACGCCTTCGCCCGCACGGTCGCCGAGGCCCAGCGCCGGGGCCAGCTCCGGGACGATCTCGCCGCCGAGGACATCGCTGCGATGCTGACCGCGATCGGCCATGGGCTCGCCCTCGCCGGCCGAAGCCCGTCGAACCGGACGCTGGTGCCGGCCGGTGTTCGGGCAACGATTGGGTTTCTGGGCCTGACGGCACCTGCGCACTGACTGATCGTTCAAAAAATCTGCGATCATTCGACCATCTCTGGAATGCTCGGTCCAGATCGCGGGTCTTCTCTGCCGTCCGAACCACACCGGCATCGAAGGAGACACCCGATGGCCCATGAATCCAAGACCGTTCTGATCACCGGCACCAGCAGCGGCTTCGGCCGGGGCGCCGCCGAGTCGCTCGCCCGCAAGGGGCACACCGTCTACGCCTCGATGCGTGGCCTGACCGGCAAGAACAAAGCCCACGCCGACGAGCTGGCCGCCCTCGCCGAGCGCGACAACCTGAAGCTGCACCCGATCGAGCTCGACGTGACCGACGAGGCGCAGGTCAATTCGGCGGTCGAATCCATCGTGGCCAAGGAGGGCCGTCTGGACGCGGTGGTCAACAACGCGGGCATCGGCGGGATGGGTGTGACCGAGTCGTTCTCGCTCGACCAGGCCCGGGCGATGTACGAGACCAACGTCTTCGGCCCGCTCGCGTTGACCAAGGCGGCGCTGCCGGCGATGCGCAAGCAAAAGTCGGGGCTGGTGGTGAACATCTCGAGCGGGCTCGGGCGGTTCACGATGCCGGGCATCGGGATCTATGCCTCGACCAAGTGGGCGCTCGAGGCGCTCAGCGAGAGTCTGCGGTACGAGGGGTCGGCCGTGGGCGTCGATACCGTGATCATCGAGCCCGGAGCGTTCAAGACCGGCTTCCTGGGCAACCAGTTCGACCCCGCCGACGCCGACCGCGCCGCGGACTACGGGCCGCTGGGCGATATCGAGGCAAACATGACCGCTGGCATACAGGGCTACTTCGAGTCCGAGCACTACACGGGATCGGAGGCGGTGGTCGACGCGATCGTTGAGGTCATCGAGACGCCGCAGGGTTCCCGGCCGCTCCGCGTGGCCGTCGGCGGGGACATGGGCCCGGTCGCGGAGATCAACGAGCAGACCCGGGGCCGTCAGCAGCAGCTGCTCGAGGCCTTCGGCATGAAGGATTTTGCGCCCCTGGCCTAAGGCTTCGGCGGCCCCTGAAGAAGAACGGCGACACATCCTGCGCCCGGCCGGGGCCGCATCCCCCCGGCCGGGCGTTGTTGCGTTGGCGGGCCCCGGTACTGGACCGGCCGGTGCCGATTTCCGATAACCCGAGAAGTGGACCGCCCCGCCGACACGCTGAAGAGCACCCCGAGCGGCCCGCTGCACAGCGTGCTGCGGGCGCTGCTCGTGCGCGTCGACCCGGCCGTGTTCCGGCTGGTCGTGATCCTGCTGGGCGTGATCGCCGCGAGCACCGTGGGCTACATGCTGATCGAGGGCTGGGATTTCTGGCGGTCGCTCTACTTCACGATGATCACGCTGACGACCGTGGGCTACGGCGACTACGACCTCAGCGAGACCGGCCGGCGGTTCACGATTCTGGTGATGATCGGCGGGATCGGCACGGCGTCGTACGCCGCCGGCGGGCTGATCCAGCGGACGGTCAGCCGAGGGCTCAACCCGGAGAAGCGCATGCTGCAACGCATCAAGACCATGAGCGACCATTACATCGTCTGCGGCTTCGGGCGGATGGGCCAGCGGGTGGTCCGCCAGCTCGTCGCGGCCAACGCGGAGTTCGTGGTCATCGACACCGACCCCAAGGCGGTCGAACAGGCCCGCGAGCTGGACATGATCGCGCTCGAGGGCGACGCGACCGAGGACGAGACGCTGCTGGCCGCGGGCGCCGAGCGGGCCCGGGGCATCGCGGTGCTGGCGATGCACGACGCGACCAACGCGATGATCTGCCTGACGGCCCGCGCGATCTGCAAGGACCTGGCCGTCGTCGCCCGGGCCGAGGACGACTCATCGGTCAGCAAGCTCATGCGCGCGGGAGCCACCCGCGTGCTCAGCCCCAGCTCGCACGGGGCCGACGGCATCGCCCAGAACCTGCTCCGGCCCGAGGTCGCACGCGTGCTGTTCGGCGACGGCGGCGTGGAGAGCGCCCTGGGCTTCGGCGAGATCGAGGTCACCGCCGCGTCCGGCATCGTCAACAAGACCGTCCGCGAGATCGGCGGCGGCACGCCGGGGATCGTTTTCGTCGCCAGCTGCGCACCGGGCGGGGCGGTCTCGATGCGGCCCGACGCCGACCGGGCCCTGGCCGAGGGCGACGTGCTGATCGTCGCGGGCACGAACGCGCAGATCATCGAGCTCAAGCGGTCGCTGCGGCTCGGCTAAGCCCACGTCGCGGGCTGTCGGCGGTAGGCTGCGGGCATGGCCATACCGCCGCACGAATTCATGACCGACGCCCAGCGTGAAACGCTCGACCGCTTCGTCGCCCGTCAGCGCAAGCACCCGGGCGTGCTCGGCGTCGTCTTCTCCGGCTCGCTGGTGCGAGGGTGGGGAAACGCAAGCTCCGATGTCGATGTCATCGTCGTCGTCACCGATGCGTATTACGACGAGCGAAAGGCGGCCGCCACGCTGACGACGTACGACACGGACATCGCGACGTATCCGGGCGGCGCGATCGATACGAAACATGTAACGACCGGCTACCTCGACCTGGCAGAGAAGCAGGCCAGCGAGCCGACGCGGAATGCGTTTGTCAATGCGCACGCGGCCATGGACAACTTGTCTTCAGAGAACGGCGATCTGCAAGCCCGCATCAACCGCATCGCGACCTATCCCGAAGACCAGCGAGAGAGCAAGCTGGCGCGGTTCGCCGCGCAGCTGGAGACAAACCGCTGGTTTATCGGCGAGGCCGACAAGCGCGAGAACACCTACCTGCGCGCGTGGTGCGCGGCGCAGGCGGCGTTGTTCGCCTCGCGGCTGATCCTGACGCACAACCGCATGTTTTTCCCGTTCCACAAGTGGGTCATGCGTGCGCTCGAAGACTGCGATGAGAAACCCCAGGGCCTGCACGACGCGATCGAACTGGCGGTGACGGAGCCCAGCTGCGAGACGGTCCACCCGCTGTGCGACATGGTCTTGAAGTTCAGAGACTGGCCGGCCGACCCGCTCGGTTGGGCCGGCGCGTTTCACCGGGATACCGAGCAGGTTTGGATGCGCCACGAGCCGGGGATCGACAACTTGTAGATTGCTCAAACGCTTGGGTGCTACGGCTTGACCGTCTTCGGCAAGCCGTGCGTAGCACCGATCGCACGGCTTGCCCTGCGGGTCAAGCCGTGGCACCCGATTGCAGACAACTACACCCCCCGATCGCTGCCGCAGAGGTTCGCAAGCTCGTCCGCGTACCGCTCGCGAAGCGGCTCGACGACCTCGGCCAGGAACCGCTCGGTCTGCTCGACGCTCCGGCCGACGTACTTCATCGGGTCGAGCAGAGCGTCTTCGGTCAGCAGGTGGTGCACAGCCGCGAAGGCGTCGTCATTGCGCAGCCGTTCGATCAGGTCGTTGTCGAGGCCTTCTTGCTTCACACGAGCGCCGGCGGCCTGCGCGTGCACGCGGATCTTCTCGTGCAGGTCTTGGCGATCGCCGCCGAGCTTGACGGCCTCCATCAGGATGTTCTCCGTCGCCAGGAACGGCAGCTCGGCCATCAGGTTCTTGCGGACCATCGCTTCGTTGACGACCAGGCCGCTGGCGACTTGATGCATGAGGTCGAGCGAGCCGTCTAAAGCAAGAAATGCTTCGGGGAGAGAGAGCCGGCGGTTCGACGAGTCATCGAGCGTGCGTTCGAGCCACTGGGTGGCGGCGGTGTCGTAGGCGTTGCCGACGAGGTTCATGACGAACCGCGTGAGGCCGCAGATCCGCTCGCACTTCATCGGGTTCCGCTTGTAGGGCATGGCCGAGGAGCCGATCTGGTTGGCGCCGAACGGCTCGTCGATTTCTTTGCGGTTGGAGAGCAGGCGGATGTCGGTGGCGATTTTGTGGAGGACGGCGGCGATGTCGGCAAGGTACGCCAACACCCTCGAGTCGATTGATCGCGAGTACGTCTGGCCTGTGATGAGATATGTCGACATCGCGGCGACATCGGCAGCGGCCTTGCGGTCGCGAATTGCACCGGCGGACCAGTCCTCCTCAGGGTGATAGATGTTGAACAGCCGCCAAAGAAACTGGCCTTCAAGCTCCTCGACGGCGCCATGCGGATCATCATCCTGAGCCAAGAGTGAGAGGAAGGATGCCTGCGTGCCCGTCGCACCGCGAAGCCCTCGAAAGACAACGTCGTATGCCCCTCCCAGAAATGGGTGGTGCCAGCGACCTTGCTCAAGATCCAACGCCCAGTGCGCCAGTCGGCGGCCAACCGTGACAGGCTGTGCAGTCTGATAGTGCGTGAACCCGAGCGTGGGCAGTCGCTTCCATGAGCGTGCCTGCAGCCCGAGAGCCAGTGTTACCAATTGAACTTTCTTGAGTACGAGCTGAATCGACTGCTGAAGGCAGACCATATCCGCGTTGCACACCACGTCCTGGCTCGTGCACCCCAGATGGATGATCGGCTTCGCGGTCGGGCACGACTCGCCCAGGCAGTGGACGTGGGCCATGACGTCGTGCCGCAGGTCCCGCTCGATCTCGGACGCCCGCGCGAGTTCTTCGTCGGTGATGCCCCGCTCGACGACGGCGCGGAGTTCTTCGACCTGTTCCTTCGTAACGAGCGGTCCCTGTCTTGACGAGCCCGAAGCGCGAGCGAGGGATTGGCTTTCTCCATCACCCGAAGAACCCTCGCTTGCGCTTCGGGCTCGTAAGGAAGAAGAATCGGAATCAGACCCCCAGTCCTTGGTGACCTCGTGCTGGGCCTCGGCGATCGCGAGCCAGATGCGTCGCCAGGTGTTGAACTTGTGCCGGGGGGACCAGATGCGGAGCATCTCGGGCGATGCGTTCCGGCTGGCCAGGGGGCTGGTGTAGGTGTCGTTTGGGCTGAATTCGGTCATGAAACAGGATAGATCCACGGGCTGCTAGACTGGTGGCTGAAACCGCCGGGGGGCGAAGGCGGAACAACGAACGCACGAAACCCGCGGCCGATCTGGTGTATCGGGCCGCTCGCACAGGGGAATCCCATGGCTTTGTATCGCACAGCGTCAGTCTCTACCTCGCTGCTGGCCGCGCTGCTGATGACGGCCGGTACGGCCTCGGCCCAGATGGGCGGTGCCCCGGTGCAGCCGGCCGAGGACACCGCGTCGCAGCCGGCCGCGGACCTGCCCGACGGCTTCGCGGTGCTCGAGAAGCACATCGAGGCGACCGGCGGCGCCGAGGCCGGGCTCGCGCTCCAGGGCCTGCGGATGGCCGGCTCGTTCAGCATGCCCGCGATGGGCATGTCCGGCGAGATCACGATCAACATGAAGGCGCCCAAGAGCCAGGTCATGCAGATCTCGCTCGGCGCGTTCGGCTCGATCGTGCAGGGGACCAACGGCGAGGTGGCCTGGGCCTCGCAGCCCGGCATGCCCGCGGCGGTCATGAGCGGCCCCGAGGCCGAGCAGATGATCGAGCAGGCCGACTTCTACGGCCGATTCAAGCCCCGCGAGCAGTACACCAGCGCCACCACCACCGGCACCGAAGACATCGACGGCGTCACGCACTTCCGCGTCGAATCGGTCTCGAAGAACGGCTCGACCAGCACCGGGCTGTACCACGCCGAGACCGGCCTGCAGCACAGCGAGACGACAACGGACGCGGCGGGCAACGTCGCGTCCCAGATCACCTTCCTGGACTACCGCGAAGTGGGCGAGCTGGTCATGCCGTTCAAGATGCAGATCACCCAGGGCCCGATGGCCCAGGAGATCGAGTTCACGGAGATCACGCCGGACCCCGAGTTCGACCCGGGCCTGTTCACGCCGCCGGGCGGTAACTGACCCGACCGGGCCGCGCCGCGGCCCGGACTCCGCACCTGCGTGACCGGCGATCGGCCCAACCCGCACGACCCGGACCTCGACCACCGGCTGGTCGAAGGTATCCGGTGGGCGCGCGACGACGACGAGCGTCGGGAGGCCTGGCGGGCGGCGCTGGCGGTCTACGAGCCGCAGATGCGGTCGCTGGCTTCCCGGACGCTGCGGAGCGACGACCTGGGCCGCGAGGTCTGCCACGACGCGATTGTGCGGGCGATCAGCCGGTTCGACACGTTCGACGAGCGGGCGAAGCTGGGGACCTGGCTGTTCCGAATCACGTACAACGCGTGCGTGAGCCGCATCCGCCGAGACCGGCTTCGGACGATGGCCTCGGTCGATGTGGCGCTCGGCGGGCCGGGCGGATCGGGGATGCGGTCGGCCAAGAACCAGATGCTCCAGCACACGGAACCGGAGCCGGAGCCGGGCGTCGAACAGGCTGAGGACCGTGCGGATGTGCTCGCGGCCCTGGACCGACTGGATCCCGATCAACGGGGCGTTCTTCTCCTCCGGGATGCACAGGGATTGGATTACGGGCATATCGCCGAGGTCTTGGGCGTTGCGCGTGGCACGATCAAGAGCCGATTGTTTCGGGCGCGGGCCGCGCTCCGTCGGCAGATGGACGAGATCCGGGCGGCCCGCGGCGGCCCCCCGCTGCCGGGCACAGGATCTTTTGAGGATGACGACACACACGCATGACTCGCTCCGCTGCTGACATCGCGAACCTGCTGGCTCGGTCGGGGCTGACCGAGGGCGATCTGCTCGGGCTGGTCGAGGACACGCTGCCGCCGAGCGAGACGGGCCGCGTGCTCGGGGCGTTGGCCGCCGCGCCCGAACTGGATGCGATGGTCTGGTTGATGCGGTCGGACCGGGAGGCTTCGCTGGCGGCGTTTGCAGTGGACCGTGAAGCGGCCGGGGCCGCGCCGGATCTGGACGCGATCGACCTGGCGGTCGAATTGGGCGTGACCGGCGACATCCCGGCGGCGTTCGCCGAGCGGATCGAATCGACGGGCGTCGGCCGATCGCGGGTGCACCTGCGGCGGCTGGCGGAACACGCACAGCGGTCGGCGCCCGGCCGACGCCGGCTGCGTCCTGGGCGAACGGGCCGACGGGGGCGGCTTGGCACTGTTCTAGGCAGCGTAGCGACCGGCGCGGTCGCCTTCGGGCTCGGGCTGGCGCTGCTGGCCGGGCTCGGCTGGGCGATCGTGATCGCCTGGCCCGCGCCGCCAACGGCACCGCCCGAACGGCTCGCCGCCGCGGACTTGAAGCAGGAATTGCCGGCCCCCGGGCAGCGCGAAGCGTTCC
>JBCDEF010000013.1:0-23937 GCA_039179915.1 Planctomycetota bacterium | reverse complement strand
GCCGGCGCCGCGACCTCGCCGCGAAGGCTCGCGCTGGCCGCCCGGACCGTGCCGTCGACCGCCAGGAACCCCTCTGCAACCAGATCGATCTCGACCGGCCCGGTCGCCGCGCCGTCGCCCGCGGTCGCGCCGAGGACCACGGCCGCCGAGCCGCTGCCGCTCGCATCCAGCGACGCCGTGCCCGTCGCGTCCTCGACCACTATGCTCTTCCCGCCGAGCTGCACCACGCGGAGGTCGACGTTCACCAGCTCCACCGCCGCCCGCAGGCCCGCCGGGATGCTCACCGGGCCCGGGCTCTCCGCCGCCGGGTCGGCCGGAGGCAGCGGCGCGTAGCTCCCGTCCGGCCGCTCGGTCAGCGTCGCCGTGCCAGTGATCCGCAGCGTGCCCAGGTCCGAACGATCGGCGAGCAGCTGCGCCAGCGAGCGATCGACCTCGGCCGACAGGCGCACCACCTCGCTGAGCGATTCGTCGACCGCGACCAGATCGCTCACCCGCTGCGTGCCGAACCAGCTCAGCCGGACCTTGCCGACTCGGATCGGCGAGCCGGACGCCTCGGTCAACGCCGACTCGAGCCGCGGCTTGATCACCGGGCCCGCGATCGTCGGCAGCAACGCGGCCAGCACCGCGAGCACCAGCACCGCGACCAGGCTCAGCCGGAGCCACAGCCGACGCTTCGGTGTCTCGGGCTCGTCGAGGTCGCCGGCGAGCAGCGCCATCCGCTCGGCCTGCTCGTCGCGCTGCCTGGACTCGAGCGCGGCCAAGGCCTCGGCCTGCTCGTCACGCTCGGCGGTATCCCACGGATCGTTCGTGCTCAACGGACAAGCCCCTCAAGCGGCTCCGCCGCCCTCGGCCGGCCGGAACAGCACAGCCGCCCGGCACCACCCGGCTGATGCCGCTAGCTCTCGTCGGCCTTGGCGATCTGCCACTCTTCCAGCTCGACCGGCGCCTGCCGGCCGAAGATCGTCACCAGCACCCGCACCAGGCCCTTCTCGGGCAGCAGCTCGTCGACCGTGCCCTCGTAGCCCTCGAACGGGCCTTCCTTGATCGTCACCGGCTCGCCCTTCTCGAACGAGAGCTTGATCACAGGCTCGTCTTCGGGCTTCTTGCTGTCGAGCAGCATCTTCTCGATCTCGTGCTCGGCCATCGCCGTCGGCCGGCCGGCCGTGCCCACGAAATCGCCCACGCCCGTGGTCTCTTTGATCAGAAAGAAGACGTCCTGCGGGATCCGGCCGTCTTCTTCGAGCTGCATCTCGACGAACACGTAGCCCGGGTAGAGCTTGGTCTCGGTGATCCGCTGCTTGCCGCCCTTGACGGTCTTGGTCTTCTCGGTCGGCACCAGGATGCGGCCGACCAGGTGCGTCATGCCCTCGATCTGGACCTTGCGGAGCAGCGTCTCGCGGACCGACGATTCTTTGTTGGAAGCGACCCGCAGCACGAACCAGTCCATGCCCGACTGCCGGACCGGCTCGTCGGCGTCGATCTGGTCCTCGACCTCGTCGGGCGTGCCGTCCATCGCGGGCTCGGCCGGCGCGGCCGGATCCGCGGGCGCCTGCCCTTGGGAGTCAGCGGACTCGTCGTGAGTCGGCGCGTCGCTCTCGATCGCTGCTTCTTCGTGTGTCGCAGGGTCGTTGTCGGCCATGGTCGCTGCCCGCCTTTCCATCCGGCTGGTCGCCGTCTGAGGGTCGGCCCGCTATTCGAGCACGCCGATAAACTTGAAGAACTGCCCGAAGCCGTAGTCCACGAAGAAGATCCCGGTCGCCAGGAGGAACGAGGCGACGACGATCACGACCGTCGAGCCCTGGATCTCCTTGCGGGTCGACCAGTTGACCTTCTTCATCTCGCCGTCGGTCGCGATCAGGAAGTCCACCGGCTGCCGCTTGACGCCGACGAACAGGTAGATCAGGATCGCACCGACAAACATGATCCCGCCGGCGATGCCCGCCTGGAGATAGATCGGGTTGAACAGGTCGATCCCGATCACGCTCTCGACCTCGGCTGTAAACGCCTCGCCGCCGGTCAGCGAGCCGTCGATCCGGACCCGGTCCGCCTGGGACACATCGCTGTCGCCCTGAACAAGTGTCAGCGAGGAGAGGATCAGCTCGCCCCGCTGGTTGCTGCCCGCGGTGTACTCGTCGACCACGCCGGTCGCAACCAGGTTGGCCTCGCCCTGGATGAAGTCGACCAGCTCGACGGTCGAACCCGCCGGCGGCACGCCGCGGACCGCCGCCATCGAGACGCGCGAGGTCGGCTCCGGGATCGGGATCGAAACCGACTGCGCGAACGCCCACGCCGCCGCGGCCAGCACCAGCGCCCCGGCGAAGATCGCCGTCAGCACCCGAACCCAGTACCCCTGGCCCTGCTTGTAGACGCCGACGGCCATCGATCACTCCGATTCGAGCGGGCACAGACGCTGCTCGGCAACCCAGCCACACGCAAAAACCCGCATCAACACAAAACACGCCAGGAGAGACTCGAACTCCCGACCGGTGGATTTGGAATCCACTGCTCTACCAACTGAGCTACTGGCGTCCGAGATGCACCGGCCCGGCTGATCGGCCGTGCCGGCCGGCTCACTTCCGCTTGATCTTGTGCAGCGTGTGCTTGCGCAGACGCGGCGAGTACTTCTTCAGCCCGTCCTTCATCTTCTCGGGAAGGCCGCCCTTGACATTGATCTGCGTCCGGTAGTTCAGATCGTTGCACTCGGTGCACTGGAGCCACACGTACTCGCGGGCTGATTTCTTCTTGGCCATCGACGGCCTCCCTTTCGCGCTGCCGGCGGTCCACCACCGCCGCAAGATGCAAAAACGTCCCGCCGGCTCTCGCCGAGGGGACGCAAGAGAAACTGATCTACTCGATGATCTCGGTCACCGTGCCCGAGCCGATCGTCCGGCCGCCCTCGCGGACCGCGAAACGCAGGCCCGGCTCGATGGCCACCGGCTTCTCGCCCAGGTCGACTTCGACTTCGATGTTGTCGCCCGGCATGCACATCTCCGCGCCGCCGAGCAGGTTGATCGAGCCCGTCACGTCGGTCGTCCGCATGTAGAACTGCGGGCGGTAGTTGCTGAAGAACGGCGTGTGGCGGCCGCCCTCTTCCTTGGTCAGCACGTAGACCTGGCCCTTGAACTTGCTGTGCGGCTGGATCGAGCCCGGCTTGCAGATGACCTGCCCGCGGGTGATCCCGTCCTTCTCAACACCGCGGAGCAGGATGCCCACGTTGTCGCCGGCGCGGCCCTCGTCCAGGGTCTTCTGGAACATCTCGACGCCCGTCACCGTCGTCTTGGTGCTCTCCTTGGCCAGACCGACAATCTCGGCCTCGTCGCCGACCTTGACCACGCCGCGCTCGATACGCCCCGTCGCCACCGTACCCCGGCCCTTGATCGAGAACACGTCCTCGACAGCGACCAGGTACGGCTTGTCGTCCTCGCGGGCCGGCTCGGGGATGTAGCTGTCCAGCACGCCGAACAGCTCATCGATCGGGGCGCAGATCGTGTCGTCGCCCGGGTTCTCGAGAGCGGCCTTGGACTGACCACGCACGATCGGCGTGTCGTCGCCCGGGAACTCGTACTTGTCGAGCAGCTCGCGGATCTCCATCTCGACCAGGTCCGCCAGCTCCGGGTCGTCAACCAGATCGACCTTGTTCATAAAGACGACGATGTAGGGCACGCCCACCTGACGCGCCAGCAGCACGTGCTCGCGGGTCTGCGGCATCGGGCCCGAGTCCGCCGCGACCACCAGGATCGCGCCGTCCATCTGGGCCGCGCCGGTGATCATGTTCTTGACGAAGTCGGCGTGGCCCGGGCAGTCCACGTGGGCATAGTGCCGGGTCTCGGTCTCGTACTCGACGTGCGACGAGTGGATCGTCACCGTTTTGTTCGAGTCGCGGACCGTGCCGCCCTTGGTGATCTCGGCGTAGGTCTTGGCACCCTGCACCAGCCCCTTGGCGTCGGCGCGGGCCACCATCGCTGCGGTCAGCGTGCTCTTGCCGTGGTCGATGTGACCGATAGTTCCCACGTTCACGTGCGGTTTGGTCCGCTCGAAGACACCCTTGGCCATGGCCGGATTCCTCCAACTCTTCTGCAGCGATCTCGGCTGCGTTGCGGCAAAACGCGGCAAGGCGCCTTGCCCACCGCAGAAAACATCCAGCGAGCACCCGCCCGGACCGGCGACACGCCGGACCCAAGAGGGCCTCGCAACATCTCTCACCGGTTCGCTTCACCACCACCAGGAGGCCGAAGCGGCCGGAACAAACCATAGGCCCCACGCGAACCCGGGCCCGCGACGAAACCGATCAGAAAGCCGCTGGTGGGACTTGAACCCACGACCTCACCCTTACCAAGGGTGCGCTCTACCACTGAGCTACCGCGGCACCCCGAGCGACCGGGTGCACTGCGGAGCACGGATCCTAGACAACCCCAGCCGTGAATCAAACCCGCCGACCGCCCCGCCGACCGCCCAGCCAACCGTTCAGGCTAACCGCCCGGACCCGCTGCAAAGCGACGTCCGAAAGCCCCAGCCCGACGCCCCATACCGCTCGCATCAATCCCCCCGGGTTCCCCCAGCCCATCCAGCCCGACCGCCAAACCAGCTCGGCGGACGAAGACGCTCGACCCGCCCACCGCCCGGGCCACCTTCCCCGTGGAGGAGCCCAAGACATGATGCCCACCGCAGCCACGACACCACACACCGCCCTTCGCCGACGCCGGGCCTCCGCCCTCGCCGTCCTCGCAATGCTCGCCGCGGCCCACGCCGGCGTCGCCGCCGCCCAGACCATCACCGCCGAGACCTGGGACGGAAGCCGATGGTCCCCCCTGCCCGGCATGACAGACCTGCCCTCGGGCTCGGATGTCACCATCAGCCTGCCCGCCTTCGCCGTCGTCCGGGTCACCGCCGACGACCCGGCCGCCACCGATGTCGGCGTGATCAGCGTCTCGGCGCCGCCCGGCGTCTTCCCCGAGGTCATCGTCGCCGACGCCGCCACCCCCAACGTCCGCGCCCCCGCCAACAGCGCCCCCGCCTTCCGGACCGTCGCCGGCCTGATCGCCCCCGCCTCCGTCGTCGCGCTCAGCGCTGAGACCCTCACCGGCTTCGGCATCGAGGCGCGCGAGGTCGTCCGCGTCAGCCTCACCGGCGATCTCGACGCACCGATCGTCCACTGGGGCGAGCCAAGCCTCACCGGCGCCCGCACGATCCGATCGATCGACATCGGCGGCAGCATCACCGACCGCGCCCCGGTCGTCGCCCGCGACGGACGCGTCGGCTCGGTCACGGTCGTCGGCGATGTCCGCAGCACACTCGCCGCCCAGCACGGCGGGTTCGGCCAGGTCCTGATCGGCGGCGACTTCGCCCCCACGCCCAACGGGCCCAACGCCGACCTGCACGCCTTCTCCGGTGAGACCCAGTACTTCGCCATCGAGCGGCTCGACGTCGACGGCACCATCGGCACGACCGACCGCCCCGCGCAGATCACCACCGGCGGGCCGGTCCTACGCATCGAAGCCGACGAGCTCCACGCCGACATCAACACCATGCTCGACCCCTCCGACCCCGGCTTCATCGGCGGCATCGAGACCCGCAGCGGCGGCTTCTCCGGCTCGCTCTACGCCCGAACCCTCACAAGCTTCGGCTTCAACCCCGACGCCACCTGCGCCATCGAGATCAACGGCGACCTCGACGCCTTCGTCTTCCTCGAGAACGGCACTCGAAACGAACGGGCCGACGGCCCCGAGATCGACATCGCCGGCAGCGTTGGGCCCAACGCCGTCCTCTCCATCGCCACCATGATCCGAAGCGAGACCGGCCTGCCCGCCGCCCAGATCCGCATCGGCGACGCCGACGGCGTCAAGGGCCAGGTCATCGTCGGCAACGAGCTGCCCCAGTCCTTCGAGGGCGACAACACCATCGTCATCGGCGGCGACAACCCGCTCGTCGTCACACCCGCCACCCGCTTCTACACCGAAACCGCCGACCGCATCGGTGGCGGGGCCGTCGGCATCGCCCCGTTCAATTTCCACACCGTCGAGAGCTTCCCACGCCACAACGAGACCGTCGAGCTCGACGAGGGCGAGCGGCTGGTCAACGCCGTCCTCCGCCTCTACGGCCCCGTCTTCAGCCCGTCGGGCCAGGACGCCTTCATCGTCGAGCACCTCGCGCCGGGGGCCTCGGTCTGGGCCGATCGGTCGGACGAGTTCACCGCCATCATCGCGACCGAAGAGGCCGCCGCTACCCGCCGCGTCGACCTGACCGCCGAGCCGGGCGCCCACTACGAGCCCGGCCAATGGCGCATCCGCCCGGCCGAGGACCGCGTCCGATGCGCCTTCGTCCGCGACCTGCCCCTGGCCCGCTTCAGCAGCGAGTACGACGACAACACCTACCGATTCACCGTCACCGGCGGCTGCACAGGCCTGCCCCGCACTCCCGGCAGACGCATCGACACCGGCGACGACACCAGAGACACCCGGGCCGCCGACATCGACGGCAGCATCAGCACCGACAACGACAACGGCTGCCCGTAACCAACGCCACTACGCCGACATCGTCTCACGACAGAACGCCAGCTCGTCCGCGGTCAGCGGCTCGTCCGTCCCGCCCCGCACGTTGCACGTCGCCTGCCGCTCGTTACGGAAACCGGGGATCACGCTGCACACGTTCGGGTGCGCCGCGACAAACCGGCACGCCAGCGATGACCGCTCCTCGATCGAGGTCCCGAACCGCTCGCCGAGCGCCGCCAGCCTGGGCTTGAGGGCCCGCAGCGCGTCGCCGCCGAACTTCTCGGGCTCCTGCCCTCGGAAGTCGCCCGCATCAAACGCCGGCGGATTGTCCGGATCGAACTTGTCCAGCAGCAGCCCCTGCGACAGCGGGCTGAACGCCACGAAGCTGCACCCGTGCTCGTTCATCAGTTTCTGCACCGGGCCGCCCTCGGTGATGAACTGATCGTCGAGCATGTACGCCCAGCTCTGGAGCACATCGGGCCTGACCACCGGCACCGCCCGCTCGAAATCGGCCGCGGCGTATGCGCTCTGCCCCACCGCACGCACCTTGCCCTTGTCGACCAGCCTACGCATTTCGCCGGCCGCGTCGTGGATGTTGCCCGGTTCGCCGTCATCCGCAAACCAGCCATGATGAAAATAGTACAGGTCGATCGCCTCGACCCCTAGGTTCCGCAGGCTCTGCTCGCACTGCCGCCGAATGTGGTGCGGCTCGTACGCGTGCTCGGCCGTCACCCGAAAGTGCCCCACCTTCGTCGCGATGACCACGCGATCGCTGCTCACGCCCAGGGTCTTCAGGCAGTCCCGCAGCATGCGTTCGGCCCGCCCGTTGCCATAGACATCCGCGTTGTCGAAGTGCGTCACGCCCGCATCGAGCCCGGCCTTGATCCCGGCGAGCACGTCGTCCTCGTCAACATCCGCCCAGCCGATCGGCTTGCCGTCCGCGGTCGACCAGTTCGGCCCGCCCATGGTCCAGCAGCCGAAGCCGATCTCGGAAACCTCGATGTCCGTCCGTCCGACGCGGTGGTATCGCATCACTCAGGGTAGAGAAGCTCGGCCCACGTTTCGCCCGCCTCAAGCCGATCGAGCATCACCGCAGTCAGCATCACATCGTTGAACGACAGGTACTCCACCGACGCTGCGATGCTGTCTCGGTCGCGCTCATCGCCCCACAGATCGTCCTCGATCAGAAGCCACTGCCGGATGACCGCGTCGGCGAGCGGCGTCTTCATCGCTTCGGGGATCTTGCCCGCCTCATCGAGACGCCGCAGTGTGTTCGTATCGAACCAGGCGTGCTTGTGCCCACCGGACCGGCGCGAGCCGCTCGCCATCAACGCATCGCTCGCACCGCTGATCAGCCCGATCACAGGCTCGCGCGTGTGCGGCGACGCGTGCTCGCTCACCCAGGTCGGCGCGGTACCACTTCTCGAACGCAGCCCCCACCAGGTGCTGCTCGAGTAGTGACGCTCGCCGGACGCCAGATCGATCTTGCTGGTGAACTGCCGGAACGGCCCGTAGAGCACCAAGAACCCGATGACAACCGCCACGATGACGACGTACACGATCTTGACAACCAGAAGCACCCATCGCATCGCGCCATCACTCCGCCGGCACGCACCGGCCCCGGCTCCATGCGCGAAGCTCCGCCACCTTCTCCGCCATCGTCACGCTCAGCGGCGGCGAGTTCTTCAGCGCCTCGACCATCAGTTCGGTCGACAGCCCCTGCCGGTTCGCACGCGCTTCATGACGCGCCCCGATGATCGCCTGCTCGATCTCCGCCCCGCTGAAGCCCTCGGCCGCCTCGACCAGCCGCGGCATGTCAAACCCCGCCGGGTCCTCGTCGCGCTTGCAAAGATGGATCTCAAAGATCGCCCGCCGCGCGTCGTCGCCGGGCAGATCGACGAAGAAGATCTCATCGAACCGGCCCTTCCGCAGCAACTCCGGCGGCAGCGAATCGATGTCGTTAGCCGTCGCCACAAGAAACACCGGCGCCCGGTGCTCCTGCATCCAGGTCAGCAGCGCCCCAAACATGCGTCGGCTCAGGCCGCCATCGTTTGAATTCGAGCCGGCGGATGCGAACGCCTTCTCGATCTCGTCGATCCACAGCACGACCGGCGACATCATCTCCGCCTGGTGCAGCGTGTCGCACAGCCGCCGCTCGCTCTCGCCGACGTACTTGTCGTACAGCGCACCGACATCCATCCGCATCAGCGGCCGCTGCCACGCCGTCGCGATCGCCTTCGCGCACAGGCTCTTGCCCGCGCCCTGCACACCCAGCAGCAAAACGCCCCGCGGCGTATCGGGACCGACCTCATCGAGCGCTTTCTCGCGCGTCTTCAGCCACCGCTTGAGCCGATCGAGCCCGCCGATCTGGTCCATGCTCGTCGGCGCGCGGACAAACTCCAGCAGCCCGCCGGCGCGGATCATCTCGCGCTTGAGCTGCACGACGTCATCGATGTCCGAGCCGTCCAAGCGCCGGTCTTTCTGCGCGACATCGCGGACGACCTCCTGCACCTGCCGCCGCGTCAGCCCCCGCAGGTTGCGGACCAGCGCCGAGAGATCCGCCCGGCTGATATCAACCTCCAGCGGCGCATCGCGGTGCACACGCTGCACGGTCCAGCGGACGATCGACTCGATCTCTTTGCTGTCGGGCAGGCTCAGCTCGAGCTCGGCCGCGTGCGAAGAGACGACGTCCGGCAGCCGGGCCGCGTGATCGATCATGACCACCGTGCCGCCGCGGAGCCGCACCGCGCCGACCAGGTCGCGGAAGGCCCGCAATACCCGCGGCTCGTCCAGATGAGCCGCCATATCGATCAGGCAGACCTGCTGCGCGTGGGCGTCGTGCGCCAGCTCGGTCATGCCCTTGACCGGGTCGGCCGTGCCGGCGACCGGCTCGGGGCTGTCCAGGATGCCGTCGTAGACCCCGCTGAGCACGGTCCAGATCCGCAGCGAGCGGCTCAGGCCCATCGCCGCGTCGCGAGCGAGCTGCAGCGCCTCGGATTCCTCAAAGGTCCGGATCGTCACCAGCGGACGGCCGGACCGGCACAGCTCCTCCAGATTCGCGAGATCGGTCTTGGCATCGGGCATCCGCGGCCTCCTGATCGGATCATCGGGCTCTGGAAGGGCTCCGGAGCCGCGAAGGACACTGGCAATCCGGCAACTGCGGGGAAGACTAGTGCGTATCTGACGGTACTGCCCCGGGCGATCGATCCGTCGCCTGTCATCTTGGCTCATCGACCGCTCGGTCGATCGGCCCGTCCATCCGGAGACCGGACCATGCCGCACGCCGCGTGCCGCCTTGCTGCCCCACTGCTGCTGCTCGCCGGCTCGGCGTTGGGTCAGGTCGCCGCCGACCGAGACGTCGGGCCCGTTCTCGAGCCCCAGCCGCTCCGCGCCAGCGTGGTCACCGGCATCGGCGCGATGCGCCTGCGGATCGCCACGCCCGACGCCCGCGAATCGGTCGCCGCCGTCATCGATCGCGCCGGCGACAAGCCGCTGCCCGCACAGGGCCAACCCGCCGAGGGCCAGCCCGCCGACGCCCAGCCGGCAACGTACACCCTCGGCAGCCGCGTGATCGTCAAAGCCTCCCCGGCCGCTCTCGCCCGCCTTGAAGCCGAGGGCTACGAGGTCGACCGCTTCGATCCGCTGCCGGGCTACGCCTTCGTGTCGTCACACTCCGTCGCGGGCGCGATCGACCTGGCCCGCCGGCTCAGAGATATCCCCGGCGTCGGCCGAGCCACCGTTGAACTCGGCCGGACCTTCCGGAGCCGCACGGTCCCCACCGACCCAAGGCTCCAAGACGCCTGGCACCTGATCAACGACCAACGGCCCGGCGAGGACATCAACGCCCGCGGCGCCTGGCTCCGCGGCTACACAGGCCAAGGCGTCACCGTTGGGGTTGTCGATGAGGGCGTCTTCTCCGTCCACGAGGACCTGATCGACAACCGCGACGGCCAGCTCATGCAAAGCGGGACCGTGTCGTTCCACGGAACCGCCGTCGCCGGCATCATCGCCGCCGCCGCCGACAACGGCCTCGGCGCCGCCGGCATCGCCTACAACGCCACCTTCGGCACGCAGCTCTACGGCCGCTTCGGACCCACCGAAGAAGACAACGCCGAGGCGCTGCTCTTCCGTAACGATCTGATCAACATCAAAAACAACTCCTGGGGCCCGCTCGACAACCGCGCCTTCCACCCACTCGACCCGCTCGAGGCCGACGCGCTCGAGACCGGCGCCACCACCGGACGCGGCGGGCTCGGAACCGTCTTTGTCTGGGCCGCCGGCAACGGCAGCTTTAACGACCGGCCCGAGTACGACGGCTTCGCCAACAGCCGACACACCATCGCCATCGGTGCCGTCGGCCACCTGGGCCAGCGGGCCAGCTACAACGAACGCGGCTCGGCCATGACGGCCGTCGCCTACTCCGACGGGAATACCGACGACGACAACATCCAACGCGACATCTTCACCACACGATGGCCCCCGCTCGGCGACGACAACTACGGGCTCTTCGGCGGCACCAGCGCCGCGGCGCCCCTGGCCACCGGCGTCATCGCCCTCGCTCTCGAGGCCAACCCGCAGCTCACCGCACGCGACGTCCAGAAACTGATCGTCAACACCGCCAGGATCATCGACGAAGAAAACACCGCCTGGAGCACAAACGCCGCCGGCTGGAGGTTCAACGACAACTACGGCTTCGGCATGCTCGACGCCGAGGCCATGGTCATCGCCGCCGAGACCTGGACCAACGTCGGCCCGCCCGCCAGCTTCGCCGCGGGCACCGTCGCGTCCAACACCCCCGTGCCCGACAACGACCCCGCCGCGCCGGTCGAGATCGAGTTCGACATCCCGGTCCAGCTCCGCGTCGAGCACGCCGAAATCCGCGTCCGCATGGCCGGCGACAACATCGGCGATATCCGGCTCGAGCTCGTCGGCCCCGCCGGCACCGTCTCGACCATCGCCGAGACCCGCACCTTCCGCGGCGACGACATGGACCACCTCTTCACCAGCGTCCGCCACTGGGACGAACTCGCCGCCGGCACCTGGACACTCCGCGCCACCGACGGCCGCGAGGGCGATGTTCACACCCTCCTCGACGCCGCGCTGACCATACACGGCACCTGCGCTGCCGACCAGAACCGCGACGGCACCACCGACGCCGCCGACTTCCAGGCCTGGGTCTCCAACTTCCAGAGCGGCAACGCGGACGCCGACATGAACGGCGACGCCACCGTCGACGGCTCCGACTTCTTCGCCTGGGTCCACTACTCCCGAATCGGCTGCTGAATCTGGGTCCGGGCCGCCGGCGTAGCCTCTCGCCGTGACCCACGCCCCAGCCGCCAGCACGCCACAGCCGGCCGGACCGATCGGACCGGTCGCCGCACTCCGGTTGGCGATGGCCGATATCAAGCTCGCGCACACCGTCTTCGCGCTCCCGTTCGCCGTGCTGGCCGCCGCCCTCGCCGTCGCCCCGGGCACCCCCACGCCGACGCTCGCCGCCGTCTTCGGCCTCGTGCTGCTCTGCATGGTCCTGGCCCGCACGTGGGCCATGCTCGTCAACCGCCTGGCCGACGCCCGCTTCGACGCGGAAAACCCCAGAACCGCGCAGCGCGCCGTCGCCGCCGGCAGGCTCGGCCGACGCCAGGGCTGGGCCATCGCCGCGACCGCCGCCGCCCTGTTCTGTGCCGCCGCCGCCCTGTTCATCCCCGCCGCCCAGAACCCCTGGCCCCTCTGGCTCTGCCTGCCGGTGCTGGGCTTCATCGCGCTCTACAGCTACACCAAGCGGTTCACCGCCCTCTGCCACCTGTTCCTCGGCGCCGCGCTCGCGCTCAGCCCGGTCGCCGCCGCTATCGCCGTCCGGCCCGACGCCCTGGCCGACACACCGGCCGTCTGGTGGCTCGCGGGCTACGTGCTCGCCTGGGTCGCGGGCTTCGATGTGATCTACGCCCTGCAGGACCTGGACTTCGACCGCGGCCGCGGGCTGAAGTCCATCCCGGCCGCGCTCGGCTGGCGCGGCGCTGTCTGGACCAGCCGCGCCCTCCACGCCGCCGCCATCGCCGCCCTCGTGACCGCCTCGCTCGCCGACGACCGCCTCGGCCCGGTCTTCGCCGTCGGCGTCGCCGCCGCCGCTGCCCTGCTCGTCACCGAGCACCTGGTCCTGATCCGCCGCGGCGCCCGGGGCATCCCCATGGCCTTCTTCACGCTCAACGGCATCGTCAGCCTCGTCCTCGGGGCCGCCGGCCTCGCCGATCTGGCCCTCTAGCCGCCCAAGCGGCAGGGGCCGGAACGGTCCGGAACAGGCCCACAGGAGCGGCCACAATTTTCAATTACTCCTGAAAATTGACTTGTCTTTCGCGCGCCGGCCTTCGATACTTTCAGTGATGACTGAAATCCCAGCCAAAAACGCAGACCATGCCGAAGGCGATGCAAGCTCGCTCGACGCCACCCAGGAGGCCTTCGTCGCCGCATGGGGCCAGATGGCCGGTGCCTGGGGCATCAGCCGCACCATGGCCGAGGTCCACGCGCTGCTGTACATCTCCGGCCGGTCCATGAACACCGATGAGATCATGGAACGGCTCCAGATCTCCCGCGGCAACGCCAGCATGTCCATCCGGGCCCTGCTGGACTGGGGCATCATCAGCAAAACCCACCGCCGCGGCGACCGCAAAGAATACTTCGAGGCCGACCAGGATGTCTGGTCTGTCTTCCGCTCGATCGTCCGCGAACGCATGAAGCGCGAGGTCGAGCCCCTGCTGGCCGCTCTCTTCGAGATCCGCGACGACTGCCCACCGCCCGATTCGGCCAAGGGCCATGCCCAGACCGAGATCCTCGACACCAAGCGCCGGCTCGACGGCATGCTCGAGTTCCTCGGGACCGTGGAGCGGCTCAGCCACCGCTTCGCCGGGCCGTCGGGCAAGGGCCTCGAGACCGCCGCCAAGCTCCTCGGGAAGCTGCCATGAGCACCATCGACCGCATCCGACCGACCACCGCGGTGCGCATCGTCCTGCGCTGGTCGATCGACCGACGAGTCGCGGCCGCAAGCGACGCCGTCGACCTGCCCGTGTCCCACCGCGGCGGCCGCGCCGCACCCGTTGTGCTCCGGATCGATCTCGCCGCCGGCCGCATCACCGCGGAGCTTGACGACCCGGCGACCTCGACCACGCTCCCGCTCGCGCTCGGCGAGTGCCGCGTGCGGCTGCACCGCACCGGCGCCGCGCTGCACGCCCAGGCCGTGCGCCTCAGCGACAGCGTCCGCATCGCCGAGGCCACCATCCTCGACCCGTCCGCGGACACCGCGGCCTACGCCGCCACCCGGCTGCTCGAAGAACTCGGCATCACCGGCGGCAGATACGGCCGGCCAGAGATCGCGACCGAATTCGTCTGAGCAGCAGACCAGCTCAGATCTGCTGCGTCCATGCGCAACAAAACAGTCAGCCCAGGAGCCGGCCGCGGACTCGATGTCGCAGAGAGTGAAAACGGTCTGTATGACCGGTGGGGTTAGCCCCGTCGGCCCAGCGCCCAGGCGACCAGCGTCACCAGCAGCGTCAGCCCGCCGATACCCGCGACCGGTGCAAACCACGGCAGCCCGCCGATCTGCTCGAACAGCAGCGCCCCGGACCCGCCGCCGAGCCAGATGATCGCCAGGCTCCCGGTGAACAGGGCCGCGAGCACCACGCCGAGCGCCAGCCCGCCGACCAGGCCCGAACCGCCGCCGTCGTACGGCTCGGCCAGCATCATCGCCGGGGCGGCCGCTGCGAGATCACTCTCGCTGGCCTCGGGCGTTTCGAACAGCACACCCTCTTCCGAAACCGCCGCGACACCCGCAGCGCTGCCGCCGGCATCCTCGCCGCCGCCGAGCAGATCGACACCGAGCGATGTGTCGTCGCCCTCGCGCGTCAGGTCCAGCAGGCCCGAGCCAGACGCACCGGAATCGAAGTCCTGGGCGGTCATATCCGGGGCCGTGGCGTCGGTGGTCACAATCGTCGCGCCCATCGCGTCGTCGTCGTCCAGCCCGTCGTCAAAGATGCTGATCCCGGTCTGCTCTTTCGAATCGCCCGACTCGGAAAGCCCAGCACCCGACATGCCAGCACCCGACATGCCGGCACCCGACCCGATGCCCGAGATATCCGAGCCCGACAAACCCGCGGCCGCGAGATCGCCCGACGCCAGATCCATCCCCGATTCGTTCGCGAGGCTGATCACACCCGACCCACCGCGCGACGCATCGGCCGGCGCACCAGAGCCGCCCGGCGATCCACCGGCCCCGCTCTCGTCAGCGCCCGCGGCCCCGTCGGTCGGCGCCAACGCGATCCCGCTCGCGCTGTGCGATGCAGAGCCCGCGCCCGAGCCGGTCGCGCTCGAATTGCCAGTGCTCCCCGCGGTTGTCTCGCCGGTCGACGAGAGCATGTCCGTCACCGAGTCGGTCAGCGCCACGCTGCCGTCCGCACCCTCGGGCTCCGGCTCGTCGTTCAGCGGCACGCCCTCGCTTGGGTCGTCATCGAGCCCGCCCGCGATCGAGCTCTCTTCCAGGCCGATCACAAGGCTGTCGTCTACACCTGCATCAACGATCGGCGAGTCGTCGTCGACCACCGAGTCCGAAAGCCCGATCACGCCCAGCGAGTCCTCATTGATCGAATCGTCCACCAGTGAGACCGCCGACTCACCCGAGCCCAGGATCTCGCTGACCGCCGAGTCGTCCGAGCCGTCGTCGCCGACGATCAGGTCGATCTGCTCTCGCTTGACCACCAGATCATCGCCCGAGCGGAACTCTTGCAGCTCGCCCGATTCGATCATTGAGCGGACCTCGTCCACGCTCTTGCCCAGCCGGCCGGCCGCTTCTTCGAGCGTGTAAAACATCTTCGCCATCGCGAAACTCCGTCTGCGTGAGGTCTTCTGTCGGCGGCCGCGGCCGATCCCTGCTGGGCCCATCCAGGCCGGCGTCGTCCATCAATCCCACAGGCAACCACCTGCGGCTCGCTGGATCCACCTGGTCTGTACGCAGCCGCCCACCAGCGGCCGCACCATGGACTCCCGGATCATATCACGCCCGATCGAGGCGTGCGCCCGATGGTCCGGGCCTTACATTTCACCGATCGACCGGACCACCGAGACCGCCCGGTACAGACCGGCCACCCCCGCCCGCGGCAGCACCGTGGGCGGGTACTCCGCGTTCAGCGGCTGGAGCCGGATCAGCTCGCCGCCCGCCTCGTCCTGTTCAAAGTAGATCCGCTTGAACGTCGTCTCGTGATCCGGCTCGAGCCGCGCAAAACAGTCGCTCCCGCTCGTCACGGGCTTGGCCGGGCTGAATACCACCACATCCCCCTCCCGGTAGTCCGGAAACATGCTGTCGCCGATCACCCGGGCGGCAAACGCGTCCGGGTCGCTCAGCTCCGGCACGCGGACGTACTCGTCCGCCACCCGGGCCGGGTAGCCCAGATCCGTGAATTCCGTTGGATAGCCAGCCGTCACCCGGTTGATCAGCGGGACCTCCCGCGGCAACGCGACAGGCTGGAGCTCGCCCGCGAATTGCGGCCCCGCGTCCGCATCGGGGTCCATCCGCTCGACCAGCCGACGCAGCTCGCCCGTCGAATGCAGCCGGTCCAGAACACCCGGCATCGCGCCGGACCCGCCCGCGGCGAACAGCGTCCGCAGCTCCCGCACCGCCCGGCGGCTCTCCATCACCCGCTGGCGGACCTCGTCGGGCGTCCGGGCCCAGGCCGCCGCCGCGTCCAGCCGGCCCGCCGGCCAACCCAGCGCCGCCTCGATCGCCCGCAGCATCTCGGGCTTGGGCGCGGTTTGCCGCGCCCCGGTCTCGAGCTGCGACAGGTAGCTCTTGGCGCACCCGACACGCGCTGAAACCGACGCGAGCGTCAATCCGAGCGACAGCCGACGGTCGCGGATCATCGAACCCAGCGATGCATCACCGTCCAAACCGATGACAGAACCCTTCGCAGCGAGGGCGGACGGCGTCACATCGCCTCGCCCAGCTTGACTACGTCGCCCATGTTCATCCGCACATCGCCCAACCGACCGCTCGTGTGCGCCATTTCTCGCCTTTACCATACAAGATCCTTGCAAAGAGTTCTTGTGAAAGCGAACATGCTGCAGAAGTTCACAAGAGTGTGAACAATGAACTGAGTCTTGTCAACACACAAACCCACAGAATCGAGGTTTTCATGATTGTGCGATCCTCCATGGTCGAACGAGCCCCGGCAACGCCCGACCTCCGCCGGCGCCGAACACGCGCCCAGGCCGAACGGATCTCGCTCCGGGCCGACGTGCTCGACCCGCCCGAGCGGCGGCTGATCCGCGACCTCTTCGAAGACGGCCGCCCCTGCTCGGCCATCGCCCGCGAGCTGGGCCAGAACCCGCGAAGCATCCGGCGACGCGTCCGATCGATCACCCGGAGGCTGCTTGACCCGCGGTTCGAGTTCGTGCTCACCAAGGCCGACGCCTGGCGGCCGACCCGCCGACGCGTCGCCCACGAGCACTTCATCCGCGGCCACAGCCTCCGAGAGACCGCCGAGCAGCTCGGCCTGAGCCTCTACATCGTCCGCCAGCACCGCGACGCGATCGAAGCCCTCTTCGAGGCCCACCTCGCCGGCGACCAGGGAGCCCGCCGCTGAACCCGTCCCGAGCCATCCCGCGGACGGCCGTGGTCCGGGCGGCCTTCGGCCTGCCGATGGACGATCGGGCCGGCGCGGCGCGCCGGGCCGCGATCCACGAGCGGGCCGCAGCCGACGCCCGCCGGGTCGCCCCCCACCTCCGGCCCGGGCGGGCCGTCCTTATCACCGGGCCCAGCGGCTCGGGCAAGTCGCTGCTCCTGCACGAGCTGGCCCGGGTGCTGCCGAGCGTCATCGCGACGGCGATCCGCCGCTCGGAACGCCGCGCACCGGTCGAGATGATCCGGCAGCCCGTCCCGCGGGCGATCGCGCTGCTCGCCCGTCTCGGGCTTGCCGATGCCCAGCGGCTGATCACCCCCGCCGGCCGGCTCTCGGTCGGCGAGCAGGCCCGCCTGTCGGTCGCGATCGCCTTCGACGCCGCGGCCCGCAGCGGCCGACCGCTGATCGTCGCCGACGAGTTCGCGAGCACCCTGGACGACGCGGCCGCGGACTCCCTGGCCGCCGCCGCACGCCGCGCGGTCCCGCCGACCGCGGCGCTGCTGGCCGCGACCGCCCGCGATGCGATCGCCGAACGCCTCCGCCCAGACACCCTCGTGTACATCCCCCTCGAAGCACCCGCCGAGATCCACACGGAGCCGGCGGCATGCGGACCCCCAACAACCTGATCCACCTCGCGTTCCGCGGCGACACGCCGCCCGAGCCCGCGATCGAGCCCGGCTCGCGCGACGACTACCGCGCGTTCGCCGGCCTGCACTACCGCGCCCGGCCGCCGGCGACCATCACCCGCGTGCTGCGCGCCACCGAGCCGGGCTCGGGCGAGCCGATCGGCGTGCTCGTCGCCAGCCGACCGACGCTCAACGGCGCCTGGCGTCGCGATGCCTGGCCGGGCCGCTTCGATTTCTGCCGGAATGAACGCGGCGCACTCGAGCCCGGCAGCAAGCGCCGCCTCGCCGAGCGGCTCAACGCCGAGCTCCGCACCATCAGCCGGGTCATCGTCGACCCGCGGTTCCGCGGGCGGGGTGTCGCGGTCGCGCTCGTGCGGCGATACCTCGACAGCCCCGAGACGCCGTGCACCGAGGCGGTCGCGGCGATGGGCGCGTTCAGCCCGTTCTTCGAGCGGGCCGGGATGCGGCGGCTGACCGCGCCCGGTGCGCGGCCCGCGCGCGACCGGCGGCTGCTGCGGATCGCCGCCCGCGCGGGCATCGGCCACGCCGACGAGCTCGCCGCGGCGCTGCTCCGGGGCGTGCCGCCGACGCTCGAGCCACGCCTGCGGTCCTGGGCCCGGGCGAGCACCTCGACGCGCCGGCTCGCCGACGGCCCGATCGGGCCGATCGCCGCGGCCGCCGCCGGGTCCCTGCTCGCCCCGCAGATCGCCTATGCGCACACCGCCGACAGATGACGCCCAACCGGCAGCCACGACGACCAGTACCACCGCCGCAGGGAGAGCAGCACGTGCAGACGCCTCGGACCGATGATGAGTTGCACGAGTTCGTTCGCGAGCGTTTGGGCGTCTCGATGCCCCGCCCGCCGATCGGGACGACGGGCCCGGACCCGTCGGTCCACGGGCACACGGGCGTCGGCGCGCCGTTCGCCTATCTGTGCCACGCGTTTTTCGAGGACCGGCTGCCGCGGGACGCGGTCGTCTGGGCGAACCGGGGCGGGGGCAAGACGTTCCTGGGCGCGGTCGCGACGGCGCTCGACCTCTTGTTCAAGCCCGGCGTCGAGGTCCGCATCGTCGCCGGCAGCCTGGAGCAGGCCGGGCGGATGCACGAGCACCTCCGCGGCATCTTCGAGCGCGACGGGTTCGCCGAGCTGGTGCAGGGCCGCATGACCGACAAGCGGCTGCGGCTGACCAACGGCTCGCGTGCCGAGCTGCTCGCGGCGAGCCAGGCCGCGATCCGCGGCACGCGCGTCCAAAAAGTCCGCTGCGATGAGGCCGAGCTCTTCCCCCCCGCGCTCTGGCAGGCGGCCCAGCTCGTGACCCGGTCGACCACGCTCGGCGGGCAGCGCGTCCGCGGCGGGATCGAGTGCCTCTCGACCATGCACCGGCCCTTCGGGCTGATGCGCGACCTGGTCGCCGAGGCCGGCACCGGCACGCGGACGCTCTTCCGCTGGGGCGTGACCGATGTGCTGGCCGAGTGCCCCGACCCGGAGCCCGACTCAGATGGAGCGCAGCACGGCTTCGCGTGCAACGAGGGCCGGCCCGACCAGTGCGTGCTCTGGGAGGACTGCGGCGGGCGGGCCAAGCGGCACCCGCCGGGCCAGGCGGGGCACATCGATGTCGAGGACGCGATGGCGATGAAACGCCGCGTGTCGCTCCCGGTCTGGCAGGCGGAGATGCGCTCGCTCCGGCCCCGGCGGACCGACGCGGTCTACCCCGCGTTTGACCGTGCGGAGCACGTGCGCGACCTGACGCCGCCGATCGGCGGGCGGTGGATCGGCGGGATGGACTTCGGTTTCCGCTCGCCGACGGCGATGCTGCTGGCGCACTTGGACGACCAGGGCGTGCTGCGCGTCATGCACGAGCGGATCGAGCGGGAGGCGGTCGTGGCCGACCATGCCGCGTGGCTGACGCACCCGGACCGGCCGTCGCTCGAGTTCATCGGGGTGGACCCGGCGGGGCACCAGCGCTCGGCGCAGACGGGCGACAGCGACATCGCCGTGCTCAAATCGGCCGGGCTGACGGTCCGGTCGCGGCCCAGCGGGATCCGCCACGGCATCGGTCTGGTGACGGCCCGGCTGTCGCCCGCTTCGGGCCCGCCGCGGCTGCTGATCCACCCGCGGTGCGCCGGGCTGATCGAGGCCCTGGAGCGCTACCACTACCCCGAGGACAAGCCCGACGCGACCGAGCCGGCCAAGGACGGCCCGGACCACGCGGCCGATGCGCTGCGGTACATGATCATCAATCTGGACGACCCGTTCCGGTCCGAGCGGAGCCGGTGGGCGTAAGCGAATGCCGAGCCCGTGCGCGGCTTAGGGCGCGAGCGCGTACGCGATCTCGATGGCCAGCCAGGCGAGCGCGGAGAGGATGACCATCACGAGCACGATGACGCCGGCGACGCGGAAGGTGCCGGGCCAGTAGTGATCGATGTGCTCGGTGCGCACGCCGCGATAGGCCATGGCCATGAAGAGCGCGATCGCGGGCAACGCGGCCCACTCGGCGCCGTGGATCGGCAAGGGGTCGAGCAGCGGGCGGTAGGCGAGCAGGAGCAGGCCCGGGGTCATAGCCGCAGCCCCTCGCGCCGGCGGCGCAGCGGCGGGAAGGCGGCGTCGATGATCGCGATGGCGTTCATCAGCCCGGCCAGGGCGCAGGCGAGCGAGCCGATCTCGTTGACGCGGCCCAGGCTGCGGCCCATGGCGGGGCGGGGGGCCTCGGCGCCGCCGAACTCGATCGTGCCGGCGGAGGTGACCACCTCGCCCGGCGCTGGCTTCCGCGGCATGGCCGAGTCGCGGGCGTCGTGCTTGAACCAGCTCTGGTGGGCGTAGTCGGCGGCCCATGCGGCCGGGCCGACCATCGCCTGGCCCATGTACCACCAGCGGTCCTCGCGCGAATCGACCGCGTCGAGCCCGCCGACGACCAGCCCCAACGCGAACAGCCCGAAAACGCCGGCGGCGATGCGGCTGCCGCGGCGACGCAGGCCCAGCACCGCGTGGCCCATGCCCGGGATCAGCAGGGCCACGACGCCGGCGACGGGCGCAAACCCTCTGCGGGCATCGGCTTCCGCCGCAGGCGTCGGCGTCGGTGCGGCCGGCGGCGGCGGGTCGCTCGGGGATGGCTCAGAGGACGGGGGGTGCATGGACAAGAGTCTCGGCCAGATCGGTCCGGGCGGTGCACGCGCACTTCGCGCATTTTCGCCGCGGTACGTTCATTGACGCGGACAGGAACCGTGGTAGCCTAACCGCGCGCAGCCGGAGGCGGGACGATCAGCCGGCGCGGGAAGGAGATCGTGCGATGTCACTCTTGCTCTTGGCGACGGACGCTCCCGGGGCCGAGCCCATGAAAGAAAACGCCGTTGGTATCGGCCATGCCGCGCCCGGGTGGCTCGCGGCGGCGGGGGCACCTAGTGCGGCGGCGGTTCTCGGACGGGCGGCCCCCGGCTCCGGCGGGCCCGCCGCGTCCGACTATGACGACGATGAGGACGAGGATTACTTCTACGACGATGACGACGAGAACGAGGACGATCTCGACGACGACTTCGATGACGATGACGAGGAGAGCGACGACGAGGCCGACGATGAAGAGGACGACCTCTAGCCGTCGGCCCGCGTGCGTTCCACGCCGGCCGGGCGAGGGGTCAGAGGGAGACCCCGCATGGCCGGCCGCAACAACAGCAGCACCAGAAGCACAGACCAGACCGAGTTCGATCGGTTCGACGAGTTTGAGGGCCTCGACGAGGACACCCTCCGCCCGGGACTGGACGAGGCCGAGGACGCGATCGAGGCGATCGAGGACCGTCTTGAGGGCCTGCTCGATCTCGGCGAGCCGGACGGAGCCGCGGCCGCGAACGATCTGCCCGAATCAGGCGAACGATCCGGCGACCCGGTTCGCAGGTCGGCCCGCGGCACCCCCAAGGCGGGACCGAAGCTGGCGGACTCTGAACGCCGCGGCAAGGGGCCAGACCGCCGCAAGAGCGTGATCGACACCCGCACGAGCGGGCTCGAACGTCGCCGCGGCCCGGGCCGACGCCTGCCGGACTTCGTCAAGTCGGCCGAAGAGGGCGAGATGAACGCCGAGCAGTTCCTGTTCCTCAAGGCGATCGAGACGTTCAAGGCCGCGAACAACAAGCACTACCCGAACTGGACCGATGTGCTCGAGGTGGTGCGGCTGCTTGGCTACCGCAAGGTGCAGCCCAGCGAGCTGAACCTGCCGGGCGCTGACGACTGGCACGAGCGGGCCGACGCGGCGAGCGCGGTGCGCGACCGCGAGGGCATCGCGCACCCGCGGCGGAAGGCCGGCTAACCCGGGTACGCGGCGGCCTCAGGCCGGGCGTGTCTTTGTGTCTTGAAGAGTCTGGAGTTAGAGCATGGCGACCGCGTCGCGCGGCGTGGCGGCGTAGCCGTCGGCGCCGAGACGCTGGGCCAGGCCCGGCTCGTGCGAGAACGCCTCGCCGCCCACGAAAATTCGCATCGACCGCTCGCCGATGCCGTCGCGGATGGCTCGGATCGCGTCGCGGACCGCGGGCAGGTGCACGGTCATCGTCGCCGAGAGAATGATCACCTCGGCGTCGAAGAACTCGACGGCCCGGACCAGATCGCGCACGGGCACATCGGCGCCCAGCGAGATCGCGCGGTAGCCGGCGATCTCGATCAGGTCCGAGACAGCGCGGAGGCCGATGTCGTGGCGGTCGCCCTCGATCGCGCCGACCAGAACGGTCAGATCGTGCCGCTCGGTCGGCGGCTGGGCGTGGCAGAGCACGGCCATCGCGCTGCGGGCGGTTTCGGTGGCCACGTGCTCCTCGGGGACGGTCAGCTCGCCGAGGTGCCACATGGTCCCGATCTCGGCCTCGACGGCCAGCAGCACATATTCATACAGGTCGGCGACCGCGACGCCGTCGTTCGCGGCGGCCTCGAGCAGGTCGATCGCTTCGCGGCGTCGGCCCTCAAGGACAATCTCCAAGTAGCGGAGCGGCAGGTCGCCCAGCGGGCCCTCGATCGAGAGCCGTTGCAGCGGACGGGCCGGCCCCTGGGCGGCATCGATCGCCGCGTCGAGAAAAGCGCCCGCCTGAGCGGCGGCCTCGGGGGGAAGCTCTTCATCCATAACCCGGCGGAGAAGGCGGAGCGAGTCGGCCACGGCCTCGGTCGGCACCTCGCGGGCGGCGAAGGCGGCGACAGACCAGAGCACATCCCGCCGGAAGCGGTCCGGCGAACCGACCGAGAGCGAGGCCGCCAGCTCACCGACCCGCTGGGTCAGATGGTCGTGCCAGCCCCGGAAGGCCTTGTTGCCGAAGAGCGCCGCCGACTCGGGGTGCTCCTCGAGCAGCAGCGTAGCGGCCTTGGAGGCATAAACACGGGTGCCAGCCCGGAGCATGTCGGCCGCGAACAGGGCGGCGGGGGGCGGGTCGTTCTCGGTTCGCTGGGCGTTGATCGATGGCACGGGCGGGGGTCTCGGCGGCTGTTGTGGGCGGAAAATAGACGTTCGGCCCTCGGCTTGGAGATGCTTTCGTCGGTTGAGGCAGTTGGTTTCAGCCCACGGATCAGAAGATCCTCTGCCGGAGCCTGGGGGGGCTCAGTCTCAGAAGCGGGCGTGGCAGGGACGGAGCGAGAACGACCCCGTCGAGAATCGGGATCGAGAAGAGCACGTATCGGCCGGGCTGCGCGGTCAGGAATTCTGGAAATATTCCAGGTTGATTTGAACGTACTTGCTCCACTCGTCGGGCAGATCTTCCTCGGGGTAGATCGCCTTGACCGGGCACTCGTCAACGCAGAGGCCGCAGTCGATGCAGGTATCGGGGTCGATGTAGAGCTGATCTTCGGTCTCGAAGTCGTCGGCGTCTTTGGTCGGGTGGATGCAGTCGACCGGGCAGACCTCGACGCAGGAGGTGTCCTTGGTCTTGATGCAGGGTTCACCGATGATGTGTGGCATGGGGTTCGCCTCGCTGTGTGGTCTGCGGCGGCTCGGTGCGGGGACCGAACACGTCGGCGGATGGTATCAGCGATCGCGGCCCGCGGGCCGGGCGGGCGTGGTTTCGGTCTGGGTTCTGGTCTGGGTTTCGGTCTGGGTTTCGGTCTGGGTTTCGGTCCGGCTGCCGGTTCCGGCCGGTTGCTCGGGGGCAAGCAGCCGGCGTCGCCAGCGGCCGACGCGGATGCGGACCCGGGTGACGACATCGGGC
>JBCDEF010000012.1:0-24311 GCA_039179915.1 Planctomycetota bacterium | reverse complement strand
GCGGCAGACGCCGTTGAGCCCGGCCGCCCGGAGCGAGGCCCGGGTGCTGGCGAGCCCGAAGGCGAGGACCGCGACCGAGAGCGTCGCGTTGGTGCCCAGGTTTTCGACCACCTTGTGCGCGTCGACCATGTAGACCCGCCGCTTGCTGGCCCAGGCGATGATGCGTTCGCGGGTCATCGCGCCGCCCGAGCCCTTGAGCATGCGGAGGCTGGCGTCGACCTCGTCGCAGCCGTCGAAGAGGTAGTCGACGTCTTCGACGAGCGCGAAGTCGATCACGCGCAGCTCGAGCTCGCGGGCGAGCCGCTCGGTCGCGTCGCTCGAGGCGACGCAATCGATCCGCATGGAGTTGTCGCGGACGCGGTTGGCGAGAGCGACGACCCCTCGCCGCGCGGTGCGGCCCGTCCCGAGGCCGACGAGCATGCCCGCCTCGACCTCGCTGACCGCGGCCTGAGCCAGTCGATCGTCCGCGTGCGGGTCATTCAAAGCGGATCCCCTGTGCGAGCCGCAGCTCGGAACCGAAGTTGATGGTGCAGGTCTGCCGCCGCATGTACGCCTTCCACGAGTCGCTGCCGGCCTCCCGGCCGCCGCCGGTGTCCTTCTCGCCGCCGAAGGCACCGCCGATCTCCGCGCCGCTCGTGCCGAGGTTGACGTACGCCAGCCCGCAGTCGCTGCCCGAGCCGTCCGTATTGAGGAAGCGTTCTGTGCTGCGGACGCTGCCGGCAAAGATCGCACTCGACAGGCCCTGATCGACGCTGTTGTTCCGCTCGATCGCTTCGTCAAGATCGCTGTAGCTGTAGACATACACAATCGGCGCGAACGTCTCGTCGCGAGCGATCGGCAGGTCACCGCCCGCCGGCACGCGGATGATCGTCGGCTGCACGAACCAGCCCTCGAGCCCGTCGGGCTCGGCCACGGCTCCGCCGGCGACCACCGTGCCCCCCTGCTGCTTGGCCTGCTCGACCGCGTCGAGGAACGCGTCGACCGTCCGCTGCCCGATGACCGGGCCGACAAGGGTCGCCTCGTCGAGCGGGTCGCCCAGAGTGATCGTCCCGTACGCGGCCGCCATCCGCTGCGTGAGCTCGTCGACGATCGATTCGTGCGCGATCACGCGGCGTGTGGTCGTGCACCGCTGGCCGGCGGTGCCCACCGAGCCGAAGACGATGGATTTAAGCGCCAGATCCAGATCGGCGTCCGGCTCGATGATCACGGCGTTGTTGCCACCCAGTTCCAGGAGGCACTTGCCGAGCCGGCCCGCCACGACCTGGCCGACGTGCCGCCCCATCGCGCTCGAACCCGTCGCGGAAATCAGCGGCAGGCGGCGGTCCGCGATCATCCGCTCGCCGACCTCCTCGTCCGTCCCCACGATCACGCGGAAGACGCCCTCGTGGCCCATCGACGAGGCGACGCGGTCGGCCACAGCGTTGGTGGCGAGAGCCGTCAACGGGGCCAGCAGCGACGGCTTCCAGAGCACCACGTCGCCGCAGACCGCCGCCAGCATCCCATTCCAGCCCCACACCGCGTTGGGGAAGTTAAACGCCGTGATCACGCCGATCGGGCCCAGCGGGAGCCACTGCTCCATCATCCGGTGCATCGGCCGCTCGCTGGGAACGGTCTGTCCGCCGAGCATCCGGCTCAGGCCCACGGCGTAGTCGGCGATGTCGATCGTCTCTTGCACCTCGCCGATGCCCTCGGCCCGGATCTTGCCCACTTCGAGGGCGACAAGCTCGCCCAGCGGCTCCAGCAACGACCGGAGCTCTTCGCCGATCGCTCGGACCACGAGCCCTCGCTCGGGAGCGGGCACCGAACGCCAGCGGCGGAAGGCCTCGACCTGCTCGGCGACCGTCTCGTTGTACTCCTCGGCCGTCTGGAGGCGGACGCCGGCGATCGGCTGGCCGGTCGCCGGGTTGACGCTGACGATCGCCCCCGATCCTGGGCCGGCGGAACCGGAAACATCGGCGATGTACCGCGGGTCGTCCGAGAGGCGGAGACGCTCGTGCGGCGTGTGGATCGTGCTCTGCATCGTGCTCATTGGCGATCCTAGCCGAGCGGGCCGGGCAACACGGACCTACGAGTCCGTCGGCGGCGGGAGGTCGCGCAGAAAGCGCACAAGCGCGTCACGCGTGGGGCTGGCCGCCTCGCGCACGTACACCCCGCTGGTTGCGCACGCCACCGCTAAGGATTCGGCCAGCGGCAGTCCCAGGGCTCGGCCCGCGGCAAACCCGCCGTTGAAGTGATCGCCCGCGCCGGTCGATAGCTTCGGCTTCGGCGTGAACGGCCCCGCGAACCAGGCTGACTCGCTCTCGGTCGCCGCCGCCGCGCCCTCACGCGGGTGGACCACGCAGCAGGCGATGCCCAGAGCCTCACGGATGCCGGTCGCTCGAGCTTCCGACCGTTCGGCGAGGCTCACTGGCGGCGAGGCAGCGGCCTTCTCCTCCAGGCCGCAGACGGCCGCGATCCGGTCCGCCTCCGATTCGTTCAGCCCGAGCGTGACCGGCAGCACCGTGTCGAGCCGGCCGAGGAGCCCGAGCGCTCGGGAAAGATCCTCGTCAGTCCGTTTCGCGGGGTCGCAGAGATCGACAAACGCACCGCGACGCGGGTTCGAGGAGAGCCGCGGCCCGACCTCCTCGAACAGCCCCTGCCAGATGCCCTCGACCCCGGCCATCATGACCCAGTTCACGACCGCGACGATCGCCGCACGATCAACCAGCCGCGTCAGTTCATCCAGACCGATCGCCTGTTTGACACGCTCCCACGTGACGGACTGCACGCTCGCGGGCTTGCCGAGCATGATCTTGCCGTCTTCGAACTCGAGTGCATCGGTCCCTGCCGCCGGCGCGATCGGCACCACGCGCTCGCAGCGCTCGCGCAGCGGTTCGTAGAGCGCGTCCAGCTCGCTCGGGCGGCCCGCCTGCCCGACGGCCCCGATGTACGTCACGCCCAGCCCGAGCCGGCCCATGGCGCCGGCCATCAGCGGGCCGTTGCCGCCGAAGCGGCGCTCGACGGTGTGCAACTCGATGTTGGTGCTCTTGCCCGCCGCGTGGGCGCAGCGCTGGGCGAATTCGGTGATCGTGCCGATCGGCTCGAAGTCGTCTGCGGCCATCGATCGGCGACGGGCAACCGGCCGGATGATCGAGTCGATGAACCCGTCGAAGCCGACTACGGCGCGAAGCCGGCGCAGCTCGTCATCACTCACGACCGAGAGCCGTTCCGCCGCGGCCCGCGCGATCTGGTCTCGTGTGATCATCCCGCATTATCCCCGGACCGGCTACCGTAGCGGCATGCATCTGGATGGCGCCACACCGATTGTCCTCGCGACCGCGAACCCGAAGAAGGTCGGCGAGCTGCGGGCGATCCTCGCCGCGATCGGCATGGAGATCGAGTCGCTCGCCGATCGTGCCGGTTCAACGACCGAGCCGGAGGAGAACGGCACGACGTTCGAGGCCAACGCCGCGATCAAGGCCGTCGGCTACGCCGCTCAAACCGGCCGCTGGTGCCTGGCCGACGACTCGGGCCTGGAGATCGATGCGCTCGGCGGGGCCCCGGGCGTGATCTCGAGCCACTACTCCACAGACGGCGTCGAGACCGGCATGACCCGAGCCGAACGGGACGCGGCGAACAACGCCCGCGTGCTCCGAGAGCTCGATGGCGTTGCAGCCGACGCCCGCACCGCCCGGTTTGTGTGCGTGATGACGCTCGCCTCGCCGGCCGGCGACGTGATCGCCAGTTCGCGGGGCACCTTCGAGGGTGCGATCGGCCTGCCCGGCGATGTCCCTCGCGGCAGGAACGGCTTCGGCTACGACCCGCTCTTTCTGGTCGCGCCAGACCTGGCGATCACCTCTGCCGAGCTGGACGCGGCATCGAAGAACGCACTGAGCCACCGGGGCGAGGCGGCGCGATCGATCGCCGACCAAATCGCCCGGCTCCGGGGCGCATAAAAAAACGCCCGCCGAGGGCGCGGCGGGCGTTCGATTCGGGGTGCACACGTGCCTACTTCTTCTCGTCTTCGTTGACCGTGAAGTCGGCGTCGATCACATCGTCGTCGCCGCTCGCGGGCTCGCCCTCGCCGGCCGGCGCACCCGCCGCGGGTTCATCAGCCTTTGCCTGCTCGTACATGACCTTGCCCAGCTCTTGCGACGCCGTCTCAAGCTCCTTGAGCGCGGCTTCGATGGCCTCTTTCTCATCGGTCTTGAGCTTGTCGTCGAGGTTCGATAGCGCGCTCTCGATCGAGCCGCGGATCGAGGCGTCGACCTTGTCGCCGTGCTCTTCGAGGCTCTTGCGGATGCTGCCCGCAAAGCCCTCGGCCCGGTTCTTGAGATCGACCAGCTCACGCCGCTTCTTGTCTTCCTCGGCGTGGGCCGCCGCGTCGGCCTTCATCTTCTCGATCTCGGACTCGGACAGCCCGCCCGAGTTGGTGATCTCGATGTTGCTCGACTTACCGGTCGCCTTGTCGGTCGCGGTGACCTTGAGGATGCCGTTGGCATCGAGGGCAAACTCGACCTCGATCTGCGGCATTCCGCGCGGCGCGGGCGGGATGTCCTTGAGCTCGAACTGACCCAGCGTGCGGTTATCGCTGGCGAACTCGCGTTCGCCCTGCAGCACATGGATCTGTACGCTCGTCTGGTTGTCCGCGGCCGTCGAAAAGGTCTCCTTCTTCGAGGTCGGGATCGTCGTGTTCTTCTCGATGAGCTTGGTCATCACGCTGCCCATCGTCTCGACACCCAGGCTCAGCGGGGTGACATCGAGTAGCAGGACATCTTTGACATCGCCCTGCAGCACGCCGCCCTGGATCGCGGCGCCGATGGCCACAACCTCGTCCGGGTTGACGCTCTTATTGGGCTCCTTGCCGAAGATCTCGGTGCAGACCTCCTGGACCTTGGGCATCCGGGTCGAGCCGCCGACGAGAACGACCTCGTCGATCTTGCTCGCGTCGAGCTTCGCGTCCTTGATGGCTTCTTTGCACGGGCCGATCAGACGGTCGAACAGATCGGCGCACAGCTCTTCGAACTTGCTGCGGGTGATCGTCAGCTGCAGGTGCTTCGGCCCGTTCTGGTCAGCCGTAATGAAGGGCAGGTTGATCGTGGTCTCCTGCATCGTGGAGAGCTCGACCTTGGCCTTCTCGGCGGCCTCTTTGAGCCGCTGCATCGCCATCGCGTCGCCGGAGAGATCGATGCCCGCCTGCTTCTTGAACTCGCCGGCGAGATGGTCGATAAGTCGCTGGTCCCAGTCGTCGCCGCCGAGGTGCGTGTCGCCGTTGGTCGAGAGCACTTCGAAGACGCCATCGCCAACATCGAGGATCGAGACGTCGAACGTGCCGCCGCCGAGGTCGAAGACGGCGATCTTCTCATTGGTCTTTTTCTCAAGGCCGTACGCAAGCGCGGCAGCGGTCGGCTCGTTGATGATCCGCTCGACCTTGAGCCCCGCGATCTCGCCGGCATCCTTGGTTGCCTGCCGCTGGCTGTCGTTGAAATACGCCGGTACCGTGATGACCGCCCGGTCGACGGTCTCGCCCAGATAATCCTCGGCGACCTTCTTGAGTTCTTGCAAGACGAACGCCGAGAGTTGCTGCGGCGTGTAATCGTTGTCCCTGACCTTGATCGTGACGAACTCGCCACCGGCCCCGTGGACAACCTCGTAGGGGACATTTTTCTCTTCCGCGGCGACCTCGCTCGCGCGGCGGCCCATGAACCGCTTCATCGAGTAGACGGTGTTCTTGGGATTGGTCACCTGCTGGTGCTTGGCGGGCTGGCCGATCAGCCGCTCGCCCTTGTCGGTGAACGCGACAACCGAGGGCGTCGTCCGGTTGCCGGAGCTGTTGATGAGCACCTTGGGCTGGCCGCCCTCCATAACGGCGACCACCGAGTTGGTCGTGCCGAGGTCGATGCCGATGATCTTGGACATGCCGTGAGCCTCCGAATCAGTTCAGCCGGTATCAGTCCGGCTTGCGGAGATCATGCAACGGCTGTGCCAGCGGGCAGCAACGGGACCTGAGAGCTCCACCGCCGCTGCGGACAGCCCAGGCTCGCCGAGCGGGCGGGCGGGGAACCGGCCCCTGCCGATCTGGCAGAGGCTCCGGCTAGGGCTTGCCGCTGCCTTTCGAACCCGACTTCTTTCCGGCCTGCTTCCCTCGGCGGGGGGCCCATATCCGTGCCGTCCGATGCATCGCGCAGAGGAAAATTACCGCCGTGCCCGCGGCGATCGACACCGTGCGAGTCTCGGTCACTTCCATGGCGAGGCTCAGCCCGCCTGCGAGCCAGAGCCCCGCCCAGGCGACCAGCAGCAGCGATCCAAGCCGACGCATGCCCGTAGACGGCGAAAGCGTGAGCGCGAGCCCCAGCACGACCGCCAGGCCCTGACCGCCGGCCATCGCGGCCCCGATCTGCCCCTGGTAATGCAGCCCGCTGGCAGAGAACTTCAGGCTGCCGAGGCTGGCGTTGAGAAACTCGGCCATGCCGCCGTCCCAGACCTGCCGGGCGAACACGAAGCACTTGGCGGCCGTGCCCAAGCTGAACGCCCAGACGACCGCCGAGGTCAGCAACGCGACCACGCCGCCCGAGACCCGCTGCCGCATCGTCGGCTTGCCGATCTCGTGCGTCCGGCCGAACATATCTGGACGTCCCGTGGCCTGCGACATGCCGTGCCCTCCGCCGAGCTCGAAACGGCTCGGATCGGTCCGCTATCGAGCCGGCGGGCGGGAGACCAAAGAAGGGTTCCGCCGACAGCCGGGAGAGCAGCAGAGCCTTCACGGGCTGAAAGGACTGTGCCGACTTCGCCGGTCCGCGAAGGAACGCGAAAGTGAGCCGGTGTGTACAATGATTTCAAGAATCCCTGAAATCTCAGCCGACGAAACAGACACCATGACGACACCTGACCTCCTAGCCGCTGATTCCCCGTTCCTGATCCGCTCGGGCCGGCCCGACCCGGCGCTAGACCCGATCCGCGACAAGGTCGTCCGCGGCGAGCGCCTCACGCTCGACGACGGCGACAGGCTCTACATGACCCCCGACATCTGGACCGTTTGCGAGCTCGCGAACATCGTCCGCGAGAAGCTGCACCCGGGCGTGGCCTACTACAACATCAACCGGCACATGAACTACTCGAACGTGTGCGCACTCTCGTGCAAGTTCTGCGAGTTCTACCGCAAGAAGGACGACGACGGCGCGTACACCCGCGACGAGGGCTACATCCGTCAGCAAGCGCGCGAGGCCATCGAAAACGGCGCGACCGAGATGCACATCGTCGGCGGGCTGCATCCGTATCTGCCGTGGGACTACTACCCGGACATGATGCGGTGGATCAAGGACGAAGTAGAGCAGGTCGGCGGCACGCTGCACATCAAGGCCTTCACCGCCGTCGAGGTTGTGCACCTGGCCAAGATCGCCAAGAAGTACAAGCGAGACGACAGACGCGCCGGCATCCGCTGGGTATTGCAGGAACTCAAGGACGCCGGCCTCGATTCGCTCCCAGGCGGCGGCGCCGAGGTCTTCGACGACCGCGTACACGACCAGGCCTACAAGGGCAAGATCCGCTCCGACGTCTGGCTCGATGTCCACACCATCGCGCACGAGCTCGGGCTCAACAGCAACTGCACGATCCTCTATGGCCACATCGAGCAACGCAAAGAACGCCTCGTCCACATGGACATGCTCCGCCGAGCCCAGGACGCCGCGCTGCACCGCCTGGGCTACACGGGCGACGACAACTGGCAGCAGTACAGCGACGTCTTCCCGGCCACCGAGCACATCGACGCGCCGGCGATCACCCTCACGCGCGACGGCGTGAACCAGCCGACGCCCGACATGGCGAAAGACGGCGGCTACTTCCAGACCATCATCCCCCTGCCGTTCTTTCCTGATGGATCAGAACTCGAGCACCTGCCCGGGCCGACGGGGCTTGAGAACCTGCGGACCCTCGCCGTGTCCCGCCTCATGCTCGACAACTTCCCGCATGCCAAGGCGTTCTGGATCATGCAGACCCTGCCGATGAGCCAGCTGATGCTCCAGGCCGGCGCCGACGACATCGACGGCACCGTCGTCTGGTACGACATCACCAAGGTCGGCGGCTCGACCACGCACCAGGAGACCACGGTGTGGGACCTCGAGCGCGCCATCCGCGAGGCCGGCTACGAACCGGTCGAGCGAGATACCCTCTATCGTCGAGTCATTCGAGAGGGTCGGGCATGGAAGGTCGGCGACTAACTCCCCTAGCGACTCGAAGGTTCCGACTTGTCGCGATTACGGCGACATGTGTGTCGCCCATGTTCGTTTTATACATGTCGATCTATCTTCCGATGGGCACGCAAAACGACAGCTATTTCTTTCTCCTTGGTTTTATTCACTGTGCAGCGCTGATCCCTCTCGGCCTGCTCAGAGTGGTCGAGGCACCACAACACGTGGTTCTTTGTATCGTTGCAGCGGCCTTTGGCAAATGGTTGATGCTCTCGGCGATCGTGCTCCCGATCGCACCGTTCGTCGTCGGGATGATCTGGGCGATCGCAGCAGGACTACTGGTTGGAAGCGGTAGACTGTTTGGCACACTCTCATTGTGTGCTTTCATCGCATTTGGGATCTGGCACCGCTACTCACCGGCTTGGATCCCAAATGACCCGCTGAGCATCGCCATCCCTGCAGCAACGTGGCACGGCTGTGCCACGGCAGCCATCTACGGCTGTGCATGGCTGAAACTGAAGTCGAAGCTAGATCGACGCTCATCTCCGAACTGCGAACGATGCGGCTACCCCCTCGAAGGATTGCCGGGCGACACATGTCCCGAGTGTGTCGACAAAATCTCAGCCTCCGCCGCCGCCGCCGCGACGTGATCTGCCGGCAGCTCGCTCTGCTTCCGCCGTGACATCGTCACGTGCTGAACGACCAGCATCAGGATCGCACCAGCAACGGCGAGCGCACCCAGCCCCCACTGCGGCAAGGTCAGGATCTCGCCGAACCACCACAGGCTCAAGAGCGCCACCGTGAACGGCTGGAGCTGGATCACGCCCGTGCTCACCGCCACACCCAGCTTCGCGATGCTGATGTAGTACAGCACGTGCCCCAGCCCGATGCCGATCACGCTCGAGAGCAGCAGCAGTCCGAACTGCGGCCCCGGCAGCTCGACCGCGGTCACGCCAGATTCCACGCCAAAGAACAGCATGATCACCAGCATCGTGCCCGCGGTGTACTGGCTGATGACCGCGAAGGCCATCATCGGATTGATCCCGGCCATGCACTTGCGGACGGCCAGGGCATAGGCAGCAAAGAACGCCCCGGCCCAGAGCGCGAGCCCGACGCCGAAGAGGTTCTGCGTCGAGCCGAATTCGTCATCGAAGGCGATCGTCCCCGCGGTGCCGCCCATGACCATCAGGATGCCGAGGATGAAGCTGGGCTTGCGGATCACCAGACGCTCGGTCGGGAAGAGCAGCGCCGCGCCGATCGCGACCACGATCATTTGGGCGCGCAGGCCGAAGGTCAGCAGTCCGGGATCGATCTTGTAATGCGCCCACGTGAAGCCGATCTGACCCAGGCAGTTCATCAGAGCCGGGATCAGCGCCGCGGTCCAGATGCCTGTGGGGAGCTTCTTTCGGAACCACCAGAGCAGCAGCGGCGCGCCCCAGAGCAGGGCGCTGAAACCGTAACGCCAGCCGTTGCTGGTCCACGGATCGATCGGGTGGCCCCGCTCGAGCTCGTAGACGGCAAAGTAGCGGATGAAAAGCGGCGTGACCGACCAGCCCAGCAGCGTGAGCAGCACGGTGCAGGCGCCGGCGATCGTGCCGAGCTGCTGGTCACCGGAATCTGAACGCACGGCCGACACGCCGGCGAGGATAGGCCGCGGAGCGTGACACCCAGCCGACCAACGGTTTTGTGCCTGGTCCCGCGGAGTTATCGGGGCGGAGTCGGCTATCGGGCTTATCACGGCGCTCGATCCGGCCGTTATCCCACTCGGCCGCCGGTTCCGCGCGGTCGCTGAACCGGAGACGCGCCGTGCCAGAACCGAAGACCGCCGATTCGCAGGCCACCGAATCCATCGGATCCATGGCCGAGGGCAAGCTCTCACGGGTCGAGATGATCGCCCGTGAGGCGCTCGAGATCCTCGGCGAAGCCGCGCCGGAAGACCTGCGTCGCTCGGCCGCCGAGGAGCGGGCCCGGCACGAGGCCGCTATGCGCAGGGTTGAGAACGATCTGCGGGCCGCAACGCAGCAGGCCGGCGAGCTGGAACGCCAGCTCAAGAGCGCCGAACGCCTCGCGGCGGATCGGCTGCAGGAAGCCGAGGAGGTTTGGGACCTCGCGCAGCAGCAGGCGGCCGATCTCGCAGAAAAAGCAGGGACCCTCGACACGGTTCGCGACGATCTCGCGCTCGCTCGCATCACGGCCGACAGCCGAGCCCGAGAGGTCGATGAGCTCAGCAGCGAGCTGCATGCCGCTTCGTCGAGGGCGGATGAGGCAGAAGCGGATCTCGTGTCCGTCGGCCGGGCTCTCGATGAGGCCGCCGCCGCACGCGACACGCTGCGCGATTCGCTGGACGAAGCGCTCACCCGCGTTGATGCGCTCGCCGCAGAACTCGCCGAAGCCCAGGACGCCGCGACCGTTCGCACCGCCCGGCTTGAGGCCGTCATCGCCGCCGCCGAGCGCGAACTGCTCGCTCAGAACGAGCGAGCGATGACCGCCGAGAGCGATCTCGCGGAAGCCCAGACGGCGCTTGAGAGCCAGCGGTCCGACCTCGAACGGACGCGTGAGGACCTGGCCGTGCGGGCCGCCACGCTGACCGACACAGAAGAGCGCCTCCAGAACGCCCGCGAGCGGGTCGCATCGCTCGAAACCCGCGTGGAGACGCTGTCTTCGACGTACCAGCAGCTGATCGCAGAACGCGACGATGCGCTCGAATCGCTCGGCCGCGCCGAGCGCGAGATCGCCTCGCTCCGCCACGAGATCGCCCAGTTCTCGGCGAAGCTCGCCGACCGCGACAAGACCATCGCCGGGCTCAGTGTGGCGGGCTCGGCCACCGCCGAATTGAGTGCCGCCGCGGACGATGCAGGCACACCGACGATCGATCCGGGGTGGGAACGCGAGCTGGCCTCACTCCGCGAGCAGCTCGACCGGGCCGATGAGCGGGCATCGCGGTACCGCGCTCGGGCCCACGACGCGGAACGCCGCCAGAAAAAGGCGGTCACCATGGTACGGCGTGCGCGTCGGCGGGCCGCAATCCGGACCGAGGCGTACGCTGGAACGATCAACGCGATGTCGCAGATGCGTGCCGGTCAGATCGAGCTCGAGCGGGCTCTGGAGCGGACGACCGACCTTGCCAAGACCCGTCTCACCTGGCTGATTGCCACTTCGTCCCTCGCGGTGCTCGCGTTCCTTTCCGCAGCCGTCTAAGCGTACCCCGATCGGGCGGGGTCGCTTCCTCCTACACTTTTGTACAACCCGGCCGCGAGCGGTGTATGACCCGCGTGAGCCCTGGGGATCGGAGTGATGCGGTGTCACAGGGCCTGCGGACGGTTGTCTACGACTATTTGTCTGAGAAGCTGCTGACCGGGGAGCTGCACGCGGGCAAGCGTGTGTGCGAGCTGACGGTGGCGAAAGCGACGGGCGTGAGCCGGAGCCCGGTGCGCGAAGCCATCGGGCAGCTCCGCGCCGAGGGCGTGCTCGAGCAGATCCCGGGCTACGGCGCCTTTGTCAAAAGCCCGACCCGGCGGGAGCTCGACGAAGCCTTCCAGGTCCGCGAGTGGCTCGAGTGCGAGGCTGTGTTCGCGCTCGCCTCGATGCCCGAGCGGCCCGAGCTGACCGAAGCACGCAGCGCCTGCGACGCGATGCTCGAGATGCTCAAAGGCTCGCACGAGGGGACCGATGCGGTCCTCAGCGAATCCGCATACGACCAGCTCGAACAGATCGACCGGACCTTCCACACCGCTCTGCTCCGGGCCGCGGGCAACCGGCGTGTCACCAAGGTGATCCACGACACGCGGCTGCTGATCCACGCGACCCAGTGCCGCCCCCGGCCGCTGACGACCGAGCACCTTTCCAAGATCTTCGCGGACCACGACCTCGTGCTGCGTTCGGTTCAGCGCGGCGCGCCCGAAGAAGCCCGTGAGCAGATGCTGGGCCACATCCGCTGGGCGCACGCCGAGACGCTGCGCGTCTACGACGTGCTCGCCAAGCAGGCCGAAGAGGACGAACTGCCGACCAACGTTGCCAAACGCCATGTCAACCGAAACCCCGTCGGGCGGTCCTCGCTGAAGTAATGCGCCGGACACGCGCAGCCGATGCCCGGCTGCGGCCGGACGAAATCTCGCGGGGCCCGCATGCCGCTCGATGCACTGACCGAAGCCCTTGCCATCCTCACGATCGGTCTCGGGGCGGGTCTTATCGGCGGCATGACCGGGCTGGGCGGGTCGATCATCATGCTCCCGGGCCTGGCCTTTGTGCTGGGCTTCGCGGACGAATCCCACATCGAGCAGCATCTGTACATGGCCGCGGCGATGCTGGTCAACTTCCTCGTGGCCGTGCCGGCGACCTGGCGGCACCAGCGGGCCGGTGCGATCCGGCGCGACGTGCTCCTCCGACTGCTTCCGCCCTCGGGTGTCGCGATGGTCGGCGGCGTGCTGCTCTCGAACCGGCTCGACCCCGAGGTGCTCATCAGGCTTCTGGCGGGCATGATCGTGCTCTTTGTCGTTGTCGGCGAGCTGTCGACCCGGTTGCTGCGACGCGAGGGCGTGCCCGATGACCGGCCGCTGCCGACCGCCGCCGGCCGGGCCGTGCTGGGGACCGGCGCGGTGACCGGGGTGCTCGCGGGGCTGCTCGGGATCGGCGGCGGGGTGATTATGGTGGCCTCGCTCAGGGCCGTGGCGATGCTCCGCGTCCGGGCCGCGATCGCGGCGAGCGCCGCGGCGATGTGCCTGATCGCCCCGGTCGGCGCGGGCGTCAAGCTCGCCACGCTCGATCAGCACGGGCTCGCGGCCGTCGACGCGGTCAGGATCGCGGGGCTGATGGGCCCCGCCGCGGTTTTGGGCGCCCTGGCGGGCAGTTCGTTGGTCCACCGCCTGCCACGGACCGCTATCCGGTGGGTGGTCAACGTCGTTCTGCTGGTGGCCGCGGCACGGCTGGCCGGTCTGCTCTAGGGTGGAGTGTGCCCGAGTGATGGGCCGATGTCTGGCTCAGCCGCAGGAGGACCACGATGCACGCCGCCGCACGTACCGCAGCCCTCGTGTCGCTCGCCACGGGCGTCGCCGCCGCCCAGGCCCCGAGCGACCGCCAAACGAGCCTGCTGGCCAGCGCGGCCGCCGCCGCCTACGGCCAAGTCCTCGGATCGCCCAGCGTCGCCGACGATACCTTCATCAAAGTCCGAGCCGGCGGCCAGCTGCTCTTCCAGTCCGGCTCGATCGAGGTCGGCGACGGCGTCGCCGGCGTGATCGACGACCTGGACTTTAACGATGTGCTCGATCAGGACAACTTCGAGGCTTCACCGTTCGGCACGGTCGCCGTCGCCATCCCGGCGATCGACCTGCTGATCGAGGGCTCGTTCCTCGGGAGCTACTCGTTCGCCGGCGATACGAGCGGGATCGAGATCGCCTACAACGGCGATGTGTACAGCGGCGACATCGCGACGAGCCAGTCCTACGAGGTCTACACGCTCGACGCGATGTACGAGCTGCTCGAGCTGAGCATTGTCAAGCTGCATCTCGGGCTCGGCGTCCGGGGGTTCGCGGTCGAGAGCAACATCGCGGGCACGGTCGAAGGCGCCGCCGCATCGGACGAGGAAACCGCCTTCGTGCCGCTGCCGATCGTCGCCGCTGGCGCGAGGCTGGATCTCGGCGAAAACCTGTTCGTGCAGGCCAGGCTCGGCGGCATGGTCTACGGCGATTTCGGGAACATCATCGACGGCTCGCTCGAGATCGGCTGGGACTTCTTCCGCAACGCCGGGCTCTTCGCCGGCTACCGCGTGATCCACGCCAGCAGCGATGTGTTCGACGTCGATTTCGACCTGACGCTCCAGGGGCCCTACGCCGGTATCGAGCTGCGCATCTAGCGCTTCTCAGCTCTCGCCCCGCATCAGTTCTTGGAGCAAGGCCAGGCCCGCATCCAGCTTCGCATCGGGCGCAGCGAAGCTCAGGCGGATGTGCGTGTCCCTGTCGCTGAACGCGGCGCCGGGGATCACAAGCAGGTTCCGCTCGATGCAGCGCTCGACAAACGCGGTGCCGGTCATGCCCAAATGCTCCGGCACCCTCGGGAAGGCGTAGAACGCCCCGCGGGGCATCGCCAGGTCGGTCACTTCGCTCAGCGCGGCATAGACCCGGTCGCGCCGCTGCTGGTACGCGTCAACGGTGCCGGCCATGCTGACATCCATCGCCGCCAGGGCCCCCCACTGGGCGATCGACGGGGCGCACACAAATGTGTACCCCTGGATCCGCAGCATGGCATCGATCACAGGCGCCGGGCCGGCGGCATAGCCCATCCGCCAGCCCGTGCAGCCGTAGGTCTTGCCGAACCCGCGGATGACAAGCACGTTGTCCTGGGCATCGTTAAACCGGGCCGGGCTCGGGCAGCGGGCATCGGCCGGATCGGCGGCGGCCGAGTCCGTCAGACCATCGGCGAACGTGAACTCGTCGTAGATCTCGTCCGAGACCAGCAGCACGCCGCGAGACCGGCAGAGCTCGAGCAGCTCGCGGCACTCGTCTTTGGATGACACCACGCCGCTCGGGTTGTTCGGCGAGTTGAAGAGCACGAGCTTCGTCCGCTCGGTCAGCAGCGGCTCGACACGCTCGGCGGTCATCCGGAAATCGGGGTATGTGTCGCAGCGGACCGCGGTGCCGCCCGCGATCGTCGCCAGGTGTGGGTACATTACGAAGTACGGATCGGGGATCACCGCCTCGTCGCCCGGGCCCATCAGGGCCAGGAACAGCAGCAGCAGCCCGCCCGCGGTGCCGCTGGTCACCATCGAGCGGTAGTTGTCGCTGCCGATGTCCCACCCGAGATCGTGCCGCATCGTTCCGTCGATGCGTTCGAGCAAGCCAGGGATGCCGACGCTCGGCGTGTAGCCGTTGCGGTCCTGCTCGATCGCTTCGATGGCGCCGCGTTTGATCGCGTGGGGCACGGCGAAATCGGGCTGACCGATCGAGAGGTTGATCGGGTCGTCGAGCGACTGGGCGAGTTGGAAGACCCGCCGGATGCCGGACGTATCGATCGCCCGGCCGCGGTCGCAGATGAGCCGGGCCGTATCCATAGTGGTGCCTTTGGGTGGGGCGTTATTTGACGACGACGTGCGTCTTGGGCAGACCGAGCGGCGTGTCGCTCTTGGGGTCGAACTTCTTGTCGTTCTTGAGCTTCTCGACACGCTCGGCACGGGTCATCACAGACCGCTTTCCGGAGAGATTGCCGGCGGTTTTGAGGCTGCGGTCGAGGCTCATCGTCGTCTCGCTTTCGTCGTGTGTCGGCCGCATCGGCCGGGCCCGCTAGGGGTTGTACTTCGTCCACTGCACCTGGCTCGGCCGGCTGAAATCGAGCTGGCCGCGCTCCTCGGCGATCCACCGCTCGCCGAGCTCGAACACCCGCTGCTGGTGCTGGATCCGCTCGGGGTTCGATCGGAAACCGGCCCCAGGCACGCCCAGGAGCGTAAACAGGCGGTATTGAGTATTGCCCGCTCGGTCTCGGCCTTCAACTGCCAAGGCGGGGACGCCGTTGGCCCGGAGAAAATCGACGGTTCGTCGGGCCTCTGCCGCGTCGGCCAATTGGCCGAGGGCCAGGTAATTCAGACCTGCCTCGCGGGTGTCTGATCCGGCCTCATCGGCTCTGGACTGCTCAGGTTCGGCCGGAGGAGCGTCCTGAAACGCCGCCTGATCCGGAGCAACCTCTTCGGCGTTGTTGGCCGGCGAGCGATCGGCCGGGAGCGGGCGGTCGAGCCTGAGCGTCGTCTCCTCGGGCGGGGGATCGAGCAGCACCAGCGGGCTCGGCTCACGAACCACAGCCGGCTCGGCCGAATCGTCCGAGGTCGCGGCCGCCTGCATGGCCCGGCTGGCATCTTCGGTCAGCGCGGCAGCCCGGTCGCCCCGCTCGGCGGCCCGGCCGCCGCTGTGCGCCAGCGCCCACACGCCGATAAACGCGACAATCACGGCCGCCAGGATCGCCCCGGCGGCAGCGGTCGACATCGACAGACGCACCCGGCCCTGCTCGATCACGAACGCCTTGCCCGGTTCGGCAGCGGCCGCCGCGGGCGAGGGCTGCGGCTTTGAGTCCGGAGCAGCACCGTCGACAGCCGAACCGCCTTTGCCTGCTGGCGACCCCGCGGGGCGGGCCAGATCGGGCTTCGAAGCCACGGCAGGCTTGGGAGCGGCAGCGGGTGCCGCAACGCGGACAGGGCGGGACGGGCGGACCGCAGCGATCGAGCCCTTGACGCCGCCGGAGGTCGAGGAGGCCGCAGCCGCGGAAAAGCGTGGCGTCGAGAGCGCTAGAGCGGCCGAGGGCTCCGGGCCCGTGGCTTGGGCTGGCGTCGGGGCGACCGCGGGCTTGTGGGCTCGCGTGTTCTCTGGCAGCTTGGTCGTCGCCCTCTCTGATCGAGCATCAGGCACCGGGGCAGCCGCAGGGTGCTGCGATGCGGCCGGTGCGGCTGGTACTGGAGCACCTGCGGGCGGCTTGGGTGCAGGGATCTGGTTGGTCGGCGGGCCCGCGGCTGCGGCGGTCCCCGGGTTCGGGCGCCCCCCCGACCCGCTCCCCGGAGCGCCGGGTTCGCGCGCTCCATCGCGCAGGAGTTCGAACAGGGCCGGTGCGTTCCGTCGCTTCGCCATAGGAGGTATTGTCGCCCCTCGGAGGCCCTGGAGCAAACCAGCGGCCGCCGGGGAGCGAAATCACCGATACGATCCACTGGAGCGGGGCCCGGCACGGCGGTCCCCCGGCACATCGGCCGATCTTCGGCCCCGAGAGGCTCAGGCACCATGGCGATCCGCGACGACGACATCATCAACATCGACACGCCGCCGCTGAACCGGCTGGAGTCGGTCTATCTGCCCGAAATCATCAAGGGCTTCGGCACGACCTTCCGGCACTTTTTCACCAGCTTCGGCCAGGGCAAGACCAGCCAGACCATCCAATACCCCGAGCAACGCCGCGAAAACCGTGATCCCGAAGATCGGGGCATGGAAGTCAGCAACTTCCGCGGCGTGCACCGGCTCAACCGGGACGAGGACGGACGCGTCAAGTGCGTCGCCTGCATGATGTGCCCGACGCTATGCCCGGCCAACTGCATCCACATCGAAGCCGCCGAGAGCCCCTGGGACGACCGCGAGAAGTACCCCAAGAAGTTTGAAATCGACGAGCTCCGCTGCATCTTCTGCGGCATGTGCGAAGAAGCCTGCCCGGTCGATGCGATCGAACTGACGCCCGTCTACGACGTCGTCGGCAAGACGCGGGCCGAGATGATCTTCGACAAAGAGAAGCTGCTCAACGTCTACGACGTGACGATCGATCAAAAGCCCATGTGAGCATCGCTCTGCGTGCGTCTTGATGAGCCCAACACGCAAGCGAGGGGTGTTGATCGAAGTCTCTCGCTTTCGCAATAGGCTCATCGAAAGAGAGCTAGCTCGAGAGCATGTTCGCGAGCTCGTCGCGCATGCGCTCCGCGGCCTCGGCTGGCTTCGGATCGTAGATGACCGACCGGCTCGCGTTGACGAGCACCCCCCGGCCCGGGACCGAGCGATCCGCAAGCAGCGGGGCAAGGTCGCTCGCCGAGCCGCCCTGGGCTCCGTAGCCCGGCACCAGAAATAGCTGCTCGGGCATCAGCTCGCGGAGGTGCGCCGCCTCGCGTGATTTGGTCAGGCCGACCACCGCGCCGACATCGCTCATACCGCGTCGGCCGTTCACCTCACGCCCGAGCGAACGGGTCAGCTCTGCCATCGCGTCGCCGACGGACCCGCCGCGATCGAGCGGGAGCGACTGGACCGCCCCGCTGTCCGGGTTGCTCGTTCGCACCAGCACGAACACACCCAGGTTGGCATCGAGGTAGGGCTGCGCCGTGCTCGGTCCCATGTACGCGTTGATCGTGATCGCATCGACGCCCAAGGTCCTCGCAGCGGCGGCGTAGTGCTCGGCCGTCGGCCCGATGTCGCCCCGCTTTGCGTCGTAGACCACCGGCACGCCCGCCGACCTGGCGTGGGCGGTCGTCTCTTCGAGCGCACGGAAGCCGGCTGCCCCGAGCCGCTCGAAACAGGCGGACTGCGGCTTGAACGCCGCGGCGAATCCGGCGGTCGCGTCGATGACACCGCGGCAGAAGCCGGAGACCCGCTCGGCATCGGTCGATCCCGAGACATCCGGCGGCAGGCGACCGACAACCGGATCAAGGCCGACGCAGACCGGCGCACCGGCCGCGGCGATCCGGTCCAGCAGCCGATCCACAAAGCGCGCTTCTGCCATACGATCCGAGTCTATGGCCGGGCTGACCCCAACCGATCTCGATCTCAAGAAGGACCGCGGGCTGACGATCCGTTGGAACGACGGCTCGGGCAGCTACTTCCCGATCGCGTATCTCCGGAAGATGTCCCCCTCGGCCGACCAGCGCCAGCTCCGCGAAGCGATCGCCAAAAACCCGCTGACCGTCCTGCCCGGTGGGAGCGGCAGCGAGGGGGTCGCCGCGGTCGATGCCGAACTGGTGGGCAACTACGCGCTGCGGATCCGGTTCTCCGACGGGCACTCGACCGGGATCTACAGCTGGGACTACCTGGTCGAGATCGACCCGGCCCGTCAGCCGACAACCGATGACGGGCCGGCGGGCGTATGACGGTGTCTGCGCTCGCGTTGACTTCGCCGCTGACCGATGTCCCCGGCATCAGCGACCGGCTGGCGCGCGATCTGAGCACGCTCGGGCTCAACGCGGTCGGCCAGCTGATCGCGCACCTCCCCCACCGCCACGAGCACGAGGAGGCCGAGGCGCCGATCGCCGAGCTCGTGCCGGGACACGTCGTCTCCGCACGCGGCGAGGTGACCGCCTGCAGGCCGGTGGGCTTCGGGAAAAAAATGCGGTTCGAGGCGGTGCTCCACGACGGCAGCGACCGGCTCGACCTGGTCTGGTTCAACGCCCCCTACCTCCGCAGCAAGATCCACCCCGGCGAGTGGCTCCGGGTGCAGGGCAAAGCGCAGCGGTACAAGAACGCGATCCAGATCGCCAACCCGCGGTTCGAGGTGATCGATCCCGACGCCGAGCTGCCGACCGCAACAGGCGATGGCGGCTCGCTGCGGCCGGTCTACCCCGCCTCATCGAGAGTCAGCTCGCGGGCGATCGAGCTGGCGATCAGCAAAGCGTTGCCGATGGCCCTGCCGCTGATCGAGGACCACCTGCCCGCCGCGCTGCGCGAGCAGCGATCCCTGCCCGGGCTGGGCGATGCCTATCGCATGATCCATAGGCCGGACGACGAGGACGAGGTGTCTCGCGCCCGCCGGCGGTTGGCTTATGACGAGCTGCTGCTGCTGCAGCTCGGCGTCGCGATGAAGCGGCACCACCTCCGCGAGACACAGCGGGCGCCGGCGCTCCGTTCGAGCGAACGCGTGCAGCGGTCCATCCTCGAACGCTTCCCCTTCGAGCTGACCGGCGCGCAGCGACGCGTCGTCGCGGACCTGACAACCGACCTGACACGCGACATCCCCACGAACCGGATGATCCAGGGCGATGTCGGCTCGGGCAAGACCCTGCTTGCGCTCTACGCGATGCTGCTGGCGGTCGAATCCGGGCAGCAGGCGGCATTGCTCGCGCCGACAGAGATCCTCGCGGAGCAGCACCACGAGTCGATCACGCGCGTTCTGGGCGAGCAGGGCCCGGAGGTCGATCTGCTGACCGGGACGCTGACGCCCGCGGAGCGTGCCGGTGTGCTCGGCCGGCTCGCCTCGGGACAGCGGAGCTTGGTCGTCGGCACGCACGCGCTGCTGACCGAATCGGTCACGTTCCGAAGCCTCGCGGTCGCGGTGATCGACGAGCAGCACCGCTTCGGCGTGCACCAGCGCGCCGCGCTGCGGAGCAAGGGCGACGCCGAGTCCGGGCTCATCCCGCACATGGTCGTGATGACCGCCACGCCGATCCCTCGGACGCTGTCGCTGACGCTCTTCGGCGATCTGGATGTTTCGATCATCGATGAGCTGCCGCCGGGCCGAGAGCCGGTCGAGACGGTGGTCGAGCCGACGGCGAACCGCGCGGAGGTCTATGCCGGTGTGCGGGACGCGGTTGAACGCGGGGAGCAGGCATTTGTCGTTGTTCCATCGATCGACGGCGATGAAGAGACCGGCCTGACCGGGCTGCGGGCGGTCCAGCTCGAGCTCGAGCAGACGCTGCTGCGCGGTGTGAGCATCGCGGCGGTCCACGGCAGGCTGAAGCGCCCGACGCGTGAGCACATCATGGAGCGGTTCCGGCGGGGGCTGATCGATGTGCTGATCGCCACGACCGTGATCGAGGTCGGGGTCGACATCCCCAACGCGACGGTGATGGTCATCGAGCAGGCGGACCGGTTCGGTCTCGCGCAGCTCCACCAGCTCCGGGGCAGGGTGGGACGGGGGGCGCTCGCGTCGCGGTGCGTGCTGGTCTCGGACCCGACGACGCCGGAATCCGTCGAACGTCTGGCGGCGATGCGCGGCTCAACGGACGGTTTTTTCTTGGCGGAGCGAGATTTTGAGCTCCGCGGCCCCGGCGAAATCTTCGGCTCTCGACAATCCGGCCTCCCTCCGTTTCGGGTCGCGGACCTGTCCCGAGATCACCTGTTGCTGGGCGCAGCTCGCGACGACGCGCAGGATTGGGTGATGAGGTCACCGAGACTCGCGGACACGAGTGAGGCGCTTGTGCGTCGACGCGTGCTCAAATCGCACGGGGCGTGGCTGGGCCTGGGTGATGTGGGCTGATCTGGGCCTGAATCCGGGTAGAGTCTCCCTCAAACGAGGCTCGGCCGCTCGGCCGCACACGGATGAAAGGGAGACTCGGCGATGGCAGATGACGGCATGGGAGCTCGCGGCAGCATGCACGAGCGGCTGGCGACGGCCGCCGACGGCAAAACCTACAAATGGGTCGCCGAAGCGACCGGCAGCCACCCGGAAACAGTCCGTCGCTACATGCAGGGGCAGTCGCCAAACATCGAATTTGTGACCGCGTTCTGCCGGGTGTTTGAGCTGAACCCGCAGTGGCTGCTAACCGGCGAGTCGCCGATGCGTCGGGCGGAGATGCGTGGGTTCCACCTCGCCGAGGCCGACCCGACCGATCTGATGGCGGCCGTCGCGGCTACGCTCGATCGTCTGACCGAGCGGCTCGATCGACTCGAGCTGTTCTGCCAGCAGATCGACTCGCGACTCCGCGGTGCAGTGACCGATGACCAACCACGACCAGCCGCCTCCGAAGCAGAACCCAAGCCCGGGGGGCCTGCCGGCCGGATCGGGAGAGCTGTCGCCAAGCGACCACGTGCGGATGATGATCCAGCTGCTTCAGCCGACCGGACCTGAGCTGGCCCGGCGGTGCCTCGCGGCGCTGACGCTCGTGCCTGCCGAGAAGCGTGAGTCGGTCGTCGTCGCGGTCGAGCGGCAGATCGCCGAAGAGTTCACCGGCGAGCAGCCCGAGCGGACCAGCGAAGACCGCACGTCGCCATCCGGGCCGCCCGCGTCAGGGTGACCGCGGGGCGCGGCCGATACGATGCCGCATGAGCTTCAACACCAACCTCGCCGAGCGGCTCGAGACGATTGCGCGGCTGCTCGAAGTCACCGGCGCGAACCGGTTCCGCGTCAATGCGTTCACCAAGGCGGCCCGGTCCGCTTCGAACGAGACACATGATCTGTCGACGCTCGATCGCGAAGCGCTGCTCGCGATCGATGGCATCGGCAAGGGCGTCGCCGACAAGATCGACGAGTTGCGTGATTCGGGCGGGATCGCCGAGCTGGATGAACTGCTGGCGGAGGTGCCCGCGGGCGTGCTCGATCTGATGGACATCCCGGGTCTCGGCCCGAAAACAGTGCGGCTGCTGTGGCAGGAAAAGTCGATCACTGACCGCGATGGCCTGAAACGCATCATCGACGACGGCAGCATCATGGACCTGCCGCGGATGGGCAAGAAGACAGCCGAGAACATCGAGAAGGCGCTGACGTTTACCAGCAAGTCGTCGTCGCGGCTGCCGATCGGTGTCGCGTGGCCGATCGCGGAGCGTGTTCTGGAAACGCTGCGATCGATCGAGGGCGTGCGCCGCGCCGAGGCAGCCGGCTCGCTGCGACGCGGGCAGGAGACGATCGGTGATCTGGATTTCCTCGTCGTCGCCGACGACCCGGAGCCGGTACGCGAGGCGTTCTGCACGATGGAGGGCGTGACCGACGTCGTTGCTCGCGGCGACAGCAAATGCAGCGTGCGTTCTACGATCACCGCCGACTCCGGTCGGTGGAACGTCACCAAAGACCTCGAGGGCGGCGGGCTGGGGATGGACCTGCGGCTCGTGCCGGCCGAGAGCTTCGGCGCGGCGCTGATGTACTTCACGGGCTCGAAGGACCACAACGTGCGGCTGCGCGAGCGGGCGATCAAGCGTGGGCTCACACTCAACGAGTACGGCCTGTTCCCCGATGAGCCCGGCGAGGGCAGCCCGCAGAGCCGGGGCATCGACCCGGTCGCGGGAGAGACGGAAGGGGCAGTGTTCGCGGAACTCGAGATGCCGTGGCTGCCACCAGAAGTCCGGCAGGACGCTGGTGAGCTGTCGCTGAACGAGACGCCTCAGCTCGTCGATGTCGGTGACATCCGCGCCGAGTTGCACGCTCACACGACGGCTTCGGACGGCCGGCTCTCGCTCGACGAGCTCGTGCGGGGCGCGGTCGACCGGGGTTTCCATACGATCGCCGTGACCGACCACAGCCGGTCGAGCGTGCAGGCGAACGGGCTGAGCGTCGAGCGGCTCCGGGCGCAGCGCGACGAGATCGAAGCGGCCCGGGAGCGGTCCGGCGACGGGATCGCGATCATGGCCGGCTCGGAGGTCGACATCCTGGCCGACGGCTCGCTGGACTACGACGACGACATTCTGGCCGAGCTCGATGTGGTCGTCGCCAGCCCGCATGCGGCCCTGACCCAGGACCCGAAGACCGCGACGAAGCGGCTGCTCAAAGCGATCGAGCACCCGATGGTGCACGTGCTGGGCCACCCGACCGGCCGGCTGGTCAACCGTCGTCCCGGGCTTGAGCCTGCGATGGACGAGCTCATCGCGGCCGCCGTCGAGCACCGCGTTGCGCTCGAGATCAACAGCCACTGGATGAGGCTCGACCTGCGGGATTCGCACGTGCGGGCGGCGGTCGACGCGGGCTGCCTGATCGCGATCGACTGCGACGTGCACGCGGCGGGCGACTTCGACAACATCCGCTTTGGCGTGATGACCGGCCGGCGCGGCTGGCTGCCGCCCGAGCTGTGCGTCAACACCTGGGACCGCGACAGGCTGCACGAGTGGCTGCGGTCCAAGGGCCGCGGCTGATCCGGGGCTAGAGTGACTTGCTGCGGTCACAGCCCTGTCGTGCTTGTTCGATCACGCGTAGACAGGACGGCGGTCAAACGCCGAGACAACCCATGTTCGACCGACTCTCCGACAGCTTCAGCGGCGTCTTCCGCAAGCTCAGCGGCCGGGCCGAGATCACAGAGAAGAACGTCCGCGAGGCGATGGACGAGGTGCGCACCGCGCTGCTCGAGGCGGATGTCCACCTCGATGTTGTCACCAAGTTTGTTGACGATGTCGTCGCGGACTCGATCGGCCAAGAGGTCACCAAGAGCCTCAAGCCCGGACAGGAAGTCATCGGCATTGTCAACAGCCGACTGATTGAGCTTCTGGGCGGCGAGGAGCCGCCGCCGGGCATCATGGAAATCAGCCCGGGGCCGACGGTCGTGATGATGTCGGGCCTGCAGGGCTCGGGCAAGACGACGACCTGCGGCAAACTGGCCGCGATGCTGATGAAGCAGGGCAAGAACGTTGTCCTGTGCGCTGCTGACCTGCAGCGGCCGGCGGCGGTCGAGCAGCTGCAGACACTGGGCGAGCAGCTCGCGGTTGAATTCAAGGGCCGCGGCTCGGTCTCGGTCTACGCGGAGCCGGACAAGGTCGCGGCGTACGGCAAGGCTGTGGGCGTCGCGGTCAAGGTCTGCCAGAACGCGCTCAAGCACGCCAAATCGGAACAGGCCGATGTGCTGATCCTCGATACGGCAGGCCGGCTGCACGTCAACGACGAGCTGATGGGCGAGCTCAAGAAGGTCAACGCCTCGCTCCAGCCGCACCACGTGTTCCTGGTCGTCGACGCGATGACCGGGCAGGACGCGGTGACGAGCGCCAAAGCCTTCCACGAGCAGCTCTCGATCGACGGGCT
>JBCDEF010000011.1:0-24581 GCA_039179915.1 Planctomycetota bacterium | reverse complement strand
GTCGACGCCGATGCTGTAGAGCACGTAGCCCGGCCGCGACGCCGCAGCGTCAGCCTCGACCCGGTACCGCAGCGGCTGGCCGTCGATCACATCCATCGGCACAGCCTCCAAGTACGCCGGCACCAGATCATCGAGCGATGCCGGCAGTACGCCACGCTCCGCGCGGTACCGCTCGATCGCCACCATCGCGCCGATGCCTTCCCGCTCGTGCCGGTTCTGCCACGCGCTCCGCGAGGCCATGCCGATCGCCGGGAACATGACGCCGAGCAGCGGGTTCCGATCCATGAGCGCTTCGTAATCGATCGTCGCAGGCTGAAGAAGCACCTTGTATTTGAAGCATGGTCGCTCTGCGCTTTCGATCCATCGATCGTACATCACCGCGAACAAGCTTTCGGTCTCGGCCCGACGCGGCAACGCGATCGATGCAAGATTGCCGAACCTGCGCGGCCACCCGCGCATGCCACCCCCGCTCAGCGCGTTCACTTCGGTCACGATCAGCCGACCACGCGAGTCGTGCGCACGCTGCACCACATCCAACGACCAAATCTTTTCGCCGCGATACGCGTGCTGGAAGCCCGGCAGCGGGTTCTCATCGAGGAGCCGCGCGACCTCCGCGAGCACATCCGCCGGCAGGTCGTGCTCTATCAGCGTGACACGGATGCGTTCAAGCGCCAAAGCATGTTGCGATATGCCAACCAGATAGCCAATGAAGATCGGGTCGCACGCCGAGACTCGGCCGAGCCAGAGGGCCACCTCGAGCGCGTCCATAAAAGTCGACCAATCCTTACGCTCAGCCGCCACAAACATCAGTGAAGTACAAAAAAAAGACGCATGACGCGTCCGCCGAAGATCGCTGAGGTCCACATCGATCAGCCTCGAGTCGCTCGGCCACGGCCGAACAATCGGCGCACCCGACCTCGCCTGCTCCAGCAGCGGCCCCAGCAGCGCGATGTGCGACCCGCTCTCCAGCTCGCGCACCATCGCGGCGTGCACCGCCCGGATCTCAGCGAGTGACTCCGCCTCCGACAGGCCGTCGATCAACCGGCCGTCGGCAATATCGCTCTCGCGTTCATGTAGCCGGTACACCAGTGACCAGTCATATCCGCGAAGCCCGGCATCTTCACCGACAACCGCCTTCGCGACCTCGTAGACCACCTCATCCGCCGACGTCGCCGTATCGCTCACCGTATCAACAAACGCCTCCCACGCGGCGTCCAAGTTCGCACCCTCAAACCCAGGCCCGTCACGATCGACCTGCGGCTCGAGCATCAGCGCCCGCATCTGCGCCCCGTAGTCGGTATCCGGCGCCGGCTTGGCGTTCAGCGATGCAAACACCTCGTACACAAGCCACACCAGCCCCATCGCCACCGGCAAGAGGAGCAATATCAGAATCCGATGCCTGCGAAGAAAACCCATCAGCCCATCCCCCGCACGGCTTGCCGACTCACGGCCCGGGCTCAGCCGACCGCGTCAGCATCCAGTCCAGCCCATCTGCGCCCCTCCGATACCGCACGAGCGGGTTATCCCCTACTACACCGCCATCGTCGACACCGTCCGGCCCGACGCTGTAGAGCACATAGCCAACACCCCCGAGGCTCTCCGTGTCATCCAAGCGATACACGAGCGTCTCACCCGCCGCGAACGGATCCATCGGCACCGCATCAAGGTACACCGGCATCATCTCGTCGAGCGACGCGGGCAGCACGCCCGTCGCGACCCGATACCTCTCGATCGCCAGGAGCGTGAGCAGTCCCGCGCGGTTCAGATCCGCCGACCACGACACACTGACCGCCTTCCCGATCGCCGGCGCGAGCATCCCGAGCAGAACCTGCCGACCCGAAAGACCATCGATCTCTTGGTCGAGCGACGCGAGCTCGACCTTCGCCGCAGCAATCGGCATCTCCGCCGCCTCGATCATGCGGCCGTAGAACTCCTTGAACCGCGCCTCGGTCTCGGCCCGACGCGGGAACGCGATCGATCCCAGGTTCATCACCCGCGAACCGCCCACGCCCATCGTTAGCGTCCCCGTCCGCGAGAGCAGCAGCCGCCCGCGGCTGTCGTGCATCCACTGAACCGCATCCAACGCCCATGTCCGCTCGCCGCGAAGCGAGAACGCGAGATCCGGCCGCTCGTGCTGCTTGATAAGTTCGTCCACCCGACCGAGCACTTCGGCCGGCAACCGCCCGCGAAGCACATCGTTCCGCACCCGCTCGAGCATCAGCGATTCGATCGCCACACCCACCAGATTCCCGATGATCACCGGATCGCTCGCCGCCAGCTCCGCCATCCACAGCGAAGCTTCCAAGCCTTCGGCATACGCCTGCCAGTCCTCGCTCTGAACCGCATGCTCCATCCAGGCGACCGAAAACTGCGCCATCCTGCGATACTGCCCGAGCTCCGGCAGGAGCTGGTTTATCAACAGCTGACGGCTCGAGTACGGCCGGACCAGCGGCTCACCCGACCGCGCCCGCGCAAGCAGCGATGCGAACGCCTCCGCGGCAACCTCGGACTCCGCGGCGACCGCCAGCGCCGCGTGCACCGATTCGAGCTCCGCCAACGCCTGTTCGCTCGTCAGATCGCCGGGCGGGCTGTCCGCCGCTTGCTCCCGCCACGAGTCCGTATCGGTAACCACCGACCAGTCGTATCCGCGGTCCGCAATAAACGGAGTCCCAGGCAGCTCCGCGGCTTCGATCGACTCAAACAGCAATGTCTCAATCGATCCCGAAACCTGCGTCAGCTCCGCCGAGAACTCACGCCAGGCCTCGGCAAGCCGCACGTCATCACGCGCCGGCCCGTCCGCGACCTGCTGTGCCTCGAGCATGAGCGCCCGCATCTGCGCCCCGTAGTCCGTGTCCGGCGCCGGCTTGGCGTTCAGCGACGCCCACACCTCGTACACCAGCCACACCGCGCCCATAAAAAAGGGCAAGACCAGAAGTACCAAGATCCGATGCCGACCAAGAAAGCTCATCAACTGCTCTCCCCGCGTAAGGCCAATCCCGGGAGAATCTACAAGCGAGCAGAGCCTTGGTTCAATAGTCGTACACACCCCGCCCGCTCTTGCGGCCCATCCGCCCCGCCGTCACCAGCTGCTCCAGCTTCGGGCACGGCCGGTACCGCTCGCTGTGCAGGCCCTCCGCGAGCACATCCATGATGTGAGCGCACGTATCCAAACCAATAAAGTCCGCCAGCTCCAGCGGCCCCATCGGGTGGTTGCAGCCGAGCTTCATGATGCCGTCGATGTCCGACGGTTCGGCTACGCCCTCCATCCACGCGTAAAACGCCTCGTTGATCATCGGCATCAGCACCCGGTTGCTCACGAACCCCGCCCGGTCGTTGGCCGGCAGGGCCGTCTTGCCCATCGCCTCGGCCAGCGCGATCGTTCGAGCGGTCACCGATTCGTCCGTCGCCAGCCCGTTGATCACCTCGACCAGCTTCATCACCGGCACCGGATAGAAAAAGTGCATCCCGATCACCCGCTCCGGGCAGTCGGTCGCGGCCGCGATCTCGGTGATGCTGATCGAGCTCGTGTTCGTCGCCAGGATCTGATCGCCGGTGAACCGCTTCGCCAGGTCGGCAAAGATCGACTTCTTGACCTCCGCGTTCTCGGTGACCGCCTCGACCACGATGTCCGAGTCCTTGAGCGCATCGGTCTCGGTCACGTAGCTCAGGCGACCCTTCGCGGCCGACGCGTCCGCCTCGGTCATCTTGCCCTTTTCGACGGCTCGGGCGAGCAGCTTGCCGTGCGTCTTTTCACACGCCGCAATCTGGTCCGCGGACAGGTCGCACACGACCGTCTCGAACCCGCTGACGGCCGCGACCTGCGCGATCCCGCCGCCCATCTGACCACCGCCAAGAACCCCGACCCGCGTGACGCCGTGCGACATGCCTGAACCTCCATCGTTGCTGTGCTCGCCGGCGGGCCGGGCCCGCCGGGCTGTCTCCGAGCCCATGCTAGCGGCGGCCGGCCGGATTCCGTACCATCCGGCATGCCCAGCATCGAACAGCTTACCAAGCTCCTATCCGCCGACCCGGCCGACACCTTCGTGCTCTACGCCCTCGCCCAGGAGCACGCCAAGGCCGGCGACCACGACCAGGCCATCGACCTCTACCGCCGATGCATCGCCGAAGACGAGGCCTACTGCTATGCCTATTTCCACGGCGCCCGCAGCCTCGAGGCTCTCGATCGTGCCACCGAAGCGGCCGAGATGCTCGAGACGGGCCTCGCCGTAGCCGAGCGCGTCGGCGACGCCAAAGCCTCCAGCGAGATCGCGCAGTACCGCGGCTCGCTCGACCCGGGCACGGGCTGACCCCGATGCCCCCGCCACGCCCGCGATCCAAACGCGGCTCCCGCACACTCGCCCAAAACCCGGCCGAGCTCGTCCCGCCGGACGATGCGCTGACTATCACCAGCATCCGGATGCTCCAAGACGGACGGACCGCCGCCGTCACCGTCAGCCGCCGCACCGTCGCCCGAGTCCGGGCGGCCGATCTCGAGACCCTCGGCATCGCGCCCGGCATGTCCTGGACCGACGACCTCGCGGCCACGCTCTACGACGCCGCCAAGAGGCACGCCGCGCAGACCCACGCCCTCCGCCTCACCGCCGCCCGGGCCCGCACCAGCCGCGACCTCGTCCGGCGGCTCACCATGGCCGGCCACGCACGCCCCCACGCCGAAGCCGCCGCCGAGTTGCTCGCCGACGCCGGCATCATCGATGACAACGCCTTCGCCGACGCCGCCGCCTCCTCGCTCGCCGCCCGGCGAGACACCTCCCGCCGCGGCATAGAACAGAAGCTCATCGCCAAGGGCGTCGATCGCCCCGCCGCCTCCAAAGCCGCAGCCGAGCACCGAGACGCCGAGACCGATGCCGACAACGCGCATCATCTCGCCGCCCGCCGCATCGGCCGCATGCGATCGATCGACGATCCACAAGCCACCCGACGCCGGGTGGTCGCCTATCTCCAGCGCCGCGGCTTCGGCCTCGACGACGCGCTGCCTGCCGTCGATGCGGCTCTCGCCGACCGAGCCAGCGAGGATCTACACTGACCCATGCCCAGCACACCCCGCTCACGACTGCTCGTCACCGCTGCCGCGGCCGCCGCCATCACCGGCTGCGCCTCCGATGACAACGCCCGGCTTGTCATCGGCGACGACGTCGCCCTCGCGTCGCTGCCGCCGATGGTCGCCGAGCCAGCCCTCGACGCCGAAGGCACCCCCCTGCCCAACCCGACTCCCAAGAGCGACGCGCCCTCAGCGCTCGGCATCGACCGATCCAATTTCGAGCCGTCCGTCTACCGCGTGCCGATCGACGGAACCCGACACCAGCCGCAGGCCACCGCGCCGCTGCGGATGACCAGCGACACCGCCCGCCAGCGAGGCGAGTTCCCGACCATCCGCTCCGCACTCGAACCGATCAGCCGCGCCAACAAACGCACCCAGGCGTTCGAGATTTTCGTTGCCCCCTGCTGGGCCTTCATCGATCTGCTGATCACGCCGGCCCAGCTCGTCATCGACCCCGCCTACGAGACCGTCTCCAGCCCCACGACCCTCCCGGGCCGAACCCCCTCGAGCGATCGAGCCGGTGCTCCCGGCGTCTTGCCGCTCACCAGAGCCGAGCTCGACGCCAAGCTCTTCGACGCCAAGCTGCACGAAGGCGAGGGCTCAGGCGACCGCCAAGACCAGCCGTCGACCGGCGGGCAGCCCGATGCCTGACCAGCCGCTCGACGATCGCGGCCTGCCCGTCGGCTACGAGTTCCACGACGACTACGAGATCACCCCGCGCGACACCCGCGACCGGCTCGCCGATCCGGATGACGCATGCGTTCTCGTCGATGTCCGAGAGGCCGACGAGCTCCGCGTCGCCGCCATACCCAAAGCGATGCATTTCCCGCTCGGCCGAATCGCCGACGACCACGACGACCTCGCCGACGAACTGCCCCAAGGGCGCGGCACGCCGCTGCTTGTGCTCTGCCACCACGGCCGGCGCTCGCTGCGAGCCACGCTCGCCCTCCGGCAGCTCGGGTTCGCAGATGTCCTGTCCGTTGCCGGCGGCACCGACCTCTGGTCGCGCGACATCGACCCGGCCCTGCCCCGCTACTAGCGCTTGCCAATCCCAAAAAAAACACGCGACCATCCGTATCTCCGCAGCGGCGAGTGATCGCTCAGGGAGCTCGGCCACGGGCCGCGGTGCACCGGGTCTCAAAAAAAGACCCGGCCCCGCTCGAGAGCGGGGCCGGGCGAGAATTCATCGTCGTGCCCTCAGGTGAGGGCCGACTGCTGATCCAGCGGCCGATTACGGCAGCGGGGCGCAGTCGCCCGGATCACCGGCCGGGTTGCCGAAGAAGCTGGTCCAGGCGAAGAAGTCCGAACCGTCGCAGTTGCCGTCGTTGTTGACGTCACACGGGATCAGGTCGCCCGAGCCGAACGCCGCGGTCCACGCGAAGAAGTCGGAGCCGTCGGTGACACCGTCACCGTTGACGTCGCCGCAATCACGGAGCTCGCCGCCACCCTCGAAGTCTGCCACGAAGAACACCGACCAGTGCAGGTCAAGCGGGCAACCGGCGTCCGGCGGAGCGAACGCCGCGAGGTCGGTGGTGTTATCGTAGAAGCCGTCGATCTCGGGCGGCGAGATGCCGTCCGCACCGACGCCGCCGTCCGACCAGCCCGTGTCGACGAACACGTCGCCGCAGAGGTTCAGGCCCTCGCCCCACACACCGTTGGTCGCGGTGCCCGGAGCGTTGAAGCCGACGGCCGCCTGGCAGCCTGCGATGTCATCGGCCGGCGTGCCCCAGAGACCACCGAAGGAGTCGGTCGCGGGGGTGAAGACGTCGAGGTCGCCGTCACCGTCGGTGTCTTCGGCATCCTGGAAGTACAGGATCTCGTAGAAACCGTCCGGGTTGCCGTCGCCGTCGTCATCAATACTGGGCATCGGGATGTTGATGCCGGCATCAACGAAGCCGTCCGAGAAGAACGTGGTGAAGAACCAATCCTCCGGCACTTCGGCGTCGCCAGCCCAGAACACCAGACCGCCGAGGAAGGTGGACGTGTCGAACGGCGCATCGAGCACGCCGTCGCCGTCGTTGTCAAAGCCGTCGGTGCCATCGCCGACCGGGTTGCGGACCGACGACTCGAAGAAGTTGATCAGCCGACCGGAAGCCTCGAAGGGCTCGGTGCCGGGCGTCGGGGGTGGGAAATCGTTGCAGATCAGGTTGAACTGGCTGATAGCCAGCTCTTCCAGCGGTGCACCCGCGGCGGCTGCCGGGACCGAGAAGTCGTCGGCGACGACCTGGGTCACGGGGCCCGAGAGGAAGCGGAACCCGTCTCCGGTGAACCCACCGCAGTCGATACCACAGACGAACTCAGCGAAGCCGTCGCCATCGGTGTCCGGGCCCAGACCGATCGTGTCGTACACGGCCGTCGGGGTGCGGGCAGCGTTCTCGCCGCTCCCGTACTGGCTCAGATCGAAGGTGCGGCCCAGAATCGGCATGCCCTCGGGGGTCAGCCCGATGACCTCGGTCACGAGGTTGGCACGGACCTGACGCATCTCGCTCGTGGGAACTTCACGGAGCTCGATTTCACGCAGTTGCCCGAAAGCGCTGCCACACACTGCAAGACCCGCACACGCGAGAATCATCTTGGACTTCATCTGGAGACTCCTGTTTGAAAACGAAATCACATCCTGCCGGGCAGATCACCTGCCCGCTTTCCCCATCGAGACGCTCGATACACCGAAGAACGGCCCACCGAACACGGAAATAAGCACGGCCATGCTTCCCGAATGGGAGACCGTTCTCCTCAACAGACCAGCAAGCCGGTCAGACCCGAGCATACTGGATATGAAGAACCATGCAAGAACAAAATCTGCGGTTCTGACACCAAAGGTCCGAATCCGATCCCGGATTACGCACCCGCACCCGCTCCGGAACCCGAACACATATCAACAAAACGGTCAAAAAGATGCCCAGAATCGTGCGGCCCGGGCGAAGCTTCGGGGTGATACTGCACGGAAAATACCGGCCGATCGGTCCGACGGAAACCCGCCACCGTTCCGTCGTTGAGGTGAATTTGGGTAATCTGTGTCGTCGCCGGATCGAGCGAATCCGGGTCGACCGCGAACCCGTGGTTCTGGCTCGTGATCTCGACAGCCCCCGTCGCCTCGTCACGAACCGGCTGGTTTGCCCCACGGTGGCCGAATGGCAGCTTGTACGTCCTGGCCCCCGACGCCAGCGCCAAGAGCTGGTGCCCGAGGCAGATCCCAAAGACCGGCACCCGGGCCTCCGCCCGCAGCAACGCCCGCAGCGAATTGACCGTCTCCTTCACCGCCGCCGGGTCGCCCGGCCCGTTCGACACGAAAACGCCCTGCACCTCGCCCCGCTCGAAGGCCGCGATCACCTCATCTGCTTCGAACCCGAAAGGGATCGTCGTCACACGGCAGCCGCGATCGGTCAGATGCCGCAAAATGTTGTGCTTCGCCCCGCAATCGATCGCCAGTACGTGCAGGGGCCGATCATTGCCCGGGGTTTCGCCCTGCTGCCCCGCAGCACCCAATCCCCACGCCCCAAGCCCTTCTGTCCAGGGAGAAGCCTCCGGCATTGATACGCCAGAAACCAGATCCTGGCCCGTCATCCCCGGCACCCCGGCCGCCATCGAGACCAGTTCTTCATCAGCGAGGTCGGCATCGTCGGTCAGCACGCCCGCCATCGCCCCTTCGGCCCGGATCAACGAGGTCAACGCCCGCGTGTCGATCCGCTCGATCCCCAAGATGCCCGCATCCGCGAGGTACGCCGACAGCCCCGACTCGGCCCGGTAGCTCGAGTGCCGGCGAGCCAGCTCCCGCACGACCATGCCCGACACCCGCGGCCGGGCCGATTCCACATCCACCGAGTTCACGCCGGTGTTCCCGATCAGCGGGGCCGTAAACGTCAAGATCTGACCGGTGTACGACGGGTCCGTCAACGCTTCCTGATACCCGGTGATCGAGGTGTTGAACACCACCTCCGCCGACACGCGCAGCCCGCGGCCTGTCGCGCCGAACGCACGCCCGCGGAACACCGTCCCGTTGGCAAGAACCAGCCGCGCATCGGCGGCGCGGAGTGAGCCAACGATCGGGCGGGTTGGACGATCGGCGGCGGGTCGGGTGGCCATCGGGCGTAGTGTATTCACCCTTGTGCAGGACCATCTCTTCCACAGCCATAGAGCACCGCCACCCGACTCGGGCGTCTACGCACGGGTCGCCGTCGAACGCGGCATCGAGCAGGGAACCAAAGACGCCGCGCTCACCTATCGAGCCGGCGACGACCCCTCCTCCGTCGGCCAGCTCGTCGAAGTCCCGCTCGGACGCGGCAACACCCCCACACGCGGCATCGTCATCGAGGTCGGCGGCCCCGAGCTGATCGGCAACGTCCCGCCCTCGCGTATCAAACCGATCGCAGCCGTGCACAGCCGGCCGCTCACACCCGAGCTGATCGAACTGGCCGAGTGGATCAGCCGGTACTACATCTGCCCGCTCGGCATGACCCTGGGCTCGATGGTCCCCGCCGCCGTCAAGCAGGCCGTCGGCAGGCGGACCGAGGTGCTCGTCTCGCCCACCCGCGGCCCGGGTGACGCGATCGACGACGTCCGGCTCTCCCCCACCGCTGTCCGCGCCTGGACCGCGATCACGAGCCTGCCCAGAGACACCTGGCCTGTCACCGCCCGCGACGCCGCCGATCTAATCGGCGAGAAAACCGTGGCCCCGATCAACCGTTTGCTCCGCGCCGGATTGCTCGCCGAAGGCACCCGCCCCGTCGTCCGAGCCCGGTCCGAGGCCCACGATGCTATTTTCGAGTCCGCAGCGGTCCCGACCCCAACGCCGGCCCAGATCGCCGCGATCGAACGGGTCGCGCAGAGCCTCGGCTCGTTCGAGCGACACCTGCTCTTCGGCGTCACCGGCTCGGGAAAGACCGAGGTCTACCTCAGGCTGCTCGAACACACCCTCGATCGCGGCCAGAGCGCCATCATGCTGGTCCCCGAAATCGCGCTGACCCCGCAGACCGCCGGCCGGGTCCAGGCCCGGCTCGGTGCCGACCAGGTCGCCGTTCTGCACTCCGGCCTGACCGCCGCGCAGCGCAACCGGGCCTGGTCGCGGGCCGCCGAGGGCGGCTGCCGGGTCGTCGTCGGCGCCCGCTCCGCGGTCTTCGCGCCGCTCAACGACGTGGGCCTGATTATCGTCGACGAGGAGCACGACGCCTCGTACAAGCAAGACCAGCTCCCCCGCTACCACGCCCGCGACGTTGCGATCGCCAGAGCGCACCGGGCCGGCTGCCCCGTCCTGCTCGGCTCCGCAACGCCCTCGCTCGAGTCCTGGCACGCCGCCCGCCAGCAGCGGTCCACCCTCCTCCGCCTGCCCGACCGCGTCGGACATGCCACGCTCCCAGCCGTCCGCATCGTGGATATGAACGCCGAACGCGCCACGCGTGCGAACGGCCCCGATCGCGGCAGCGGACTCGTCGGCCCCACGCTCGAACGCGCGCTCCGGGCCGCGATCGACAACGACCACCAGATCCTCTTGCTGCTCAACCGCCGCGGCTTCGCAGGGCGAATCGTCTGCGCAAGCTCCGCCTGCGGCTACGCGCACGCCTGCGACCACTGCGATGCCGGGCTCGTCCTGCACCGCGACGCGATGTCCCGCGCCGGCGGCTACACGCGATGCCACCACTGCCGAGCCGAGCAGCGCATCCCCAAGGTCTGCCCCGACTGCGGCGGCACGCTCCGCTGGCTCGGCCCAGGCACGCAGCGGGCCGAACGTGTCCTCGAAGCGATCACCGCCGACCTGCCTGAGCACCAACGTCTGGTCGTCGGTGAGTCGCTCGTCCGCGTCGATTCCGACACCATGCGCACCGCCCGGGACTACTTCGAGACACTCGCCCGCTTCGCCAAGGGCGAGATCCGCGCCCTGCTCGGCACCCAGATGATCGCCAAGGGGCTGGATGTCGCCGGCGTCCGACTCGTCGGCGTGCTCAACGCCGACACCGCGCTCTCGATGCCAGACTTCAGGGCCGCCGAACGCACCTACCAGCTCGTCAGCCAGGTCGCCGGCCGGGCCGGCCGCGGGCAGCACCCCGGGACGGTCATCGTCCAGACCCTCGAGCCGGATGCCCCCGCGATCCGCCTCGCCGCCGAGCACGACTTCGAACGCTTCGCCGAGGCCGAACTCCGTCTCCGCTCGGCCGTTCCGCTCCCGCCGGCCGCCCGCATGGCCCGCATCGTCTGCCGCGACCAGGACCCCGCCGCCGCCGAGCAAGCCGCCGCCCGGGTCGCCCGTGCCGCCCAGCCCGCGGCCTCCGCCGCCCACGCCGTCGTTGTCGGACCGATGCCCTGCCCGATCGAACGCATCGCCGACCATTACCGCTTCTGCGTCGAGATCACCGCCCCGGGCCCCGCCGAGGTTCAGCGCGTGCTGCGGGCGCTCCGTGACGCGCGGGCCATCACTTCTGACGCAAAAACCGCCGTCGATGTCGATCCGATCGCGATGATGTAGCACCCCTGCGCGAACAATGCCCCATGAGCCGCCGAGCAGTCGTCATGGGTCTTGGAACGTTCGGCGGCGGTTCCGCCGCAGCTCGGCACCTCGCCGCGCAGGGCTTCCGCGTCCTTGTCACCGACCGCCGCTCCGCAGACGACCTCGCCGCCCCGCTCTGCAAGCTCGACCGGCTGATCGCGTCGGGCACGATCGCCCTGCGGCTCGGCATGCACGACCCCAGCGACTTCGCCGACGCCGATCTGGTCGTCGTCAACCCCGGCGTCCCCAAGCCCTGGGACAACGAGTTTGTCCGCCTCGCCCGTTCGGCCGGCGCCCGCTTGACCACCGAAGTCGCCCTCGCTTTCGACGCGCTCCCAGCGCATACAACGCTGATCGGCGTCACCGGATCCGTCGGCAAGAGCACCACCGCCTCGATGATCCACGCCGGGCTCACCGCCGCCGGCATCGACGCGGCGCTCGGCGGCAACATCGGCGGCTCGCTGCTCGACCGTACGACCGACCCGGACTGGGCCGTCGTCGAGCTCTCGAGCGCCATGCTCTGGTGGCTCGATCAGCCCGGCGCCCTGATGCGCCCCGGCTGGCTCGATGTCGCCGTCGCGACCAACCTCTCACCGAACCACCTCGACTGGCACGGCGACCTCGACCACTACGCCGCATGCAAACGCGTTATCGTCGACCGTCTCAGCTCTCGCACCCAGCAGTATGGAAGGCCGGACACCGCGGCCGTCCTCGGCCCGAGCCTGGCCGACTGGCCCCTGCCCGCCGGGGTCCGTCGCCTCTCGCCGCCCCCCGACGACGCGCTGCACGAACCGCTGGCCTGCCCGGGCACGCACAACCGGCTCAACGCCCGCCTTGCGCTCGCCGCCTGCCGCGTCGCGGGAGCCGACGACGCCAAAGCCGCTCGCGGCATCGCACGGTTCGCGGGCCTGCCACACCGCCTCGAGCTCGTCCGCACCGCCCGCGGCGTGCGATGGATCAACGATTCGAAATCGACCACACCCGAAGCCACCAGCACCGCGCTCGACGCCGTCGCCGGCGGCCCCGTCCACCTGATCGTCGGCGGCTCGGACAAGGGCACCGACCCCCGACCGCTCGCTGACCTCGCAGGCTGCGTCGCCTCGCTCGGCTGCATCGGCCAGACCGGCCAGCGGATCGCCCAGCTCGCGGGCCTCGACGCCGACGGCACGCTCGACGCCGCCGTCGACCGGCTCCGCCGCACAACCGCTCCGGGCGAAACCGTTCTGCTCAGCCCGGGCTGCGCATCGTTCGACCAGTTCCGAAGCTTCGAGCACCGCGGCGACACGTTCCGAACGCTCGTGGAGGCCCTGCCGTGATCACCAGACGTCTGTTCGCCGCCGCCATGGTGTCACTCCCGTGGGCAGCGCTCTCGCAGCCGCTCGAACCCTTCCCGGGCATCACCGTCGATCGCGAGGCGAACCGTATCGAACTGACCGGCCGCATCGCCGTCGAGGCCAACTCGCCCGAGACGCCCGAGGTGGTAATCGAGGTCATCGCCGAGGCCGGCGGCGTGCGCGATCACGAAGCGATCGTCACCCTCGACGCCGGGGCGCGACAGGTCCATGCCGCGCTGCTGCTGCTGGGCCTCGAACCCGGCGCACCGGGCCGGTTCTCGCTAGACGGCGAACGCATCGACCCCACCGGGCCGCCGCTGACCGTCGAGCTCCGCTACACCGCGGACGATGAAGAACACACCATCGATCCTGCTGCGTGGATCGTCGATCGCGAGACCGGCGAGAGCCTCGCCGACCGATCGCCGAGGTTCGTCTTCGGCGGCTCGGCCGAACGCGTATTCGGCGCTGAAACCGTCTACATGGCCGAGGCCGAGGGAGCGGTCGTCGGGCTGAGCACCTTCGGCGTCGGCGAACCCGGCAGCGGGATCGAGACCGTCGGTATGGCCCCGGTCATGAGTCCCGATTCGGGCTCGGGCGACCCGATCTGGATCGCGCGGCCCGGCGCGCTGCCACCGGCCGACACGCCAGTTACCGTTGTTCTTACGGCGACAGACGGAGACGCAGCGTCTCCAGATCGCCGTTCCGATCGACCGTGAGCTCAACCGGCCGGCCCCGCAGCGCGTCCGCGTCGGCCAGCTCCGAATAGAACTGCTCGACCGATCCGACCGCGTTGCCCTCGACCGCGACGATCTCGTCGCCCGTCGTAAAGCCCGCCCTGCCCGCCGAACGCCGAGGATCCAGCCACTCGATCACGACCACGGGCGAGCCGTCGTCGCGCCGGCCGAACGCCAGGCCCATCCCCGCCGACCGCACGGCCGAGGTGATCGACTCGCCGTACAGGATCTCATCCGGGAACTCGGCCAGGCTGACCTGCAGCTCGACCGGCTCGCCGTCGCGCCAGACCTCAATCGGCAGCATCGCACCGGGCCGTGCGGTCGTGATCACCGAACGCAGGTGGTGCCACTCCCGGATCTCGTTGTTGTCGATCATCGTGATGACATCGCCCGGCAGCATCCCCGCGCGGTCCGCCGCCAGCCCGTCGGTCACCGATTGCACATAGACCCCGCGACGTACGAAGTTCCCGTCCTGATCGAGCACCGGCACCGCGTTCTGCGAGAAACGGCCGCCGGAGATGCCCAGGAAGCCCCGGCGGACCTCGCCGCTGGTGATGATCTGGTCCACCACCGATTCGATCACCCCCAGCGGGATCGCGAAGCTGATCCCCGCGGACTGCCCCTGCCGATCGTTCCGCGAATCGCTGTCGCGGCCCGTTGCGATCGCGACGTTCATCCCGATCAGCGATCCGCGAACGTTGACCAGCGGCCCGCCCGAGTTGCCCGGGTTCACCGCCGCGTCGGTCTGGATGTAGTTCGTAAACGAACTGCCACCCGACCCCGTCCGCGGGTTGCGGCCGAGGCCGGAGACGATCCCCTCGCTCATGCTGAACTTAAAGTTGAACGGCGAGCCGAACGCAAAAACCCGGTCACCCATCGACACACGCTCGGACGCCTCGCCCCGCAGGATCGGGATCACCCCGGGCCCCGGCTCGACCTTGATCACGGCGATATCCGTGAACGTGTCGGCATCAACAACCGTGCCGGTCACCGCGCGACCGTTGGAGAATTCTACCTGCACCGTGTCGGCAGCGCCCACAACATGGGCGTTGGTAATGATGTGACCGTCGGCGTCGTAGACCCAGCCCGAGCCCGACGAGCCGGCCGCGAACCGCTGGTTCTCGCCGTTGAAACGAACCGTGACCTCGATGTGCACCACCGAGGGGTGGACGATCTCGGCCACCCGACGCACGGCACGGTCGATCCGCTCGAGGATGTTGTCGGTCTCGAGCGCCTGCCGCGCGAGCACGATGTCCGCCCGAGTCCGCTCGACCAGCACACGACGGACGATCTGCGGCGCAAAAACCGCCGCGGCCACCATTGCCACGCACACCACCAACACCGGCGCGACCGAAACAAGCTTGCGCATCGAGCAGACTCCTCGTCAGCGAGATCGGCCGCGGATACCCCCGGCTGTGCTGTCCTGTGACGGTTTCGTCACTCATCCCACCCGGTTGCAGGCGCCCAGGCCTCATACCAGACCCAGAATGCCCCGACACCCAGCCAATGCAATGCATCCACCGGTCCTCGGACAATCGCTCAGCCCTGCAGAGACGGCCGACCGGCACCCGGCTCCTGATCCGCAAGACGCGGGCCGCTGCCCAAATATTCCGCGAACCGCTCCGATTCGCCCTCCGCCATCTCGTAGCCCCGGCCGCCGATCTCCCGCCGCCCAACCCGCTCGACCCAGTCCCGGCCCGCCGCGGTCAACGCCGACCCGAGGTCCGCCGAACGGGCTGCGAACCGCGGCGGGGCGTCCGTCAGCCCGATCAGGTCGTGCAGCACCAGGATCTGCCCGTCGCACGCCGTGCCCGCGCCGATCCCGATCACCGGCACACCGGCACCGGCCATCACCCGCTCGGTCACCGCCTCGGGCACCGCCTCGATCAGCAGCAGCACCGCGCCCGCGTCCTCGAGCGCCCGCGCGTCTTCGATGATCCGCGCCGCTTCCGCCGCCGTCCGACCCGCCGAGCCGTACCCGCCAGACAACGCCGCCGTCTGCGGCCGCGAGCCGACATGCGCACACACCGCGATGCCCGCCCGCGACATCTGCCCAACAAGCCCCGCGTGGCTCGCGTCCGCCTCGATCTTAACCACGTCCGCCCGGCCCTCGGTCATCAATCGGCCCGCGTTGCGGATCGAGTCCGACTCATCCACGCCGTACGACAGAAACGGCATGTCGCCCATCACCAACGCGTTCGCCGCACCGCGACGCACCGCCGCAGTCAGCATCACTGACGCGTCCAGCGGCATGTCGATCGTCCGGTCGTACCCGAGCACGACCTCCGCCGCCGTATCGCCAACCAGCAGCACCGGCACCCCCGCCCGATCCAGCCACGCCGCGGTCGTCGCGTCGTAGCTCGTCAGGCACGCGAAGGGCTCGCCGGCGGCCTTCATCCGCCGGAGCGTCCGAAGCGTCACGCGCTCGTCCGACCGCTGGCTCATCCGACCTCCCGCCCGGTCGCTCACCGAGCCACGATGCCCCGTCGGCGGACGTGACCGCAGACGCGAACAATACGCGACATGCCCGCCCGACGACTCACACCCGAACTCATGGACGATCCGGCCGTCGATCGCCGCCGGCTCGACCACGCCCTCCGCTACATCCGAGCCGTCAACCGGCGTCTCGGCGGGGTCTCCTCGCTGATCGCACGCCTCGAGCGCTGGCGCCACGCCTGGCCCGCCGACCGACCCGTCACCATGCTCGACATCGGGACCGGCTCGGCCGACCTGCCCATCGCCGCCGTCCGCTGGGCCCGCGGCAAGGGCGTCGACCTCCGCGTCACCGCCGTCGACCTGCACGAGACCACGCTCGAACTCGCCCGCGAGCACCTCAACGATCATCCGGCGGAGGCCGACGCGATCACCCTGCTCCGGGCCGACGCGCTCGAGCTCGATACCCGCTTCGAGCCCGACAGCTTCGACTACGCCCACGCCGGCCTCTTCCTGCACCACCTCAAAGAGATCAACGCCATGACCGTCCTGCGGATCATGGACCGCCTCGCGCGGCGGGGCATCATCTGGAACGACCTGGTCCGCTCCGCCGCCGCACGCGTTGTCATCCACGCGATGACCCTCGGCCGCGACGAGATGATCCGGCACGACGCCCGCGTCTCCGTCGAAGCAGGCTTCACCAAACGCGAGGTCCTCGACATCGCCGCCCGCTGCGATCTGGGCTACTGCACGTACGAATGGTCGCTCTGGACCCATCGCTTCACCCTGGCCGGCGACCGGCGTGGCTGATCATTCAAGCAGAATTCGGCCCCGCTCGGCGGTCATCATCGGCGCCGGCGCGGCAGGCGGCGCGGCCGCCATCGCGCTCGCGAGGCTCGGCTGGCAAATCGATCTGGTCGAATCCCGCCCCTTCCCCCGCGCCAAAGTCTGCGGCGAGTTCGTCTCACCCGCAGCCACCGACGCCTTCGAATCCGTGCTCGATGCCTATACGCTCAACACCCTCGGCGCCCGCCGGGTCCGAGAGATCACCTTCGAGCTCGGCCGACGCTCCAAGCGCGTCATACTCGAACGGCCGGCCTGGACGCTCAGCCGCAAGACACTCGACGCGGGCCTGCTCGCGGCCGCCCATGACCTGGGCGTTGCCGTCCACCAACCAGTCCGGGTGACCGCCGTGCGGCACCACAACCAACGCGTCGAAGTCGAGACCAACTCGCAGGGCACGCTCCGCGCCGACTTCGTCATCCATGCCGACGGCCGCGGCTCGCTCGACCCGGCCGGGCCCACCCCCAATGCGCCGGGACTCGTCGGCCTCAAGTGCCACGCGCGCCTCGACCGCCCGCTCGGCGGGCTGATCATGCGCGCAGGCGACGGCGTCTACTGCGGCGGGGTCGACGTCGAAGACGGCCTTTCTACTCTGGCCATGTGCGTCACGCCCCGCCGGCTGCGCCGGGCCGAGAGCGACCGCGACCGGCTGCTCGCCAGCATCTGGCCCGGCTACGAGCCCCGCATACGCGAAGGCCCCTGGCTCGCCTGCGGCGTCGCCAGATCCCCCTACCGAGCACCGGGGCACCCTCGATCGTTCCGAATCGGCAACGCCGCGGCCGCCGTGGACCCGGTCGGCGGCGCGGGCATCGGCGTGGCCGTCTGGTCCGCCGTCACCCTCGCCGGCGTGCTCGACCGCGCGCCATCGGCCGAGACCGCGCAGCGAACGTTCGCGGCCCTTTACAAGCGTCGCCTCCGCACGCGGCGACCCGCCTGCCGGGCCGCCGCCATGCTCATGATGCGCCCGAAGCTGCTCGCCGCGGCGTGGCCGCTGATCGAGACCAACCGCCTCCCCGCGGTCGACGCGTGGACACGCCTGACCGGCAAGCGGCTCGCCCGCTCCGCCTCGACACACTGAGCTCTCGCCACACGGGGGAGAGCAAACAAACCGGCATCAGATGCCCGGCCTCAGCCACCCGAACGCTTGAAGATCGCCAGGTTGTCGGCCAGCAGCGAACGCTCCTCGTTGCTCATCGCGTGCTTGATCGCCAGCTCCTGCACACGCACCGCCTCGGCGTGGTTGCCCAGCCTGTGCTCGGCCCACGCCAGCGTATCCAGGACCGACGAGTTCTCCCACTCCACCTGCTCGAGCGCTTCGATCGCCAGAGCCCGCGCGATCTCCACCGCGGGGCGGTCCCAGCCCTCGTTCTCGACGACTGTCCAAGCCATCGAGTTGAGCGCGCCCGGGTCGGTCGCCTTCCCGTCGACGAAGAGCGCGCCGGCCAGCTGAGCCGCAGCCAGATGCTCGCCCGAGTCCGCGAGCTCACGGAACCGCTGGAACCACGGCATCAGCTTCGAACGCTCGTGCTCCTCGAGCATCGTCGCCTCGCGGTCGGCGCGGGCCCGGGCGACATCCCACTCGCCCGCGACCACCGCCTCGACCGCGGCATCCATCTCCGGCTCACCGCCGTACCCGATCCACGCGATCGTGCCCTCGCGGTCGACCAGCATCACCGTCGGGATCCCGTTCTGGCCCGAGGTCTTCATCCAGCTCTCGGCCATCGCGCCGTTGTTGTCGACCGCGACGGTGTACCGCATCGCCTCGTCCCGGTTCTCGACAAACCGGGCGACGTGGTCGACCAGCTCGTCGCCGGTCTGCTGCTCCCAGATCGAAACCGCGAGCACCTGGAAGTTGTCATCGCCGTAGGTGTCCTGAAGGCCGGCGACGTGCGGGATCAGTTGGATGCACGGCCCGCACCAGGTCGCCCAGAAGTCGACGAGGTACGCCGTGCCTTCCTCGAATTCCGAGATCGGTGCGCCCTTGACGAACGCCGCCACATCGAACGCCGGTGCCGGGTCGCCCGGCATCAGGTCCGGCATCGTCGGCTCGACCACCGACGCCATGTCAACATGCGCCGACTCGCGCTCCAGGATCGCCGCCGTCGGCAGCGCCCGGAGCACCGCCGAGGCTTCGAGCGGCTCGGACATCGCTTCACGCGCGTCCTTCAGGCCGAGCTGGCCCGTTGCACTGGATGCCGCGAACGCGCACGTCACGCCGGCGAGCGAAAGGAGAGAAACGACCGTTGCCCGGCGTGCCTTCGACTGCGACATGCTGCTGCTCCTGCCCGTGTTGGGCGTTCGAGACCAAAACAATCCTGGACCGGGTCACTCCAGACCAGGCCCGCTCACTCAAGTGTACCCGCGCATCCGCTTTTGGCGTCAGCAACCGGAGCAGACGCCTGCTAGGCCGACTTCGGAAGGTCGCACTCGCCAAGCAGGCGGTACTCCTTCCGACGCAGGATCTGCCCGGCCAAAATGATGTCGTCCACCGCGATCGCGATCGTCGGCGTCCCGTTCGGACGCAGCATCAGCGGGTACGCGAACCGGATATTCAGCTCCGCCGCCAGCAGGTGGAGACACAGCGACGTCAAGCTGTGCCCGGTTCCGAGCTCCACCACCAGCACATCCAGCTCGCTGAACGGCAGCCCCTCCGCGCGGAGCAGATCGCGAGCGATGCGGCTGTTGTTCGTGATCAGCCGGACCACCGCGTGGTCCGACGCCTCGTGCACGCTCACCGCGCAGATCTCGCACTGCGACCCATCGAACGCCTCGACCAGGTCGTGCAGCTTGCCCACTTTGTTGTCGAGGAACACGCTGAACTGGGTCACGACCGGCGGTGCATAGCCACGCATGGTTTCAAGCGGCATCGACGCCTGACTCATGCACTGCCTCCCGATCTTGCCCGCACACCACGGCTCCATCGCCGCACGGCGTAAGACCGAGTTTAGCCTACCTGAAGGTGGGCCATCGTCGCAAGGGCGACGTTCCCGGGTTCTTCAGCGGGCACGGCCGAGAGGCACGGGCCCGCAAACGGCTCAGGCCGAGAAGCTCGAGCCGCAGCCGCAGGACGATGTCGCGTTCGGGTTCTGGAAGACGAAGCCACGCCCCATGATCTCGTCCTTGAAGTCGACCGTCGTGCCGTTGAGGTACAGCAAGCTCTTCGGGTCGCAGACCACGCGGACGCCGTGCTGCTCGAACACTTCGTCGGTATCCTTGCGGGTCTCGGTCAGGTCGAGCACGTAGCTGAAGCCGCTGCACCCGCCGCCCTTGACGCCCACGCGGAGGCAGACGCTGCCGGCATCGAGCTCCTGCTGCTCGATAATGGTCTTGATCTCACGGGCCGCCGCCTCGGTCACGATCACGCCTGGAGGGGCCTGGGTCTCGGTGGTGGTGCTCACATCATGCTCCTTGTGGGCTCGCTCGCCCGCACTGGAAGTCTATCGACCCTCGGCGGGCGTTTGTTCATCATCCGTACATTTCTAGCCGGGGCTCAAGAATCATCGGGCCCCCACCGCGGCGGGGGCTCAGTGGGCCGCGGCCTCGGCGGCCTCGATGCCGTTTTTGTCCTTGTAATCCGCGATCGCCGCCCGGATCGCGTCCTCGGCCAGCACCGAGCAGTGGATCTTGACCGGCGGCAGACTCAGCTCTTCGACGATCTCGGTATTCTTGATCGTCAGGCCCTCGTCGACGGTCTTGCCCTTGAGCCACTCGGTCGCGAGCGAGCTCGAGGCGATCGCCGAGCCGCAGCCGAAGCACTTGAACTTCGCGTCTTCGATCACGCCGCTGTCGTCGACCTTGATCTGCAGCTGCATGACGTCGCCGCACTCGGGCGCGCCCACGAGTCCGACGCCGACATCTTTCCGCGTTTTGACATCCTCAGTTGTGCCGAAGTTGCCCACATTCCGTGGATTTTCGTAATGGTCGATGACCTTGTCGCCGTATGCCATGGTGGGTCCCTTTCCGTTCAACCGCTCGCAGGTGGGATATGTTCTGATCGTGCGGGCCAACCGATGTCGGCCGAAACTCACGCCCGGAAAGGCGTGACAAAACCAACCTCACGCCCGGAGGGGCGTGACTCAAACTAGTGCGCCTGCCATTCGATCTTCGTGATGTCGATGCCTTCCTTGTGCATGTCGTACAGCGGGCTGAGCTCGCGGAGCTTGTTGACCGATTCCACGATCTTGTCCGCCGCGTAGTCGACCTCCTCGTCGGTCGAGAACCGGCCGAGGCTCAGCCGCAGCGAGCTGTGCGCCAGGTCATCCCCGACACCCAAACCCTTGAGCACGTAGCTCGGCTCGAGGCTGGCGCTCGTGCAGGCCGAGCCCGAGCTCATCGCCAGCTCTTTGCAGGCCATCATCAGGCTCTCGCCCTCGACGAATCCGAAGGAGATGTTGGTCAGCCCCGGGAGCCGCTTCTCGGCGTGGCCGTTGACCTGCACCGTGTCCAGACGCGAGATGATGCTGGTTTCGAGCCGGGTCCGCATGGCGAGCAGACGCTCCTGCTCCGAGTCCATCTCTTGGGCGCACAGCTCGCACGCCTTGCCGAGCCCGACGATGCCCGGCACGTTCAGCGTGCCCGAGCGGTAGCCCCGCTCCTGCCCGCCGCCCTCCTGGATCGCCACCAGCCGCACCCGCGGCCGACGCCGACGCACGTACAACGCGCCCACGCCCTTGGGCCCGTACATCTTGTGCGCGCTCAGCGACAGTAGATCGATGTTGTCCGCGGACACATCCGTCGGCATCTTGCCGACCCATTGCGTGCCGTCGGTGTGGAAGATCACGCCGCGGTCGTGGCAGAGCTTGCCGATCTCGGGCACCTCGTTGATCACGCCGATCTCGTTGTTGGCCCACATGATCGTGACGAGGATCGTGTCGTCGCGCATCGCGCCCTCGACCATGTCCTTGGTGAACACGCCGTCGGGCCCGGGCTCGAGGTAGGTCACCTCGAAGCCTTCTTTTTCCAGCCGCTTGCACGGGTCGAGGGTTGCCTTGTGCTCGATGTTGCCCGTGATGATGTGCCCGCGCGGCTTGCCCGAGCCGGCCGGCGCCTTCTCGTACATGTACGCCGCGCCCTTGATCGCGAGGTTGTTCGACTCGGTCGCGCCGGAGGTGAAGATCACCTCCTTGCGGTCGGCCCCGATCAGCCCCGCGACCTGCCGCCGGGCCGTATCGACCGCCGCCTCCGACGACCAGCCGAACGCGTGGTTCCGGCTGCCCGGGTTGCCATACGTCTCCGTGAACAGCGGCAGCATCGCCTCGACAACGCGCGGATCGGTCCGGGTCGTCGCGGCGTTGTCCAGATAGATCGGCAGGGGGGGGCTCATGGGGATCGAACCTTTCCGGGCCGGGCCGACGCAGCTCGCTGCGCCGAACACGGACCAACCGTCGGAGCGTCGCCAACCCAGATCCGTACCGGGCGGCAGTCTTTAGAACCGTTCTAGGTTAGGGTTCTTCTCGTGACGCTTCAAGGTTCGCCGGCCCGCGGTCAGTCGGATTCGGCCGGCCGGTCGTACCGCATCTCGATGCGGTTGCCTCGCTCGTTGTGCCGGACCTCGGTCATGTAGGACCGCACCAGCAGCAGGCCCCGCCCGCTCGTCTTGGTGATGTTCTCCGGGGCGGTCGGGTCGGGCACGTCCTCGGGCCGGAACCCGGGGCCCCGGTCCTCGATCGCGACCTCCACCCGGTCCGGGGTCACCTCGAACTCAACCGTCACCGGCGTGGCCGGGTCAAGATCGCGATGGCCGTGGCGGAACGCGTTGGCGATCGCTTCCTCAACCGCAAGCCGCACCGCGAACCGCGACGCCTCCGGAAACCCGGCCCGGCCCGCAGCCGCCACCACCCGCTCGCCGGTCTCGACGATCACCGACCGATCGTTGACGATCTCCAGCCGCTGCCGGCCGCTCGGTTGGGTGCTGTGCTTCGGCATCGGCCGCGCCCTCGGACGTTCAGTCGATGCTGCCGACGGCTTCGTCCGTCGTCTCATGGATCTGGAAGATCTTGTTGAGCTTGGTGATCGCGAACACCTCGTAGATCTGCGGGTCGATGTCCGCCAGCCGGAGCTGGCCGCCCTTCTCCCGGACCTTGTTGTTGATCGTGATCAGTTGACCCAGCGCCGCCGACGACAGGTGGTCGACGTTCGAGAAGCTGATGACCATCTTCGGCGGGCTCGACGCCTCGATGATGCCGCCGATCTCGTCGCCGATCGCCTGGATGTTCGCCTCGTCGAGGATGTTGCGGTCGATGAACTCGACCCGTGTCACGCCGTTGCCTTCGGTCACCCGCAGCCGGGAATCGGTGGCCATCAGGACCGCCTCCTTCGCGATCGCCCGGCCGCCGCCGCGGTGCACGTTGCGGCGGCCTGCACCGGGCAGACAGCTCATTCTAGCCGGACGCCGACCGAGAACCGGTCACCCGCCCGAGCCCTACCCGCCGAAACCGTTGAGGATTGTGTCGTTCAGACCCGGGAAGTTCCGCTCTTCCTCTTCCGACTGGATCAGGATCGTCGGCTTGATCAGGATCAGCAGCGTCTGCTCTTCCTTCGACTCCACACGGTTCGTGAAGAAGCGGTTGATCACGGGGATCTTGCTGACCACCGGCACGCCCGTCTCGACCTCGAACTCTGTGATCAGCCGCTGGCCGCCGAGCAGCACCGTGCCCTGGTCGGGAACCGTCACCGTCGTCTGCATGCGGGTCACCGTCACGATCGGGAGCTGGATGAACTGAGTCGCGTCCGCGGAGTCGACCAGCGCACCGCCCGCGACCGCGATGACGGGCTCGGACGCGAAGCCGTCGACCCGGCTCACGCCCGTCTGCACGTTCATTGTTACGTATCGGCGGTCCGAGCTGACCGTGCCCTCAACCTCGAGGGTCACACCCTCGGAAACCACGCTGATCGTCGGGTCGAAGCCGACCGAACTGGTCGCAACCACAGGCGCCAGGTCGGAGATAAACGCCGTCTGCGTCGCGACGACGATGTTGGCGATCTGGCCGTTGGTGAACGTCAGCCGCGGGGCCGTCAGCGAGACCGAACGCCGGTCGGCCTGCGTGGCCTTGACCAAGAAATCGACCTGGATGTCGTTGAGGAACTGGCCAGCCACGCCGAGCGCCGGAGCCGCCGACAGGATCGACGTCGCGAAGTCGCCGATCGCCAGCGACTCGGCCAAGCCGAGCGAGTTCTGCCCGACGCCGATCGGCGAGAACTCGTCCGGGTTGATCACACCCTGCGTTACGCCCCCCGGGACACCGGTCACTGAGTTCTCAGCACCAGTCACCGACCGCTGGAGGCCCAGCGACGAATCAGGCGAAAGGCTCGACGGGTCAAACGCGAAGAAGTCGCTCGCCTGGATCGTCGGGTCGAGGCCCTGCGCGAAATCGACCTGGTTGTTGTCTGCGCCGAAGACGACATCGAGGTCAAAGCCGATCTCTTCGAAGAAGTCCTGGTTGACCAGCAGGAACCGCGTCTCGACGTTGATCTGCATCGCCCGCTGCTGCCGCAGCTGGCTGAGCAGGCCCTGCACCTCGCGGTGGTTCTTGGGGGTGTTGCGGATGACCAGGTTGCCGCCGAACTCCTGGACGGTGCCGGTATCGCCGCCGTTGGCCTGCCAGCCCTCGAAGTCCACGTTGTTCTGGATGATGTCGATGATCTGATCGATCTGCTCCTGGCGATCGCGCTCCTCGTCGGCGTCGTCGCCGTCGCCGTCG
>JBCDEF010000010.1:0-25061 GCA_039179915.1 Planctomycetota bacterium | reverse complement strand
CGGTGGTCAGGTTCGCGCCCGCCGCGGTCCAGATCGAGCCGGTGGGGGGCTGCTGGTAGGCGTCGTCGGCCTTGAAGATCCGAACGGTGTCCTCGGCCGGGTCGCTCGGCCCGCCGATGCGTTCGACCGAGACGAAGTTGTCCGAGCCGTATTCGGTCGAGTTGAAGACCACGCCCGAGGTCGCGTTGGACGCCGAGACCAGCGACGCCGAGACGCCGGTGATGCTCCGGAGGTTGTTGACCGCCGCGACCAGGTCGGCGAGCGACGTGCCCGAGACGACCTCGATCACGCCGACGCCGAGCGTCCCCGCGATGCGGAAGGTCGAGGAGCTGGTGACCTCGCCGCCGGTGCTGTCGTTGAACCCGGAGAGGTACAGCGCCCCGGTCTGGGCCGAGGCCAGCACCGACACATCGACCTGCACGGGCCCGCTGCCGACGAAGTTCGCGCCGAAGACCTGTGCCTTGCTGACCGCGCTGGCGTTTACGCCCGAGAGGGTGTAGTCCAGCGAGCCGTCGAGGAGCTTGAGCCCGCCGAAGGTCGCGGTGTTGGCGATCCTGGTGATCGACTCGATGGCCGAGTCGATCTGGAGCTGGTTCGCCTGCCGCTCGGCGGCGGAGCTGCCGCCGGTGTTCGCGGACTCGACGATCAGCGCCCTGATCGAATTCAGCAGGTCGCCGACCTCGGCGAGCGAGCTCTCGGTGGTCGCGATGACCGAGCTCGCCCGTGTGGCGTTGTCGATGCCCTGGCCGATGCCTTCGATGTCGGAGCGGATGCGCTCCGAGATGATCAGGCCGGCCGGGTCGTCTTTGCCTCGGTTGAGCCTGACCCCCGTGGCCAAGCGCTCGAGCCGTGTCTGCAGGTCGTCGTTGACCTGGTTCAGATTGGACTGAGCGATGAGGCTGGGAACGTTCGTGTTGATCCGACCCATGTGTCGATCCTCCGTGACGGACTCGTGATCACCCGCGGCCCGGGTCCACCGGGCCGCCCGTGCTTTGCACGCTCAGGCGTGCGCTCGCGTGGGTGACTGGTCGAGAGCGGGGCGGCTCGGGTCCGCCTTGGGTGTGGCTGGATCGGCGGCCCGGGGGCCGCTCTTCCCGGCGGGCGTAGCGAGGGATGACGCCCTCGCGCTGCGGCCCGGCCGGACCGGTTTCGGGGCCGAACCGATCGGCCCCAGGTCGTCGCGCCGGAAGCGCGCCGCCTGCTCGTTTTCTCGCTTGATCGCGTCGTACACCTCTTTGCGGTGTACCGCAATCTGTGTGGGCGCTCCGATCCCCAGGCGGACCTTGTCCCCCCGGATATCAACGACCGTGATCTCGATGTCATCGCCGATCATGATCGTCTCGTCGCGCTGCCGTGAAAGCACCAGCATCCGTTGGCTCCTTCCAACTCGGGCGGCACAGCTCGCCCGCGCACCGGGCGCATCCCGCCCGGGTCCATCCGTGTTCTCCGCCGGGCCGCTGACGCCCGGCTGCACTCTCCCGACCGGCCGACCTACGCCGTCTGCTTCGCCGCCGCGGCGCCGACCTTCATCAGCGGGTGCCGCGTCGTCCAACGCTTGTCCGCCAGCACGAGCTGCTCGCCCTCGCGGCTGAGCGTGTTGATCACCAGCGGCCCCTGCAGGTTCCCGGTCAGGTGGTCCTCCACCTTGTTAACGATGACGAAGACCTGCGCGTCCTCGAGCTTGTCGAGACCCATCGCTTCGAGCTGGTCCTGACGCAGCGGCACCGCGTAGTCCGGGCAGAACAGCACCGGGTCGGTGATCACGAACGCCAGGTCCGGATCGTCGAGCGACTGCAGCCAGAAAAACATCGCGTCGTCCCCGGGCTGAAGCAGGCAGTACCGCTGCTTCGCCGGGAACCCGAGCAGACCCTTCGGGATCGTGATCACGCGGTCCTCCGCGATGTCGATCACCCCGAATCGTGACGTCTGGACTTCCATGCCTTCGTCCCTACCTCTCGGCCGTCTGGGCTCCTGCCGATGCCGGCGATCACCGCCGACCGACTCCACGCGTGCGCCCGAGGCCGAGGCGGGGCACGCTCAATCTCCGAAATCCGTCCTCCGGGCGCTAGCCCGGATCGACGACCGCCGGGCCTTAGCCCAGAAAGTCCAGCAGGCTCAACTGCGACGAGGTCGATGCTGTCCGGATCGACGCCTCGAGCTGGTTTTGCAGCTGCGTCAGCCGCGTCGCCGCCTCGGCGAAATCGATGTCCCTCAGCTCGCTGCGTGTCGCCTGGTTGAGCAAGTTCCCGTCCTCCTCGCGGCGCTGGGCGGCGTCGAGCCGCTGCCCGAAACTGCCGACCAGCCCCCTGGTCTGCGCGACCCCATCGATCACGCCTTCCAAACGCTCACCAGCAAGCGTGATGCCAGACGTATCGTTCTCGCCGAGCGCATCTCTGAGCTGCAAAAGACGCGTGAACACGGTGTCGGTCACCACGTTTGAGCGGTCCTCGCCGGCAAGAGTTGCGCTCGCCGCGTCGTATGTGCCCGATGCCAGACCGAGGTCGAACGCGGCCTGGCTGTTGTTGCGTTGGCCGATCTGGATCGCGCCGCCGAATGCCGGATTCTGCCGCAGCGCGATACCGCCCGGCCCGTCGCTGAGCCCGGCCGAGAAGTCCGTCGCTGCCACGCCCTGCGCAGCCGCTTCCGCGTTGATCCGATCGACGATCCCGCCCACGGTGCCGATGTCCTCGGGCCGGAGGTTGACCAGGATCTCGCGTCCGTCGCCGAGCTCGATCGCGAAGTCGACGTCCAGCGTCGGATCCGGCAGGCCCGTGTCCGGGCTGACGCCGCCGGTTGCGATGCCCACGCCGCGGCGATCGTTAAGCGTATCGGTCCGGGTTTCGCGGATGAGCGTCCGGATGCCGAGCAGCTCGGCCGTGTTCGAGCCGCCGGCGACATCGGACACGAGCAGCGACTCGCCGGGCGGCGCCGAGACGAGGTTGACCAGCTCGATGCCCGTGCCCGCCGCGTTGATCTCGACCCGGACGCCCGCGCCCGCCGTCTCGATCCGGTTCTTGATCTGCTCGATCGTCTCGGCGCCGGTCAGGTCGACTTGCACCAGCCGCCCGCCGTTGAACAGCTCGATCTGATCCAGCGGTCCGGCCAGCCCGGCCAGCTCGGCCACGGAGCTCCGGAGCGTCAGCGCCGGGTCGAGATCGAGCCCATCGGCGTTGGCCGCGTCGAAGGTCAGCCCGCCATCGGACGCGAGCCCGAGGTCGCGCGCGGTCGTGCCGGTACCGACCTCGGCGACCGTCAGCGACCGGCCCGGGGCGACGTCGATCGTGAAGCGCTCGCCGGCGATACCAACACCAGCCGGACCGAGCACGGCGGTCCCGCTCGTCGTCTCGAACGCCCGGATCGCGCTCTCGAGCCGGGTCTGGACATCCTCCGCCCGGTCGGCGTCGGTCAGGTCAACCCGGACCGTGCCGCCGGCCGGGGTGATGATCACGTCGATCGGGCCGCCCGCGATGCCCAGCCCGCGGGCGCCGCGTGTGTCCGCAAGCGGGGTTTCCGGCGTCAGCTGCGGATTCAGGTCGACGCGGCCGGCGACCCGGCCCGCCTCGCCGATCGAGTCGATCCCACTGAGCGTTACCGGCACACTCGTCCCGAGCCCGAGGTCCGTGGTCAGCCGTTCGAACTCGCCTTCGTACAGAATGCCGGTCCCGAAAGTGCTGAACGCCTCGCCGCTGATGCGGCTGCCGGCGAACAGCGAACCGCCCGCGCCCTGGCGGTTCATCTGCTCGAACAGCCCGTCGATCAGCGAGTTGACCACGAGTGCTTGGTTGCTGCGCTCGGTCGCGGTCGATCCGAGGTTGACCTGCTCGCTCGCGATCGACTTGGCCGAGAGCAGCAGGTCGTTCGCCTCGGCCAGGCTCGTCTCCACCAACGCGAGGTTCGTGTCCGCGAAATCGATGTTCCGCAGGCGTTGGTCGGAGCGCCCGATCGTGTCGTCGAGCGCGGCGATGGTGACCGCGGCGATCGAGTTGTCGCTCGGGCGGAGCAGCGCGCGGCCCGTGCCGATCTGCGCCTGCGTCTCGAACAGGCCCACGTTCGCCCGCGTGATGTTCGCCAGCTGGATCTGCTGGAGCAGCAGCGACGGCGATCTGGACAGGTTGGACGGGATCGAGCTCATGCCTGTCTCCTTTCCGCGGTCATCACCGGGTTACACGATCGCGAGCAGCTCGTCGAGCAGGTCGTTGCTGGTCTGGATGATCCGTGCGGCGCCCTGATACTGCCGCTGGAACGCGAGGAGCTGCAACGCCTCTTCGTCGCTGTCGACGCCGCTGAGCGCGAGCCGCTCGCTATCGAGGTTGTCGCGGACGATGGAGCTGGCCTCGGCGACGCTCGCGGCCGTGGCGGTCCGCACCGCGTTCTGCTGCACGCGGGACTGCCAGAAGGCCCCGATCGAGTCGCCGCCCAGCAAATCGCTCGCGGTGTCCTGCCGCTCGGCGATCGCCAGGCTCGTCGCGTTCTCGACGAACGCGCCGCCGACGTACCGCCCGGTCATCAGCCCGGCCGGGTCGCCCCGGAGGTCCTGCCGGACGCGGATGCTGCCCGCGTCCGTCCCCTCGAAATAGCTGTTGACGCCCAGCACCGCGAGGACGCCCGCCGTGTCGTCACCGAATGAGAAGCTCGCGCCCGGCTCGGCCGAGATGGTCAGCCGTCCGTCGGGCGCGACGGCGGCGGTCAGGCCGCTGACCGCGTCGAGCTGGGCCGCGATGTCAGCGATCGAGGTATCGTCGCCGAAGCCGGCCGCGCCGGTGCTGTCGATGCCGTCGAGGTCGATGTCGATGCGTGTCGTCGATATCGCGCCCGAGGCGGTGTCCTGCACACGGACCACGAACCCGCCGTTGCTCGGCGCAAACACGCCGTCGGCCAGCGACCGGTTCAGCGGGTCGTTGAGCGCGAGCGACTGGTCACCGGGCGACGCGAGCAGGGACGAGCGGATCTCGGTCAGCCCTTCGGCCGTGGCGCCGGTCGAGTGCAGGCGGTTGATCTCGAAGATCAGCGAGCCGGCCAGCTCGTCGAGCGTGTCGATCGTGGACTGCAGCTCGCCGTCGCGGCTCGAGAGCACGCCGCCGATGCGGCCCTCGCGGATATCGAGCACCTGCCCGGTCGCATCGACAGCCACCACGCGTTCGATCGAATCGCCGGCCGGCGTCTCACGGAGCGTCAGCCCCTGGTTGCGGCTGCCGAGCACAACGGGAGACGACCCGATCAGGACGTTGATCGCGCCCGACGGCTGCTCGACCGCGCTGACCTCCACCAGTTCGCTGAGCTCGCGGACCAGCTCGTCCCGCCGGTCGCGCAGCGCGTTGTTCTGCTGGCCCGCGCCCTCGGTATTGGCGATCTGTTCGTTCAGAGCGGCGATCTGCTCGGTGAGCCCATCGGCCTGGTCGACGAGCGCGCCCAGGCCCGTGTCGATCTGGTTCCGCTGCTCGCTGAGGTCCTCGCGGATGCGCTGGAGAAAGCCCGCCAGCAGCTCGCCCTGCTCGATGACCTGCGTCTGGGACTGCGTCCCGTTGGCCAGCTCGCTGAAGCTGGTGAAGAATGCGCTCAGCTCGCTGGAGAGGTCGAGGTCGGTCAGCTCGTTGAGCGTGGTCTCGATCCCGCTGAGGATGCGGAGCGACTCTTCCGCCGCCGCGGCCTGGCTGATCGAGCCGTTGAGGCGTGCCGAGAGCGCCTCGTCGATCTGGCGCTGGATGCCGGTGATCGAGACGCCCCGGCCGGCAAAATTGCCCGGCACGGGCGCGAGGCCGAGGACCTGCCGCGCATATCCCGGCGTGGCCGCATTGGCCAGGTTGTTGCTGGAGACCTGGATCCCCAGCTGGCTCGCGGCCAGCGCGGAACGACCGATCGAGAATGACGATCCGATGCCCACGCTAGTGCCTCATGTCCAGCGTACCCGGGACGGCGGCGCCGACGGCGATCTGGCCCCCAGCGGTGTAGGTGTTCGCCGTGCTGCACGCGCTCAGCACGCGGGTCAGCACGCCGCCGAGCTGGCCGGCGACCGCGGCGGTCGCGTCGCGGAGCACCGAGTGCTCGCGCTGCGTGTCCAGCAGGGCCGAGCGGAGCTCGTCGGCCGCGGCGATCAGCGATGAGGCCGCCGGCTCGCCGACGGACCCGAGCAGCTCGCGGACCGTCAGCGTCGCGGCACGCCGGGCGTCGAGCCCGAGCGAGGTGGCGATCGCCCCGACCGCTTCCATGCGTTCGCGGTTGAGCGTCACGATCCGGGCGTTGACCATGTCGCGCTCGAAGGCCAGGGCCGTGATCCGGACACCGTCGGCTGCGCGGAGCGCCTCGCGGTGCTTCCCGGCGAGCGCCGCGAGCTCGTGCTGCGCGGCGGTCAGGCTGCGGATGATGCCCTCGAGCCGGGCGACGGGGTCAGGATCGGCGGTCGCATGCGGCTGGTTCACGCGGTGGCTCCCGGTGTTGGCCGGCTCGGCGGCACCGGTGTGCGGGCGGCCAGCTCTCGGAATGTGGCCGTCAGGCGATCGACGATCGGCAGGTTCGACGCGCGGACGATCGACTCGGCCGTTTTCGCGTCCAGCATCGAGCCGAACTGCTTCTCGGCCGGCGTCTGCTGGAACGGTGGTGCCGCGTCGGACGATTCACGGATCTGCTTGAGAATCGGGGCGATGAAGGCCGTGGAGACGAGCTGCTCGGCCGAGGCGCGCACCTCATCGGTGCCGCCCGATGCGCGACCCGAAGCGCCGGCCGCGGAACGCGCCTTCGCGAGCAAGTCACGAAAGGCGTTCTCTCCCGCGTCGGCAGGCTCCCCGACGCCCGGGGCGAGCAGCGAGGTCTGTGTTGTGCCGATCGGCGCGATCATTCGATGATCACCTCCGCCTGCAGGTGCCCGGAACGCCGGAGCGAAAGGAGCACATCGATCTGGTCTTCGACCGTGACATCGAGCCGCTCCATCGCGGCCAGCAGGTCGTCGAGCCGTGCGGTCTCGGCCTCGCGGGCGCCGGTCGAGACGCCCGCCCAGTTCTCCTGGCGGACGATCGGCTGCTGCGGCGTGGGGATCGGCTCGGGTAGAGCCGTGGTGATGCTCAGGTCCTTGTGCGTGATCGCGACGGGCGCGATCCGAACATTGCCGGTCACGATGATCACGCCCGTGCGTCGGTTGATGATCACCCGGGCCGGCAGGCCGAGGTCGCGGATGTCGATCGGGTAGGACAAGACCTCGGAAACGAACCCGGGGATCTCGCCGGTCTGCTCCGGGGGGACATCGATGCGGACGATCCGGTCATCGACGGCCGTCGCGACCGCGGGGCCGAACAGGTCGGGCGTGCCGAACCACTCCTGGTTGATCCGGTTCGCGATGGCGACCGCGCCGGCGTGGCCGGCCAGGCTGCGGTCGATCACGAGCTCGAAGCTCCGGCCGATCGGTCCCATCGCGATATCGAGCCACATGCGGGCCCCGTCTGGCACACGGGCGTTGGTCGGGCTGTTGATATCATCGAGCACCACGGTGCCGCGAGCGATCGCCAGCGGCGCGTCGCCCTCGATCACGCCGCGGATCTCGTAGCGGAGCGGCGCGAGGAAGAGCTCGCCGCCCTCGAGGCTCGAGGCGCTGCCGAGCGTAGAGACGCGGACGTCCAAGCGGTCCCCGACCCGCGCCCCGCCGCTGGGCACGGTGCACGTGACCATGACCAGCGCGACGGCCCGTGACTCGGAAAGCTCGTCCGGTCCCGCGGGCATGTTGCCCATCCGCCGGAGCACCTCGAACAGCGGCCTGGCGGTGATGAGCTCCTCGCCCGAGTCGCCCGTGCCCGGCAGGCCCACGACAAGGCCCAGGCCCGCGAGGTTGTTCTCCTGCTGGCCGCGGATGCGCACGATGTCGCCGATGGTGTCGGCGTTTGCGCTCGCTGCGCAGAAAATGCCCGCGAAGACAAGGACCGAGATGAGGATTCGTGGTGCCAAGTGCCCGCCTCCGTGCGGTGATGCCTCGAAGCACGCAACCCGCGTGCCCGCCGGCGCTGCGCCGGTATGCTGACGGCTAAAACGCGAAAACCGCCTCGAGCGCCCTTGGGATGAAGCCCTTCTTGGCGCTCTTGCGGACCTGGCCCTCGTTGCGGACTGTGATGGTCAGGTCGGCGAGCTCATTGGACTGGATCGTGTTCTGCAGTGTCACGTCGTCGGTCCGGCAGATGCCCGAGAGCACCATGACCTGGATCTCTTCGTCGGTCTGCACGCGCGATCGCGCCTCGAGCACAAGGTTGCCGTTGGGCTTGACGTCGATCACCTCGGCCTGGATGCGGGTCGTCAGCCGGTCCGCCCGCTCGTAGGTGCCCTCGCCCTCGAACTCGCTCTCGGCCTCGATGTCGAGCAGGTCGTCGGTCTCGAGGTCGCCCGGTTCAAGACGAGCCTCGAAGAACTCGGCGACCCGCAGGAACTGCGCGAGCCGCGCGGACGCCTCGTATTCCTTTTCAGTCTCAAGCGATTGGTACCGCGTGGTCTGGGAGTTCTGATTGACGATGATGGTGATCAGGTCGTGACGCTGGATCTCCCGCGGCGGCGGGGGGGTGATCACGAGCATGCTGAACCCCACCAGCGACTGGCCCGAGGCGTCGAGGCCCCGGTCGTCGATCGACACCGCCGCGGGGTTGAACTGCTGCTGGAGCGGCTGGGCGGCGGCACCGATCGGCAGCGCACCGATCAGGGCGATCGCAAGACGACGTAGCCTCATGACGAGAGTTCCTTTCGATCATGTCCCGCAACGATCACGGCCCGGCCGGGCCGGTCGATCGTCGCCTGGAAGGCCGGTTCGCGTCCCCGGCGCTCGGCGGTCAGCGGCACGAAGCCGATGGTCTCCCCGATCCGGCCGTCGCTGAGCGCCCGCGCCTCGCGGCGGAGCACGACTGTCCCGTGCGCGATGTGCACGATGACCACGTCGCCCTCCCGCACGGCCAGCGGCGACTCGACGTGCCCCCGGGTCAGCTCGTCGCCCGGGTCCAGGCTCCGGCGGACGACCATGCCCAAGGCCTGGTCGAACGGCAGCAGCGGGGAATCCGGCGCGACCCACCGCGGCTCGCTGCGTACGTCCTGCGCGGTCAGCGCGGCGCCCCGTGGCACCGCTCGCGCGGCCAACGCGAGATCCCTGCGGACCCGAAGCTCGACGCGGAGTGTTTCATCGCGCACCGTGCCGTCGTCGGCGTACATTGTCAGCCGCACCGGCGTTCGCCGGGAGATGCCGGTCAGCCTAACCTCGACCGTCCAGCCCCGTGTGGGTATGGCACGCAGGCGTGCGTCCCGGTCGTCGAAGCGGAGCTCGAGCCGCTCCGCCGGCAGCCCGAGCCGTTCCAGCAGGTGGTGCCGAACGTGGTCCTCGATCGTGGCATGTGTTCCGTCTTCTGGGGCTGCGATCGGCTCCGAGGGGGGCGGGCTGTCCCGATCCGGTCTGGCGGGGCCCGATCGCCGGACGACGACCTCGCACCGTGAGCCGCGGACCACGACCGTGTTCCGTGGGATGCCGGCCCGCTCGATCGCGTCGCGCACGTCGTCGACGCCGAAGCTGTAGCGGCCTGCGGCCGTGACCGCCGGCGAGATCGGGATGCCGGCAAGCCGCGCGTCGCCCCGTACCGCTGCGATGCTCGCGAGCGTGAGGGCCTGGCCCTCCGCGATACGTGCGGAGGGTTTGAGCGTGACCACGGACTGTCCGTCCGCGGCGAACGCCCGGCAGACGAGGATTAGGATAACGAGTCTCCGGAGGATCACGGTTGGGTTACTGCCTGAGCTGCGCGACCGACCGGAGCGTCTCGTCCGCGGCTCGGATCGCCTGGCTGTTCATCTCAAAGGCCCGCTGGGTGCGGATCAGCTCGATCAGCTCGTAGGTCGCGTCGACGTTCGAGGATTCGAGGCGCCCCTGGAAGATCCGGCCGAACTGGTCCTGGGTGGGGTCGCCGATGATCGGCGGGCCGGAGGCCTCGGATTCGGTGAACAGGTTCTCGCCGATCTGGTTCAGACCGGCGGGGTTGATGAAGCTCGCGAGCTGGAACTGCCCGACCTCTTGCGGCTCGGCCTGGCCGCGGATCGAGACGCTCACGGTGCCGTCGGCGCCGATGGTGATGGTCTGCGCATCGTCGGGGATGGTGATGTTGGGCTCGACCCGCCGGCCGACGTCGGTGGCCAGCACGATCTCGCCGTCTGAGTTGAGCGTGAAGTTGCCGGCTCTGGTGAAAGCGGTCTCGCCGTTCTCTATGCCGACCTGGAAGAAGCCGAGTCCTTCGATCATCAGGTCGAGCGGCCGCTCGGTGGTGATCGGTGCGCCCTGGGTAAAGTCGACCTGTGTGCCGGAGACCTTGACGCCCAGGCCGACGAACAGGCCGGTCGGCCGCTGGTCGCCGTTGGCGTTTTCGACGCCCGGCTGTGCGCGTTCGATGTAGAGCAGATCCTGGAAGTTGGCCCGGCTGGCCTTGAACCCCTGGGTATTGACGTTGGCCAGGTTGTTGGCGACCACGTCGAGCTTGGTGCTGAGCGCGCTCAGGCCGGACGCGGCGGATTGGAGGGCGATGCTCGCCATGGACTGCTCTCTCCTGCTCTCGTCGGCCCGTGCGGGCCTAGCTCACCCGGCCGAGCCGGTTGATGGCCCGGTCCATCAGGCGGTCGTGGTAGTTGATCATCGCGAGGTTGCTCCTCGCATCGCCGGCGGCGCCCTGCACCTGCATCAGAGCGCGGATCTCGTCGACGGCCGAGCCCTCGATCTCGCCCTGCTTGATCAGGCCGTCGCCCGGTCGCAGGCTTTCCACCGCGTCGTTGGTCATGCCGAACAGCCCGTCGCCCCGCTTGGTCAGCCGCTGGCGGTCGGGCACATCGACGAGGTTGAGCTGCGCGACGAACCGGTCGCCCTGCGAGATCCGGCCGTCGGTATCGATCCGGACCTGCTCGTTGCGGTCGAGGCGGATCGGCTGGTTGGCCAGGCTCAGCACAGGTCGACCGGTGGTGGCCTGCACGAGCGTCCCGCTGCTGTCGAGGCTGAGCCGACCGTCTCGCGTCAGCAGCAGCTCGGCGGTGTCGCCGTTCTGATCGCCGCGCATCATCAGGAACCCGTCGCCGTTGACCGCGACATCGAGCGGGTTGCCGGTCGGCCGCAGATCGCCCTGTGTGAAGCCGATCCGGGTCGGGACGAGCTGGACGCCGCCGCCGAGCCTTTCGAGCATCTCATTGGAAGGGAGGGTCGGCAGCCCGTCCTCGACCCGGGCGACGTCTCGCTGCCGCACGCCGGGCGTGTGGGGCTTGAAGCCGACGGTATTGACATTGGCGAGGTTGTTGGTCAGCGCATCGACGCGGTGCATGCTCGTCAGCGCGCCCGACGCCGAGATGTACATGCCGTAGTTCATGCCGCGGTGCTCTCCGTCTGGGTGGGCTGGACAGGCTGGGCGGTGCGCGCTGGGGTCGGGTGCGCACGGACCGCGCTCCGCAGCGCAGCGGCCTGATCGCAGCCGGCCCGCTCGCGTGCCGCGGCGATGGCGGCCCGCTCGATTAGGGCGTTCCCGAGCCGCCGCTCGCGCAGCAACTGCGCGGCCTGACTGGCCGATAGGTCGGGTCGTGGCTCGGGCGGGTCCATCCAACGCATAGAGGCTGCCTCCGGAACGTGTCCGGCGGAGGTGTCGCAACCCGTGTGCCAACCGGCCTGGCCGCGGACCGGACCAGCCGGCCAGACCAGCCGGCCGGCCCGACCGGCGGCTCTAGACTCGGTCATGAGCGACGCACACGACGGAGATTCGGGCGGGGCGTTTCACGGGCGGCTGGTCGTCGTAACCGGGGGCACGGGGGCGCTGGGCACCGCGGTCGCCCGGCATGTGCTCGATCAGGGCGGCCGGGTTGCTATCCCGGCCAAGACATCCGACGACGCGTCGCGTTCGCCGCTGATCGACGATGATCGCGTGACGATCACCGCCGCGGGTGATCTGGCCGAAGAAGCGAATGCCGAGCAGTATTTTGCCGAGCAGGCTGAGAATGTGTTCGCGAGCATCCACGTCGCTGGCGGGTTCGCCTTTGCGCCGATCGAGGACGCCGATGCGGATCTGTTCCTTCGGCAATTGCAGATGAACGCGGTGAGCTGCTACAACGCCTGCCGGGCGGCGATCGGCGCGATGCGGCGGAGCGCCACGGCGGGCCGGATTGTGAACGTTGCCGCCAAGCCCGCGCTGCACCCGCACGAGGGGGCGAACATGGCCGCCTACACCGCGAGCAAGGCGGCGGTGGTCGGGCTGACCGGCGCGCTGGCCGAGGAGGTCAAGGCCGACGGGATCTGGATTAACGCCGTCGTCCCGAGCATCATGGATACGCCCTCCAACCGACAGTCGATGCCCGACGCGGACCACGAGCAATGGCCGGCGGTCGAGGACGTCGCACAATCGGCGTGCTGGCTGGCCTCTCCACTGAATCAGGTCACCCGCGGCGCGATGGTGCCGGTCTACGGCAAATCCTGACCAGCCCGGCGCGTGACCGCCGAAAGCCGTTCGCAAACTTTCTGAGATTGCGGGAATGCACCCAGAGGCTCCGGGGTCTGTGCCCCCGGCGGGGGCCGATCTCTGTCTCCGCATTCAATCCACATCTCGCTCGGGGGAGCTTGAGGAGTGATTCACATGATCCGCAACGCTATCGGTGCGCTCGCGCTCGTCGGCCTGGCCGGCGGCGCGGGGGCTCAGGCTGTCTCTGTGACCTTTGAGAACCTGCTGCCCTCGGGCGGCACGGCGTTCACGCCGGTCTTCTTCGGGCTCAGCGACGGCTCGTTCGACCTGTTCGATCCGGGGTCGCCGGTGTCGGCCGGTCTTGAAGCGGTCGCCGAGCTCGGCTCGACGGGCACGCTCGCGGCCGAGTTTGCCGCGGCCGACCCGACCGGGCTCTCCGCGACCACGAGCACCGGGCCGATCGTCGGCGGAGGGTCGGCCGCGGTCGATTTCAACGTGACCGACCCGGCTCAGGCCCGCTTCCTGAGCTTTGCCAGCATGGTCGTGCCGACAAACGACCTGTTCGTCGGCAACCCGCAGGGCATCGAGATTTTTGACGCCGACGGCAACTTCAACGGGCCGATCACGATCGAGATCTTCGGCTCGATGGTCTGGGACGCGGGCACGGAGGTCAACAACGCCGACAACGGCGCGGCCTTCCTCGCGGGCATCGACGCCACGCAGGGCGAGGTCGAGAACGGCACGGCCCAACTCTTCTTCGATGACCCGGGCGCGAGCGATTATCTCTCTACGCTCGTGGGCCGGACAACGGCGTCGGGCTTCGAGATCGAATCGACGTTCGACGCGTCGACCCCGATCGCCCGTCTCACGATCGTGCCGACGCCGGCAGCGATGGCTCTGGCCCCGCTCGCGGGCCTGGCGATGACGCGCCGTCGTCGCTGAGCAAGAAACAACGGTCATTCATCAGGGTCCTTGGGCAGCCCCCGTGTCGTCCGGCGCGGGGGCTGTCTATTGGTGGCCACCATGCCTCGCTTGCGCTTCGGCCTCGTCGGGACTGGTTCACATTGACGAGGCCGAAGCGCAAGCGAGGCACAGGCGGGCATCGCCGCACGGATTGCCGAGGACAGTTACGCCGTGATACGAAACTACCTTGGCCACGCGCTTGTCTGTATGTTCCAGCGGTGCTTTATCGTCGTGCGGTCCGCATCGGCAAGGTACTTCCACCAGCTCCGCCTGAGCGGCTTGATGTACTCCAAGCCTTGGTGGTACGCGCGAACACGCCTTGCTTCCGCCATGAACCATAGAAACTGAGCTACAGCCGCGTGCTCATTCTCGAGTAGAGAGAACTGGACCGCGCGGAGCCCGGTTGAAACATCGAACATCGCCGGCTCATCGAAGTGCATGAGGCAATTGTTGTCCGGGTACGGCTCTCTTCTCAGTTCAACCCGTACTGCAAGGTGCGTGTACGCGGGAAGGTGGAAGCGGAAGCCGATCGGATCCATGAAGCTCAACGCGGAACCGCCCGGATCGAGCGTAACGATATCGGCTTCATGCCATTTCTTATATGTGTCTTTCGCTCTTGCCTCGGCCCTGGCGGTCGCTGGCGCATAGTCGTCTATCGCGTACGCCTCGGTAATGGTCGTGCCGCCCTCAAGCGATACGTCACTGAAGGCTCGGCCAATTATGTCAAGCACGCCATCACCAAACTCTCTGAGCTGCTTCTTGGTGTACGGCTGCGCATCGCTCACATCGTGAACTCCGTCTCCGCCAACCCCGCGTCGACCTTGGTCTTGAACTCCTCGAACCCCGCCCGGCCCATGAGGCCGAAGGTGGCTTTCTTGCCGAGCTCGACGGCCGGCTGGTCGTAGGCGTCGATGCCGAGCATCAGGCCGGCGTAGCTGGTGGCGATCTGCCAGAGCATCATGAACTCGCCGACGTGGTGCGCATCGACTCTTGGGAATCGAATAGTGAAATTGGGGCGCTGGCTCTCAACGAGGGCGTACTCGGTGGCTCGCTTCTCGGCGTTGAGCAGGCCGCCGATGGTCTTGCCTTCGAGGTAGCTGAGGTTGTCGACGCCAAGGCCGCTGGGGATGGTCAGGTCGCTCCCGAAGTCTTCGACTTCCATGAGGCCGAGGACCTTGTCGTTGGGCCCCTCGCGGTAGAGCTGGACCTGGCTGTGCTGGTCGGTGGTGCCGAGGGCCTTGATGGGCGTGAATCCGGCGAAGACCTCGTTGCCGTTGGTGTCGTGCTGCTTGCCGAGGCTCTCGGCCCAGAGCTGGCGGTACCAGTCGGCCAGCAGGTACAGGCTGTTGGCGTAGGGCATGAGGACGTGGTTGGGCTTGCCCGCGTTTCCGAGCTCGACCAGGATCGTCGCGAGCATGGCGGCGGGGTTGGTGGACAGGTCCTCGCTTGAGCAGCGTTCGTCCATGGCGTTGGCGCCGTCGAGCAGTGCATCGATATCGATGCCGCAGGCGGCTGCGGAGAAGAGGCCCACAGGGCTGAGGGCGCTGAACCGGCCGCCGACGCCGTCGGGCACGGGGAGGGTGACATACCCCTCGGCGTCGCAGATCTGCCGCATGGTGCCCTTGCTCGGGTCGGTGACGGCGACGATGTTGGCCCCGTAGCGGTCGCCGAAGGCGTCCTTGAGCATCGTTCGGGCGAGCATGAACTGGGCTGCGGTCTCGGCGGTTTCACCCGATTTGCTGACGACGTTGAAGACGGTCTTTTCTAAACCGCCGTTGGCTTGGCAGAAGTCGAGCACGGCGCTGATGTTGGCCGGGTCGACGTTGTCGAGGACGAACAGCCGCGGGCCGCTGCGCTGGTCGTCGCTGAGCAGGTTCCACGTCGGCGGGTTGAGCGCGGCCTGCAGGGCGATGTTGCCCAGGGCTGAGCCGCCGATGCCGAGCACGACGAGGTTGCTCGCGCGTTTTCGTACGTCCTCGGCCATGGGCTTGATCGCGGCGAGGTGCTCGGCCCGCATCGGGTCGCGGGCGAGCTCGCTCCAGCGTTCCCAGCCGGTGCCGCGGGTCTTAGCGAGGCTCGTGGTCATGTCCGCGGCGGCCCGGGCGAGCTCGGAGCCGGGGGCGAGGCGGTCGGCGTCGAGCCCATGGGTCTTGACGCGGTCGGACAGGCAGTTGGCGTAGTCGATGGTCAGCATGGCGGGAGGGTACCCGGATCGTGCCGCCCGCTGCGTGTTTTGAGGGATCAGTCCGCGTCGGCAGGGTGGTCTTCGACCTTGAACCGGGCCATCGACTGCTGCAGTTCTGCGGCCCGGTGCGCGAGCGTCGCGACCGAGCGGGTCGTCAGCTCCGAGGTGCTGGTGAGCTGGCTGGTGGCGGCGGCGAGTGTGCCGATGCCGGATTCGAGCTCGCCGCAGCCGGCGCCCTGGATCTCGATGGCCGCGCTGACCGAGCCGCTGGCCGAGCGGAGCTCGCTGGTGGCCCGCTCGACGGTGTCGAGCTGCTCGGTGGTGGAGCCGATGGCGTCGAGGCAGCCTTGGATGGCCCGCTCGGTAGCCTGGTTCTGCTCGACGACGCGCTGTGTTTCGGTGCCGATGCCAGCGATGGCGGCGGCGATCTCGGATGTGGCGACGGTTGTTCGGTCGGCGAGCTTGCGGACCTCGTCGGCGACAACGGCAAAGCCGCGGCCGTGCTCGCCGGCGCGTGCGGCCTCGATGGCGGCGTTGAGCGCGAGCAGGTTGGTCTGCTCGGCGATCTCGTCGATGACCTGGGTGATCTGCCCGATCTCACCGCTCCGCTGGCCGAGGCCGGCGATCAGCCCCGCGTTGGCCTCGATCGAGCCGGCGAGCGACCGGATCGAGTCGGCGCTCTGGTTCGACGCGCCGCTGCCGCTGCGGACCGCGTCGGCGGCCGAATTAACCTGCTCGACCATCGCGGTCGAGCCGTGCTGCATCTCCTGGGCTTTTTCGGCGATGACGGCCATCGCGGAGGTCAGGCCCTGGGCCTGGCGTTCCAGGTCGTCGAGCGCCTGTTGCGACTGATCAGTCGCTTCGGCCAGCTCCATCGAGGCGTTGGCGACGTCCTGGGCCACGGCGTTGGACGAGACGACCATCGCCCGGATATTGCCCAGGAACGTGTTGAAGGAGGCGGCGAGTTCGGACAGCTCGCTGCGGCCGCGGACCGCCACCTCGTTGGTCAGGTCGCCGTCGCCCTCGGCGACCTCGGCGAGGCGGTCGCGGATTTCTGCGATCGGCAGGCTCACGCTCCGCCGCAGGAACACGATCATCCCGATGCCGACCAGCAGGGTGGTGGCGGCACCGGTCAGCTGGATCACTTCCAGCGTCGATTGCCGACGATCGGAGGCGGCCTGGAGGGCCACGGTCGCCCCGTTCATCTCTTTGAGCAGCGGGATGTTGTGTTCGAGGAGCATGGGCATGGCGTCGGCGATCGCGGACGCGGGGTCCGGCCGGGCGAGCGCCTGGTCGATCGCCTCCCGAAGCGGGTCCAGCGTTCGGCTCCTGCTTCGAGGGCGGCCAGGGCGTCGGGGTCGGCGACGGCGGTCAGCGCGACGGGGTCGCCGGCGGCATCCCGCGTGATGCCGCCGTGGGCCAAGGCGGCGAGTGTGTCGTCGAACAGCAGGGCGGTGCCGCCGAGCTTGTCGGCCGCGGCGGCCCGCTGGGCCGCGTCGGCGGCGTTGGCCAGCTCGAGGGCCTCTTTGGTCATGCGTTGGGTCAGCATCCGCTGCCGGCCGGCGAGGTTGACCATCAGCCCGGAGGCCCGCTGCCCGTCGAGCAGCACCCGGGTCCCGATCGAGGTCAGGATGGTGATCCCGCAGAAGGTGGCCGCGGCCAAGAAGACGCGTGTCGAGATTCGCATGGTCGTCAGCTCCGAGGACCGCTCGTGCGGCCCAACGACCGGAAACCGGCCGCCTCGTTCGGGTTTATCTTGTTTCTTCATCGCTCGGATGAGCCAAACCCGCGGATCGAGGCGTCCGATCTCCTATAAGCCCGAAGCGGTCGCACCCGAAGCAGCACCCTGAGACACCGGAGCCGAGCATGGTCCACCCCTGGCACGACGTCACCCCCGGGATCGAGGGCATGGAGCTGCCCCGCAACTTCCGGGCGATCATCGAGATCCCCAAGGGCTCAAGCAACAAATACGAGCTGGACAAATCCACCGGGCTGCTGCGGCTCGACCGCGTGCTCAGCTCGGCGGTTTACTACCCGGCGAACTACGGCTTCATCCCCCAGACCCTCGGCGAGGACGACGACCCGCTCGATGTGCTGGTCTTCAGCGCCGAAAAGGTGCCCACCCTGTGCGTCTGCGACGCCCGGGCGATCGGCGTGATGACCATGATCGACGACGGCGAGCCGGACCACAAGATCGTCGCCGTGCTCTGCAACGACCCGGAGTACGCGAGCTACCAGAAGGCCAGCGACTTCCCGCAGCACCGGTTCAAGATGCTCAAGCGGTTCTTCGAGGACTACAAGATGCTCGAGGGCAAGGACGTGGAGGTCGACGAGATCATGCCGGCCGAGGCGGCCGAGGCGATCATCGAAGATGGGCTGAGCCGGTACAGCAATGTCCGGCGGACCGGCGGGATCAAAGGGCTGATGGTCTAGGCTTCCGGATGCAGCGTGACATCGAAGCCGTGCTGATCGACGCCGAGCGCATCCGGGAGCGGGTGGGCGAGCTGGCTGCGCAGATCGCCCGAGACACGCCGGCGGGCCCGGGCGGGGTCGACGACGGCTCGCTGGTGCTGGTGCCGGTGATGACCGGGGCGATGGTGATGACGGCCGATCTGGTCCGGCGGATGCCGATCAAGCTGCGGCTTGAGCTGGTGGCTGTTTCGAGCTACCCGGGCCGATCGATGGAGTCCAAAGGGGCGAGTATCGCGGGCGAGCTGCCGTCGGACATCGAAGGCAAGCACATCGTGATCGTCGACGACATCCTCGACTCGGGGCACACCATCGCGGTGCTGCGGCGGCTGTTCGAGGAGCGCCGGCCGGCGAGCGTCCGCGTCTGCGTGCTGCTCGAAAAGCAGCGGAACGACGGCCCGGCGGTCGCCGAGGCGGACTATGTGGGCTTCACGATCCCCGATGCGTTTGTGGTCGGCTACGGGCTCGACTACGACGGCTACTACCGCAACCTGCCCGAGATCGTGACGCTCAAGCCCGAAGCGATCGAGGCCTGAGGCGTCCGCCCGGTGGCCCAGCACGACCAGCCCGAGCTCGAGTCCTCCGCGCGAGAGCTTCCAGGCTCGGACGCGATCCAGATCAACCTTGGCGAGGGCGAGGATCTGCTGCTGCGGCTCTCGCCACACTGGATCTTCGTGCTGATCGATCGCTGGCCCGTGCTGGCCGGAGCGCTGACGGTCGCCGGCGGCGGGCTGGTCGGGGCCGAGGGGCTGACGCGGGTTGTGCTCGTGGCGACGCCGGTCGTCTGGGTCCTGTGGCAGTTTATCGAGCGGGCGTCGCGGACGTACGTGCTGACGACGCGGCGTGTGGTGATGGTCGCCGGGGTTCTGCGGCAGATCGTGGTCGATGCCCCGCTGGCGAACGTGCGGCAGGTCAGTGTGTTCCGGTCGATCCCGGAGCGGGTGCTCGGGCTGGGCACTGTCGCGTTTGCGACCGCGGGCACGGGCGGGCAGGACATCATCTGGCGGATCGTGGACCACCCGAGGTCGCACCTGTTGACGGCCCGGCAGGCGCTCGATCGTGCCGAGGATCGGGCTGCGGACCGGGCCGTTCGCCGCGGCGGAGGGCATGGCGAGTGAGCCGGCCGGTGGTCATCGGTGTGGTCGGGGGGATAGGTGCCGGCAAGAGCACGGTCTCCGGCGCGTTCGCGGAGGCTGGCGCGCTGGTGTATGACGCGGACGAGCAGGTCTCGGAGCTGCACCGCTCGGCCGCGGTGCTCGACGAGCTCCGGTCGTGGTGGGGGCCGGGCGTGGTCGCTGATGGCGAGTTGGACCGTGCGGCGGTCGCCGAGATCGTGTTCGGCGACGCTCGCCAGCGTGAGCGGCTCGAGGGTCTGCTGTTTCCGCTGCTGGCCGAGGCCCGTGCGGAGCTGCGGCGTCGTGCCGAGCGTGAAGGGGTGGCCGCGGTGGTGATTGATGCGCCGCTGCTGATCGAGGCCGGGCTCGACGCCGAGTGTGATGTGGTCGTGTTTGTCGACACGCCGCGGGCCGAGCGGCTGCGCCGCCTGCGGGCCCGATCGGGATGGGACGCGGGCGAGCTGGATCGTCGTGAGCAGGCCCAGATTCCTGTGGAGGCCAAACGCGATCGGGCCGACTATACTTTGGACGGAAGTGGTGCCCGGGCCGACGTGTGCCGGCGGGCGAGAACACTTCTGAGCCAGATCATCCTCGATCGCGCCTCCGGCTGATGGGTCCATGACGGGCCGCCGGTCCCGCGTGCGTCTGTCCTAAAATCAGAGCGATCCACACCGCCCTCCGATTGAACGTCGTCGAGCGCGTGCGAGGTCGAACGCTGCTGTCCGGCGGGGCCGATCCGAGTGTCCCGCGATTCCCTTCCGCATTCTCAAACCTGCGAGCGTTCTTGATGGCCAAAGCCACCGAAGCCGAGCCCCCGAGCGAAGCCACGACGACGACCAAACCCAAGTCGTCGAAGACGCGGACCCGGAAGAAGAAGCCTGTTGACGCGGCGGCCGCGGAGCCCAAGGCCTCGAAGGCGGCCGATGCCGACGGCGGGTCGACGGGCGGCGGCAAGCCGGCCGCGGGCAAGAGCACCACAAAGAAGCCGAGCGGCAGGAAGGCCTCCACAGCCGAATCCGATGGGGGTGGATCGGCTCCGGCCGATGGTGCCTCGTCGGAATCCGGCCGGCGGAATGACGGCGAGCAGCCTTCTCAGGGCGGCCAGGCGGGTCCCTCGGGTCAGCAGGGCGGTCAGCATGGGCATGGCGGGCAGGCAAACGCTCAGGGTGGGCCCGGGGGGACGAAGCGTCGCCGCAAGAAGAAGCGTCGCGGCGCGAACATGACCCCGCCGCAGGGCGGTGGGGGCGGCGGCGGGCATCGCGGCGGCTCGGGCATCCCGGTGCACGTGCTGCCCTCGGACGAGGAACTGGAGGCCGAGGCACGCGAGCTCGAAAAAGCGATCGCCGCCAAGGGCACGGACATCGACGATTCGATCACGATCGCCGACCTCCAGAAGATGAATCTCGACGAATTGTCGAAGGTCGCCGACAACGAGGGGCTCGAGGAGTTCCACAACCTGCCCAAGCAGGATTTGATCTTCAAGATCCTCAAGACGCGGGCCGCCAAGCAGGGCCTGATGATCGGGGAGGGCACGCTCGAGGTGATGTCCGACGGGTTCGGCTTCCTTCGTTCGCCCGAGCAGAGCTACCTGCCGGGTCCGGATGACATTTACGTCTCGCCGAGCCAGGTGCGGCGCTTCGGGCTGCGGCGTGGGATGATTGTCCGGGGTGCGGTTCGGCCGCCCAAGGAGAGTGAGCGGTACTTCGCGCTGCTGCGGGTCGACGAGGTGAACGCCCGGCCGCCGAAGGCCATCCACGACCTGGTCAACTTCGAGGACCTGACGCCGCTGCACCCCGAGGAGCGGTTCATCCTGGAGACGACGCCGGACAGGATCGAGTGCCGGGTGGTCGATCTTGTTGCGCCGCTGGGTAAGGGTCAGCGTGCGTTGATCGTCGCGCCGCCGCGGACGGGCAAGACCGTGCTGCTGCAGCAGATGACCAAGGCGATCACGCAGAACTCGCCGGGCGTGAAGATCATCGTGCTGCTGGTCGACGAGCGGCCCGAGGAGGTCACCGACTTCAAGCGGAACACCGATGACTCGGTCGAGGTGGTCGCGAGCACGTTCGACGAGCAGAGCTCGCGGCACGTGCAGGTGGCCGACATCGTCATCGAGAAGGCCAAGCGGATGGTCGAGTTCGGCGACGACGTCGTGATCTTCCTGGACTCGATCACGCGGCTGGCGAGGGCGTACAACTCGGAGATCCCGCACTCGGGCAAGATCATGTCGGGCGGTATCGATGCCAACGCGCTGCAGCGGCCCAAGAAGTTCTTCGGCGCGGCCCGCGCGATCGAGAACGGCGGCAGCCTGACGATCATCGGCACCGCGCTGGTCGACACCGGTTCCAAGATGGACGAGGTGATCTTTGAGGAATTCAAGGGCACCGGCAACAGCGAGCTGCACCTCGACCGGCGGCTTGTTGAGAAGCGGACCTATCCGGCGATCGATGTCGCGGCCAGCGGCACGCGACGCGAGGAGCTGCTGATGGACCCGAAGGAGCTGGAATTGGTCTACAAGCTGCGGAAGGTCTTGGCGGACATGAACGTGGTTGAGGCGATGGAGCTGCTCAAGAGCCGGCTGGGCAAGAGCAAGTCCAACGCCGAGTTCCTGGTGTCGATGGCGCTCGGCTGAGCTTCGTTTGAATCGGAGCCGACGAACCATCGGCATCGCCCGTACGCTAGAGCATGACAACGCATCGTCTCCGGCGATCGCGGCTGGTTCACGGGCTCAGCACGTCGTTCCTGGCCGTGGTCGCGTCAATCTGGGCTGGGTCGCTGGTGGTGTCCGGCCTGCTGTTGCTCACGCAAGGGGTCTCAGAGTGGTTCAGCACGGAGACGGGGTTCCAGCCGGCGGCGTGGCGATCGATGGGTGTTGCCCTGGTGACCGGCGGCCAGTTCATCTTCATGTTCATGGTCGCGGACCGGGTCTTCCCGTGGGCGGCGCGGCGGCGATGGGTCTGGGCCGTGGAGCTCGCCGTCGTAGGCATCGGGCTCGGTGCGTGTGTCGTTGCCCTGGTGCTGGCGTGACCACCGCGTCCGTATCGCTGCCGCAATCGGCTCTCATCGGAGTGTTGGGCTGGCTGAGCCGGTCGGTCTTCGCGTGGGCCTTCGTGTTGCTTGCGCCCGCCGCCGCATCGCAGCTGGACGAAGCGCAGCGGTCGTTCATCGGCCGCCAACTCACAAGAGCCGCTCTGATTGATTATCGTCTGCAGGCCGACCCCGGCACGGACGACGCCGCGCTGGCCGCCGAGTTTCTGGCGATGGCCAGCGGGCTTCGACCGGACGATCCGCACGTCCTCCGCTTCCTGATCCAGGCCCGCCGCCAGGCCGGCGACGACGCGGGCGTGATCGACGCGACCCGCACGCTGCTGACGCTCGATCCTGACGACGATGTCGCGCTGCTGCGGCTGATCGCCTGGCAGATCAGCCAGCGCGAGACGGTCGAATCCCGGCTCGACGGCTATGCCTTCTGGCTCGACGGCCGCGGCGCCGCCGAGCTGGCCGACCGCCCGGCGGTGCTCAGCCGGCTGGCGCTCGACGCCGCGCTGCTCGAACGCGAGATCGGCAACGAGCGTGGCTTCGTTCAACGGCTCGATCATGCGGCCCGGCTGGACGAGACGAACAAGGAAGCCGCCCTGCTGGTCGCGACCTACTTCGCGGACCGGTCGGACGACCCGATCGGCCGGCTCGAGCTGGCGATCAACGTCCTGCTTGCCGACCCGTTGGACCCGAACCTGCACCTGGCGATCTCCGATCAGCTGGTCCAGCTCGAGGCGTTCGAGCAGGCGGCCCGGTTCCACCGCAACGGCACGCTTCTCGCTGCGTCGCTCGGCGCCCGCGAGCAATCAGCGCTCGTTGCGGAGACGACCGCGTTTGATTGGTATGTTGTTGGTCCCGAGGGGTTGCTCGAGGCGTTCGAGGCTTCGCTGGCCTCTCGCCGCGAGGCGGCGGAGCTTGCGATCCAGCGCCGGCTGGAGTTGGGTGAAGCCACCGATGACCTCCCGTCGCCCGAAGATATCCGGCTCTCGATCGATCGCGAGCGGTACCGGCTGTTCGCGGCGGTTGCGCTCGACGACCGTGTCGCCGCGGAGCGCGCGATCCGGGATCTGCAGGCGACGGTCGAGCCGGCGATCGATCGGATCGCCGATGAGATCACTCTGCTGCGGCCGGAGCAGGAACGAACACGCCTGGCGTACGTGAGCCGTGCGATCGAGCTCGCGGCGGACGTAATCATCGCTCGGCTGCTGGCCGATGTCGATGTGCGGCTTGCCGGCTCGGCCCTCCGCGAGCTCCAGTCCAGGTTCCAGAACGAGCTGGGCGATCAGGTCGGGCCGATCGCCGCGATGCTCGTGCTGCGCCAGGGCACACCCGAAGAAGCGGAGCGAGCCTTCGAGCCGTGGCAGGATCGCTCGGCGCTGGGCGCGATCGGATCGGCGATCGCCGCCCGGGAGCGCGGCGATACCTCGCGGGCGATCGAGCTGTTCGAGGTCGCGGCCCGCCGCGTCCCGCTCACCCCGGCCGGCGCGTTCGGGCGGTACATGGCCGAGCAGCTCTCGGGCGGCCCGCTGCCGCGTCCGGCGGCCTCCGAAGAAGCGTCGGCGATCGCCGCGGGTGTGCCGGCCTGGGTCGACACCGCCGCCGCGCGGCCGAGGGAGATCACCCGGCTGAGCGCTCGCTTGGCCGACCGCGCGATCGACGCGTTCGACGAGGCCGAGGTGATCATCGAGATCCGCAACCTGCTGCCGCGAGCTCTCGGTATGGGCGACGATCGCCCGGTCCGCTCGCGGTTTGCGTTCACGCCTTCGATCGCTGTCGCGGCGCACCCGCTGCCCGGCGACAACACGCCGGAGGTGGTCGATCTGCACCGCCGGCTCCGTCTGGAACCGGGAGAGGCGATCCGGCTGTCGGTCTGGCCGACGCCGGGGGTGTCTGGCTGGGTGCAGGAGGTCAAGGGCGGTCACCGCCAGACGGCGCGGTGGAACGCGATCCAGGGGTTTGTTGCCGGGCAGGGCGTCCCGTTCGCCGCCGGCCCGCTGTCGAGGAGCAGCGAAACAGACCTGCTCTCTCGTCGCCCGTCTTCTGCGGTTCGTGACGACAGCCAGGACCTGATCCGCAATGCGGACGTCGCGACTGTCTCTCGGCTGATAGACCTGCTGCCGGTGTATCGCGCCGCGATGCTCGACCGCGACCGCCCTGGCGGGACGCTCAACGACGGCGACACCGAGGCGATCGCCCGCTCTCTGGCCGCGCGGCTCGGCGAGCTCGATGCCGAGTCGCGCATCGCGATCGCCGTGACAATGCCGAGCGCCGTGATCCGCCGAGCGATGCAGCCGCTCGACGACGCACTCTTCGCCGAGACGGATCCGGGTGTGCTCAAGGCTGTGCTGCTCACGCGTGTGACCACGGCGGATCACCCGGTCCTGGGCCGAGCGATGCAAAGCACCGACCCATCGCTGGTCAAAGTTGCCGAGCTGCTGGCCGCCCGTCTGGCCCGGGCCGAAGCCGGCGCGGGCCGCGGGGTGGCCTTTCTGGCGCCGCCCCCGAGCCACCTGCCCGACGAGCCCGAAGAATCCGCGGTCCGCCGATGACAAACGCTCCCGCCAGTGGGTGGGCCCGCTGGCGCAAGCCCGCGGGGTTTGTCGTTGGGATCCTGCTGATCGCGGCCGCGATTGTGGTCTTGGCCCAGAGCCGCGACGCGCTCCGCGAGGCGACCGACGCGGCTGTCCACGCGCCGGTCTGGATCATCGGGGTCATGCTTTTGCTGCCGGTCGGGAACGCGGCGGTGGTCGCGTGGTCGTTCCAGGTGCTGATGAGCCGGTTCGGTCGCGTGCCCTAAAGCGACATGTTCGCGCTGATCTGCTCCGCCTGGTTGCTCAACTACCTGCCGATGCGCCCGGGCATGGTCGGCCG